>NZ_JBALOV010000035.1:210669-358346 GCF_036965045.1 Bacillus sp. JJ1533 | reverse complement strand
TTACAATAAGAAGTAAATGTTCAAAAAAGAAAGATAGAACTAAACCAATAATTAGACCAAAAATAATATGAATTAAAAATGCTTTTTTATATCTTTGTTTGCCGTTTAAATTCTTAGTTAGATAATCAGATAAGACAGATACTGGTGAGCCAATAAGAAGTATAAATGGAGCCGCAGCAACAAGCAGAACACCAAGAGCAGCATATAAATTATAATTATCAAAGCCATCCATCATTGCAAAAAAAAGGTTAAGAAATAATCCAGTTAAAAGAGTGGTTAAAACAAATCCTATAAATTTCCTTAATAACATCAAAGCCCCCCAATATAAAACAAATTCAATACTGCTTTTTTTCTAGGTTCTCTTTTAACAAACGTCTGCCCCTAAAAATTCTATTTTTAATAGTACCAATATCTTCATTCAATATTTTGCAAATTTCCTTATAAGTGTGATGTTTATAATGATAAAGAATAATTGGTTTCCTATAGTGCGTAGGTAATAAATGAACAGCTTGCAAAAGAATATCCTTTTCAAAGTTCTGTAAAGCCTCAAATTCTGCCGACTCAGAGCTTAATAGATTTATTTCATTAAGATTTTCGGTTGGAATAACATTTTTGATTTTTTGACTTCGAAGATAATCAATACACTGATTACCAGTAATCTTATAAAGCCAGGACCTTATAGTTGATCTCTTTTCAAACGTATTAATATATAAGAAAGCTTTTAAATACACTTCTTGCATTATGTCATCAACTAATATCCAATCCCTCACATACTTATAAGCTAAAAAGCGTAATTCAGGATCGTATTTAAAAATTAAATTTTCTAGTTCTTTTTCATACAATGGTTGAGAAGTAATAAGGTGTTCACTATTTACTTGTGATTCTTCTGTCATATCGCTCACCGCTTTATTCAACACTTAAAGTTCATACTACTGTAAATTAATACTAGCATATTTTGGTAATTTTATGGAAAGGAAATTTCAAGTACGTTTAAAAAGTGGTACAATTTAAAAATTTCACTTTTCCTTTACAGCCGGAGCTACTAATATGTATTTAGCACTTAGAAAATGCCGTTAAAGGCAATATCTTTAACGAATATAAGAAAGCCTAAAATACGCAAGCATTGAATAAAACCCTGCATATTTAGGCTAATTATTTTGTTTCTTATTGTGCTAATGCACCCTTTAGTTGAACAAGAACCATATTATTTTATGATACATCATTATTCAGCTAAGACAAAAGCATGCATTAATGCTGGCTTTTCCCCTTTTCACATTTCATTTATTTAAATATTATATCTTTCACATCATTTTTTTGAGGTATGGTATCTTTCGCCATACAAAATGACTTAGCAAAAAACTTAGAATAATTCCTAAAAATGTCGTTATAAGAAATTTAGTCCAGACTGATATTGGTAGGTCATTCAATGTATATTGAAGGAAGACAACTACTGGGACATGGATGAAATAAACAACAAATACATTGTTTGATAACATCTTAGACCAACGATTAGTGCCGTTAATTTTTTCTCTAAATAATATTAGAAGACCGATTACAAGCGAAATACACAGTAACGTCTCAATTAATGATCGAGCCAACGAACCGAAGTTTTGCCCCCCTTTTAAAAGAAAAGGATCTACCGTATTTCCTCCAGAATACAAAATGGTTACTATTAATACTCCAATACTAAGCCAGATGTATCCTGCTCTCGCACTCAAAGTTAAAAACCATTTGCGATGATAGGCCATAATGCCTAAACAAAAAAAACTCACATACTGTGGTACATGTGCAAATTCTGTTTGAATTAATCCTAAAAAAGCTGTCCAATGATCAATAGGAAACCATATCCTTGTAATAAAAGTCACTAAACTAACTACCAACCACAGGGAGAGAATCTGATAAAACTTAATGTTTCCATCAAATATATTTGTGGATTTCCTAAATGTAAAGAAGGTCCAGACTGAAAACACAACCGCATACACAAGTAAATGCTCTAAAAACCATAAATGGCCAAATTGCATATCAGGCCATGATGGACCAGACCAATTCGTGGGTTCATTACCAAGTCCAAAAAATATATTAACATAGTATGAAAAAAATGAGATGGGTTCATAATCTCTGAAATTAATGTAATATAAATACATCAGAATAGGAATTATCACTAGAAATCCCAGTAGCAATGGAATACCAATTCTAATAAGCCGTTCTTTTAAAAACCGTTTCGGCCCTTTTCTCGCAATTGATTGAGGGAGAAAATAGGCTGATAAAAAGAAAAACATACTCATAAAAAATGCTGCATTTACAGAGAAAAACCTGCCCAACCAGTTGATAGATTCATCATCCAAAAAATACCACCAACCACCTGGTCCATAGGCTTGTCCAGCATGGTGAGCTACTACAAGCATAATTAAAGCTATTTTTATATTATCGATGAAATATAAATGATCACTCTCTTTTTTCACCTTTAAAACTCCTTTCCCATTAAAAGTTATACTTTAAATAATAGTAACGTATATTTCACCATTATTGGAAAAAGATTGCATTTATGGTTAATAATCTCTTATTCTTGATCGATCATTTTTTTGCATTATTGTCCTTCTGTGATATAGATAATAAGCTAATTCCTACTTCTACTAACCTGACCTTTAGTTCAATAATAAAAGGTGATTACCATTTATTTTAGTAATCACCTCCTGTTACTCTATTCAATAAAGTCTATTTTATTTTCCCGGCACCATTCAATCGCAATTTGTTTATAACACTCGTCTCGGTATGAATACCATTGGTATTCTAATCCATAATCTATAATTTTGTCCTTAAATCTTCTAAAGGCACCCTTTCCCTTAATTGCCTTAAATAAAGAATCCTGCTTTCGTTGATCACTCACTGTTAGGCAAAAGTTTTCTATTATCTCATATTCATTCACATCATATTTAGTAGGTAAATCTATATAATTTTCAAAGTTTTCCACCACATCAATTGCCAGCATTCTATTTTCACGTTCCCATTCGGGTAAATGATCAAATGGTTGTTCGTCCTCAGCAGCTCTCAGGTCATCCGAGGTCACTATCACTATTTCACCCGTTTTAATATTTAGTAAGGAACGTGATTCTTCAAACTGTATTTCCATTTCCTCAATAATATCTTTTAGTTTGACTTGTATACTCATAATTAGATCACCTTTTGATATTTTTTATTAAAGCACCCTTTAGTTGAACAGAAAATTTATTATTTATTCACATCAAATGCTATTAATCTAAAATAGACTCTATAGAAAATTCTATAATAGGGTATTGTGGATTTTCATAACTATCATTTAAACTCTTTAGTTTTTTTTCACCTTCTGTTAAATCTTCTGAGTCAGCACGGTGTTCCAAGTCATCAATAAAATTTTTATTTTTGATAAACACGCCATACCAATCTTCTCCATCCTTATCAGTCATCTCTATAGCTACTCCATTATACTCTTCTTTAAGACTTTCAAATGAATCAGCTATAGATTGCTTAGCATCTTCTTCCCCTGAACCTTCCGTTACAAAGTTCAATTGAACGAACCTTTTATTTTCAATTCTATCAACCACTTTAAAAGAGGGCACGTTTTCTCCATCAACACCCAACTCCTCATAAATTGATGTTCCACAAGCAGTTAAGAATAACAAACCAATCAAAGAAACAAAAAATCCAGAATATCTAAATTGAATAATAATCAATCCTTTCATATATTATTGTCTCATTAACTTCAACAAAAATATGCGAGAATCCTTCTTGGACTATCGCACCCTTTAGCTTAAGTAAATATTTCACAAAATCTAAAAACAAGTTTACCTTTAGGTATTTTTTTATGCTCCTTTTTTAAGTTTTAAGTCTACTAAAATTATGATATTTTATAATTGCGATTGATTTATTCCGATTGTTGTTTTCTTTTTATGGTAGTGGCGACAGTCAGCACAACTATCATCATTACATTAATTACAATTAGCCCGACTATTGCTGATGAGAAGCTATTCGTCGCATCGTGAATCCAGCCAAGAATAAGGGGGCCAGTTGCACCGATCACATAGCCTGCTGATTGAGTCATGGCCGACCAAGCAGCCGGCTCCTGCGGATTGTCGGTGGCATCGAAAGGCAGTAGTGATTTTCATGAAGTCCTTTTTCGTTGGGGCACATGAAACTGGACATATTTTAAAGAATCCAGTTTCAACAATATATTATGTCTTCTAGTTTGAATATCCTCTTTTTAACTTTAGTAATGAAATAAGCCAAAACTATTCAACTCTGTATAAAAAGCTCCATAATATTGGCTCTAAAGATTTTATATGTTATAGAAGATTAGCTTTTCGTTACATTAACAGAGCCTTTCTAATTAAAAATTATAGGAAAAGTAAATGTAACGAAGGCTGCCCAAAGTCCATAGACCGGCAAATACTTAGTGACGGCATCTTGGATAGTTGAAGGTCCGGATTTGTTTTGTAGAAAACGCAAATAGGAGAGCATAATCCAAATTAAATTTGCCCAGATAAGTATGTTTACTCCTAAAACAGCAAGTCTATTAGGCGTAATCCCATAAGTAGAAAGTCTGAACACGATGGCAGACAAAGCCGAACTGTCAATGATAAGCGCAAGAACAATTAAGGCAAGATTTATATAATCTGATATGTTCTTTTTCTCGTCTGAATCGCTCTCGATAATGGAAAATATGGTAACGGCCAATACACCAAGGAGTATTCCGTTGAAGGCTATCAGGAAATTGCGGTCCAAGAATGGATTTTTCCCGACCCATATAACCGTTATAAGATAGACCAACAATGTGACCAAGACAAGAGGACTAAAAATTTTAGTTATATATGGTGTAATATTCTTAGCAAGTTTAAGATTCATTGATACCAGGTATGCAGCCACAATAGCGAGAGCGGCTGCACCAAATATAACGACATTACTAAAATAGAAGTCTTCTATATCCAAGCCAACAAAGCTAAATAACTGCATAGTTAATGCTGCTAGTACCATTCCGCTAACTGCCATACTGGCGTAGAGAATACAATATTCCAAATTAAATTTAATATAGGCTAATCTTGTACTGCCTTTTGAATATTCATTTCCTGTAAATGCAAGCCCTACCAATACCCATAAGAATATGGGAAGGTGTAAATAAGCAAGGATAATACTGTCTTTATAATTTAATGGCAGCATATTAAGATAAAACCCGGAAATTAGGAACAACGCTGCAAGGGAATAAATAACACTTTTTTTCGGAGTATTATTGTAAACAAAATAGGCAGCAATAAAGGGAATTATACCAAAAGCCAGGTTAATTGGAGCAATTGCTTCCTGTTCGACAAAATGGAAAATGATCCTGGTGCTTATCCCGGACAGAATGGCTAAAATGCCAATGAATAAGAAACCTTTTTGAAGCAAGGAAGATTTTTCTGTATTTGCCGTCTCCTTGAAATGCAATCTTTCATGCCAAACACCAAGAACCTGAGAATCAGGATTTTGTTCCCATGCATGTGAGAATGACTTTTTAAAACCTTTCGGGTCTTTTCTATACATTCTCTCCAGCTCATGAGGGTTAGCAATATTTTCAATAATCAAATTGTTAATGTCCATAATTATACCTCCCCTAATAATTGTTATATTAAGTTTCCTCCAAAATGTTTAACTGTCTTTTTTTGTATTCTAAAATATCTCCAGGATGACATTCTAAAGCCTTACAAATTGCCTCTAAAGTGGATAATCGAATCGCTTTTGCCTTTCCATTTTCAATATAGAAAGGTTCGCCATTGTTATTCGAACCTTCTCCGAAAGTTTTGTTACGCTCATTTTCTTTTTTGCTACCCACAGAGCAAGAACTGGGACTCCTAAAAGAATAACAGCTATTTTTATAAATAACGTTGTTACTCTTTCTATAAAAAGCACCTCACTTATTTATTCTGATTTTGATTTTAATATATATTTTATTGTTTTTCAATAAATTTTTATTAATTTGAATAACATTTTTATTGCAGTTTTTTGTTTTAAGCAAAAAAAAGCATTCCTCATTCAAAGAAATGCTCTATAACTATAAACCATTAAATTTATAACTTGTACAGCTAACCTGTCCTATTAGCTGAATAACGGGTGCATTATCTCTCTTAAAGTAATGCACCCGTTACTTTAAGTATATTTCTTCACAGACTTACTTTTGGCATTAGCTTAAAGCTGAGTAAAATGATCCCGTTTATACATAACATTTTGCAATTAAAGCAATTGCCTTAGTTCTTCTGTCATTTGTTCAACTAACTCTGGTCTTCCATGAAACTGAGCTGGAGTGTTCTGGTACAACTTGATTTTCCAATTACCTTCATCTTCTTGAACTACGAGCGTGTGGAGTGTATTTACACTCGGATTGATGTCAAATTGTCCTGGAGGTACCATACCTACAATAGCTCGCAAAATAGCAATTTTATCAGACAGAAATTTAACACTTTTAACTTTACTTACAAATCGTGCAGTACGGTGGTGTTTAAAGATAGGCTCTAAGTGAGCGAATATCTCAGCCCTTCCAATTGACTGACTGCCATCGAAACCAATTTGTTCTCCATCTTCAGCGAATAGATCCGCCATTCCATGAGCGCTTTGTTTGTTCCAAGCCTCCAATAAGTCTTGGTAGATAGAAATTATTTTGTTCTCATTTTTCATGTTTATTCCAAGCTCCTTTGTCGTTCACTCTCTTTTTATTTTAAATCTTTTGTTTACTAAAACAAACCTGCAATATAGTTAAATAACAAAAGGATTGCCGCCGCAATCCCATCTTATAGGAGATACCCTGTTTGTTCATCAAGAATTTCACAAAAAAAAGAGCCAATTGGCTCCTAGTTTTCATTTAACAAGCCCGGTTCTCAATGCATTAACGTCAAATTCTAAATATGCCTTCAAACTAGTCAACATAAAGACCCATCCTTCTTTATTATCTAAAATTTGACTTATGAAATCAGCGTCATTTTCGTTAAACCCTTCCTCATTGATTTCAACAATGGTACTACATTCATCTAACTCATTCAGAGTAATGGTAACAATATGCCCCTCTCCATTTGCACCCCATTGAAACACAATTTCACTATTTAGCTCAATTTCTTTTACTTCTATAAGAACTTCAGCATTATATTCATAATATCTCAATGTAATTATCTTTCCTTGCTCCCATCTTTCAGAACTGGTGGAGAACCAGAAGTTCCCAATTTTTGCAGGGTCAACAAAGGCTTCAAACACTTCATTTACAGGCTTAGATATTTTCATTTTTGTTAGGTTGTTCATATTAAAGTCCTCTTTCATACATATTTTTTGTCTTATTATGTGATTTTTATTTTAAATTATCAAGTGTTATTTTTTTGATTCTTGTTGCACTAGCCTGCTCCGTTAGTACAATTACTTCTACAAAAAAGGCACTTCCCCTCCTTTAAGGAAAGCACCATTAAGTGGAATATATAGATGGAAAACCTAGCCAGCAATTCCTCTTGCTAACACTAGGAAAAATACAAAAACCAAGACTCCTCCATTTAAAAAACCACCCACTATTCCTGACAACCACTTCATTGATAGCACCTCAAATACAATACCCAATAGCGAAAGTGTCCCTAGAATGATAATAGCCATCAACAAATTCGTATTAGGTCCTCTTAAAATTAAAAATGAAATAATACTGGCAATAACCATTAGAAAAGAAAAAAATCCTAACTTATTCATCTCATCCCCCCTATAATTTACTTTCAATTATTACTTTAAAGTCTTCCGGTTCGCCCAGAAGGCCGACTAACTAGCCAAAGTAAGGAACAAATTAATATCCCTAAAAACAAGAATATTCTTCCCATTAAAAATCCCCCTTTACGATTTGACGTGAAATATTATTAAACGTTACTCGCTTTTAAACTAACCTGCATTCGTTAGTACAATTACTTCTACAAAAAAAGGTACTTCTCCTTCTTTAAGGATGGCACCCGTTACTTTAAGTACATTCTTTCACAATCTAGTGTACGGAGTAAACATTCTGAAGTTCTGTTTACTCGCACAAAAAAAGGTCGTCAAAAGACGAACCTTTCTATTCAACTTTTCCAAAAGCAACTTGTCTGTTGTAATTTATTTGTTAGCTATTATCAGGAACCTTTTGGAATTTGTTCGAATTCCCTTTTCGTTTCGATTGTTTTCGATGAAATCACTCAGAATACCAAAGTCGTTCTCTCCGTGACCAAAATCAGGAATGATTGGTGTATGTTTGAGTAAGAATATTAGATCCTCTGGTCTTTGATAGTAATCAATAGCATCATATTCAAAAGATTGAACTTCAGTAAAACCCGCTTCTTTCAGTTCTTTTATATATCTTTCTTTTAACGCCCCATCGACTTTTCCAGAATTTTGTCCCCGTCCAAAAGCTGTCTTCAAATTTAATTTGTCATCTTCGCTCACTTGCTGCGTTAAAAAAATTCCGCCGCTTTTTAATACCTTGGCTATTTCGGTTGAAACAAACGGTGCGTGGCAACTTGAGATGACATCAAAAAAACCAGCAGGGAATTGTAAATTATCAGAAGACATTTGGGAAAACCGAACGTTTAACACCTCTGAATTTTTAAGATTGGATTGAGCCGTTTCCATCATTCCGCTTGATAAATCAATTCCAACCAGGAAAAGCAATGAAGAAGCGATTCTTAATACATTTTCTCCTCCGCCAGTGCCAACGTCCAAGAGAATATCTGAACTTTTGCACCTCTTCGTTACTTCTTCGTAAAAATCCCACTTAACACCTTCGGTTGTGACTTGTAATTTACTAAAATCCCAGCCATTTATTTTTCCGACCTTATCATAAAATTCTAATTCATTCATTTATATGAACCTACCTTTCAAATGTAAAAATGCAAAGAAACATCACAGTGACTTGGCTACATAATTAGAATGACTAACCTACACTGTTCCAAGTTCTAGTTTCCGAAAAAAGGGCAGACTCCTCCCTTTATAGCTGGTACGTGTTTTTTTCAACCCGAAAACTAATTACTTCGAACAATACGGAAAGACATTCCACTCACCCCATTTGAAAGAATACTTTTATTATAAAACGCAAGAAAAAATTGTAAAAATAAAATTATAATTATTAAACTAAACTGCCCCGTTAGNNCTTCTTGGATCATCGCACCTGTTTGTTCATTAAGAAAATGATTTCTTTTTCTTATTAAATTCCTCATATTTCCAACTTAATCTAATTCAATTGTATGAGCAGTTCGTTTAGCTGTCTCTTCGTCAAATAATTTGCTAACTACATGCAATGCCATCTGAATTCCTGCGGATATACCCGCTGAAGTGATAATATTTCCTTCATCTACATACTTTACTCCTCTAATAACTTCTACTTCTGGGAAACTTCTTTCTAACAAATTTAAGGCTACCCGATTTGTAGTCGCTTTTTTTCCGTTAAGAATTCCAGCTTGGCCTAAGAAAAATGCTCCAGTACACACAGATGCTACTATCTTGTCTTTATAGTTTTCAATCCAAGTTATTATTTCTTTATTACTCTCTACTAATTTTAATGCCTTTAACGGACCTCCAGGAACAATGATGATGTCAAATGTTGGTGCATCAGAAAAACTGTAATCAGGCTTTACTTTTAACCCGTTATGTGCAGTTATTTGCTTTCCATCTTTAGAAACTGTACTTACCATAAAAGGTTTATCTTCTAAATTGTTAGAGAAGAGTTTTTTTACATCGTTATCATTATAAGTAGTTAAGTTAAAAACTTCATAAGGTCCAGTGAAATCTAAAACATCAACATAATCAAATAGTAGTATACCTACATTATATTTATTGCGCATTTATTAACCTCCTTTAAGTAAACTATACCCCCCCACCGTATGAAAAGCAATTATAAATATTTCTTATTAAACAAAACTGTACCTTTAGTAAAATAACTTCAACAAAAATATGCGAAAATCCTTCTTGGATCATCGCACCCGTTAGCCATCCATGAATCGCAAAAATCAGCTCTTCACCACAGAGATTGAAAATATCCTAAGATGTCTATAATGGTTCTTAACACAGTTTATCAATCTATAGATTAATGAGTAGCAGCTCTCTTTTTTTTACGAATTAGGAGGGTCTTCTTTGATGTTGTCTCTTTTTGTAATTAGAGAAGTTTATTTTCATGGTAGTTGAAGATCTAGCCAGTTAAATTTTATTGGTCTTGCGACTTTCAAGAACATTGAGAACTGAGTAAGATACTATTAAGATTACCCCAATTAGGAATGCAATAAAAAAACCAAACATCCCTAGAAAACCGACCCATCCAATCGTGAATGTAAGGAAAAATAGTTCATAACAAAAACCGGCTATTATTATTGCAATAGGTACGTTAAAAGGAAATAATCGTTTCCAACCTAAAGCTAAAAAAGAAGAAATTAAAAGTATAGCAACTGAAATGATTGTGTGTAAAAAGCCCCAACGGAATTCCGCACGAGACTGTCCTTCATCACCTAAAGTAGTGTGTGTTGTACTATTTAAGTCATATAACGTAATCACTGTAGTAACAACACCCACCAATACAATGATTGTGAAAATTACCCAGTTTATCATTTTAAAATTATTTTTATTTTTCATTTTACTTACCCCCTAAAAAAATAATCTCCTACTTGTATTTCTATATTCTTGTTTTAAACCCCTTCTTCAAGTAACCTGCCCCGTTAGCACAATAACTTCTACAAAAAAGGATGCTTCTCCTTCTTTAAGGAAAGCACCCGTTTGTGAAAGAACGCAAGGTTATTCAAATGGTAACTGAAGTTCCACGTTGTACATTATATCTTCACTAAAATCCCAATATAGACCTTCTACATCTAAATTCATAACTTTTTTATAATAGCCCATTTTAAATAGCGTTTCTCCATCATTATTAAAATGCACTTCATAGTCAGGTGACTCAAAGTCCATAGATGCTGTTGAGGATGTTCTGGCATTAACTAACTCTTTTACAAGTTCTTCAATAAATTCTTTTTCATCAATAGTGGTGACCAGTTCATCACTGCCCCATTCATACACCTCGATACTTTTAACATCATCACTTAGGCTTAGGGTATTGTTTTGGCACCCTATTAAGAAAAAAGAAAATAACAAGAGTACAGAAACCAATTTTATTTTTGCCATTAAACTTGCCTCCTTTACTTAAATGGACGTTATGGATTATTGTAAAGTTTCAAGTTCTTATTAAACTATCCTGCTCCGTTAGTACAACAAGAAAAAGCTGCCCATACGACAGCTCTGATATTCAAATCTTGCACCCCGTTAGCACAATAAGGAATAACTTATTTTTTACCTTTTAAGTCGCCATAATGGTCAACAATACTATTCAACTGGCGTAATGTTGAGGCTAAATAACTTTGTTCACTTTCAAACTCATAATGTAGAATATTCTCTTGGTGTGCCACTTCCTGAAAATATCCTTGAATGTTTATCTGACCAAACCTATTAAAATTAAGTTCGATTTTCAGATTATCATCCGATTCTGAAAAGGTAACACTACCTTTTAATTCGCTATAACATTTCTGCAACTGAATGAAGAACTGATATACCTGACCAGTGGAAAACCATATTTCAGCATCTTTAACAAAATAATTTCCACTCTTTATGTCGATTTTGCCTTTAACATCATAACCGCCCAAATAACTTGTTTCATTAGGATAACCATACACTTCGTTTAATTCAATTTGTATAAACCCCTGGTTACCAGCAATTTTAAACTCATTCACTTTTATCACTCATTTCATTCAGAAGCACTAATTTAAGGATACCAAAATAGCCCAAAGCATAACAGTTCCTTCTTCCACTAACCTGCCCGTTACTTGAATAAGAAGGAATAGGCTGCACTCCATCTTGAAGTAAATCTACCCGCTAGTTGAAGATATGCTCCAATTCTTTGCCAGAATAAAGTATATTCCAAAAATAAACATGATAATTGGAATGATATAACTTAATGAATATATCCAAGGTATGTTATATGATACTGTAGTAACCCCAGTGTTCCAATCTATCATTTCTTCCCTAATCTTATAACGGTCATAAAGCATATTCATAATTTGGTAAGTTAGTAAAGCTTGAACAATAAGAAATATCCCTAATGCACGTTTCATCAATTCCACCTCCCAAAAACCACTTTGCATATAATATTTACATAAAAACGGAACCCTACCTCTACTAAACTGCCTCGTTAGTTGAGTAACTTCAACAAAAAGGTACATTAATCCTTTTTGGATTAACACACCATCGAAATTTGGTACAAGCTTTTAACCTTCTCTTTTTCTAAATTTAATACATACTAATGCAATTGAAATTATTAAAGCTACTATGCTTGATATAAAAAAACCAATTGAATACAAAGGTATATTTTCTTCTCGAACCCTGTCATTTATTTCAAGACCTAAAAAATATATTCCAGTACCTGCCCCATCAACATTTGTTCCAAGAGACCATAAATCTATGCCGTTTTTAAACAATAAAATAGTAAACACCATAAGGATAAGAGCAACAATCCAACGACTACTATAATTCATCTGAACTTCCTCTCTTATTAGATTTATGAAAAGTTTACCACAAAATACCAAAATGTTGTATATAGTTTATTAAACTAAACTGCCCCGTTAGCTAAATAAGAAAAAGCCACCAAGAATTTTTGGCAGCTAGATCTTCGATTCTTGCCCTCGTTAGGTCGAATTGAAACTTCTCAATTCCATCTGAAACATTCCTTGATTCAAACCCATATTTAGGATAGGGATGGCAATTTCATCACTTTTTTACTTTAATTTTCTCGGGTATGGTTGTCCAGTACATTGGGTCTTCTAAGCCAAGTCGCCAAATCCCGATTCCCCGTAAGTTATATTTCTCTACAAGGTCTAGCTTAAACCGCAGACTATGGCTATTCTCAAACCAGACCTGATGGCTACGTTGTTCTTGATCAACGTAACTGAAATGAGGTGTTTGCGAATTGGAGTCCCATATTACTTCAGCTTTATATTTATTTTTCTGATCCATTATCTGTTCATAGGAGCTATACACGGCTTTGTTTGCTGTTGTATCCCAGTCCCATCCATAACCTGCGATACCGAGTAAAATTTTTGATGGTGATACTCCCTGGTTCAAAGCATAACGAATCGTTGCTTCTGTCCAATCAACTGATGCTGTTGCTCCTGGTGGTGTTCTTGGGTTATGTTCATCGTATGTCATAATCATTAACCCATCAGAATATTGTCCAAGTTTTTCGTAATCAAACCACGGTGACCAGGGATTAGCACGGGCATCACCTGTGTTTGCCGGGACTGAAACCGTAACTTCTTTTCCATCACGATGCAGAGCATCAGACAATTTTTCAATCAGCAGACTAAAGGAATCTCGGTCAGTCAAATTCAAATTTTCCATGTCGATATTAATACCGTCATAATTAAACTGTGTTATTTCATTGCGTAGGTTCTGAATGAAAACATTCCGGTTTTTATCGTTATTAAGTACATCACTCGCTACCTGCTTGCCTCTCTCCACAGTTTCATAGAAGAGATTATGTACAACCATATATACCTTCAGGTTTTTATCATGTGCACTTTGAGTGACATTTCTTTTATGATCTGATGTAACGGTTTCTATAAGATTGCCTGGACGTTTTTCATCAAGCTTATACCAAAAAGGTGCAATGATGCTTAAACGGGCGAATTCCGAGTCAACTGTAGGCTGAGACCCCGGTAACGGTCCTTCCTGTTCTGTGTAGAAACCTAAAACTTCACGAGGAGTTTTCTCATTATTGTGTTCATCTTTTCTTTGTAACTGACTACACGATGTCATAAGTAATAAGGCCAAACTTAAAGAAATGACGGTGATTGACCGATAACAATTCTTCACCATAATACACCTTCTTCTAATTTGTATATTACTTATGTTTATAAGAAAAGTTTAATCTTATTCACGAATTTACCTTCCCTCCTTAAAGGATTTCGGGAAGAAGAATGCAATTTTGAAATAAAGCACCCTTTAGTTGAAGAAGACTATACTATTTTCCCGATGTTTCCTCCAATTCTTTAAATAATTCATAAGGTTCTACTTCTAATCCAATTAACTTCGCATTCCAGTTAACCCCAACTAACAAGCCATCTTGATTCATTCCGTATAGCCAATTATTCATAAATTCTTCTAAAGATAAAGATGTCGGCTCATAGTGCGACCATTCTTCAACTGCACATTGTCGTGCATATGCTTCATCTGACCAAAAAAGCATAACCTCTGTATTTTCATATTCGTTCGATTCACACACACCACCCATCTTCACTTTTTAATCCCCAAACCGTCTTACTATCTGACACTCTTCTTATAAAGTTTTCATATCGTCTTTTAGAATTTATAGTCAAGTCAAACTCCATCACTAATCTCCTTTACATATTAGATACATCTAATAATTCCTCTTTTCTTTATTAAATATTCTTTTAATCTTTTGTATTCTTGCTTTTTGTTCTTGATAGTCGTTTCAGAAAAATTTTTACTAATACAGTGATACAAATATTCCTCTAACACATCTTCTAACAACACAAAAAACCACTCCATTCTGGTTAATTTTTCATCAGAATAAAGTGGTTTTTGATTGTAAAACGTAAGTTACACTTATGTTTTGAGGTAAGATACACTAAACTATACTTTTTAATATATCATCTTCCTCAACGTAGTAGTTGGATGCAACTTAGCTCGTCCAACTTTCTATTACTTGTCCATTTGACCGTTCATAGCTTTTAGCATTTGATTGATTTTCTTCTGAGATGGTTTCATACCCATTTGCATCATCATCACTTTTAGCATTTGCTCATTGATTGGTGGATTTTTCTTTAAGTAATTCATCATGTATTTACGTGCAATAAAAAATCCTAATGCAGCGCCGCCAAGTAAAGCTACCACGATTAGTAAGATAGCTAACCATATTTGCATCATACAAAAACTTCCTCCTTCATGTTGTCTCATTACAGTGTACTAAACCAATAGCTATTATACAATATTTGTTTTATGTTTTCCTAGCCTTTATACAAACTTTCTTTCCTTAATTGGATTTAACCACCCATATTTATTGGCCGAAAAATCCATCGCTAGAAAACACCGATCATATTTACGTAGGATTTCAAAAAAGGCCGTTTCCGCCTCAAAGCTTCCAGTCGATTGTAGATGGATGTAATCATTATGTATGGTTAGTTTTGCGTAGCTATTAAATTCATTCCATTCTAAAATGTGGATATGACTCTCACGTTGGTAATAGGAATAATGAGCAAGGCTTGATTCTATTTTTTGTTGGATGCGTAAAGTTGGAATGGACCTCGTAATAAATTCGATTTGTTTATATAAAATTTGTTTACGCTCTTGCTTAGATTGGTTATATTCTAAGAACAAATGATAGATTAGTGATTCACGCCCAAAGTAATGAGTGGCAAATTCTTCTTCTATTAAATATATGTAATACTCTCTCATCCTCTTTCCTCCTAACACTATCAAATATGCATTATTTAATAGTATATTCGAAAGAGTATGTAATTTTTGTCTGAAACCGGAGTAAGAATCGTCTAGTTTTGTCGAAATCGATATTTTAATGGAAAAGGGGGCCGAATCCGACCCCTTTATTGATTATTGAAGCAATTGCTTTACTCGATTCACAACATTTTCGACTGAGAACCCGTATTCTTTCATTACAATTTCACCTGGTGCAGAAGCCCCAAATTCGTGAATACCGAGGATATCTCCTTCATCTCCAGTATATCTCTCCCATCCAAGTGGAGTAGCCATTTCAATCGCTAAACGCTTCTTCACATGTTTAGGAATCACAGACTCTTTATATTCGGTTGATTGTGCCTCGAAACGGTCCCATGATGGCATACTTACTACAGATACCTCAATATTTTCGGTAGCGAGTTGTTTTTGTGCTTCTACGGCAAGACTTACTTCAGAACCTGTTGCTAAAATTAGAGCTGCCGGTTGTCTAGATTTTGCAGGTGAAACCACATATGCGCCTTTTTGTACTCCTTCATACGCTTTTTCTGCTGTTCCTTCTAGAGTGGGTAGGTTCTGTCTTGTTAAAATAAGGGCAGTCGGAACATCTTTTGATTCAATAGCTGTTCTCCATGCAGCCGCGGTTTCATTGCCATCCGCTGGCCTTATCACAGATAAGTTTGGCATTGCTCTTAATGCTGGTAATTGCTCAACTGGTTCATGTGTTGGACCATCTTCACCAACTGCAATACTGTCATGTGTAAATACATATGTGACTGGTATTTTCATTAATGCAGCAAGCCTAATCGCTGGTCGTAAATAATCGGAGAATACAAAGAATGTTCCACCGAATACTTTAAGACCGCCATGGAGAGCCATACCGTTTAAGGCTGCACCCATAGCAAATTCACGAACCCCAAACCAAATATTTCGTCCACTATAATCATTAGGCATAAAATCAGCAGAACCATTAATCATCGTTTTATTTGATCCTGCCAAATCAGCAGAACCACCAAAGAATTGTGGCACACTCTTTGCAATTGCATTTAATGTTTCACCAGATGATGCTCGTGTTGCAAGCTTCTTACCTACCTCATAGACTGGCAACGTTTTTTCCCAACCTTCAGGGAGCCTGCAATCAATCGCCATTTCTAGTTGTTTTCCTAGCTCTGGATTGCCTTCTTTATATTGATTAAACAGCTGGTTCCATTCTTGTTCACTTTGTTCACCGGCCTTTTTCACGGTTTCCTCAAAATGAGCATAAACCTCGCTTGGAACATGAAAATCATTTTCAAAAGTCCAATTATACGCTTCTTTTGTAAGTTTTAATTCATCCGCGCCAAGTGGTTCACCATGTGCTTTTGATTTTCCTGCACGATTCGGAGAACCATAACCAATAGTTGTGCGAACCTCAATAAGTGTAGGACGGTTTAAATCTCCTTTTGCTTCCTCAATTGCTTTATCAATCGCATCAACATCATTCCCATCCTCTACACGTAGATACTGCCAGCCATAAGCTTTGTATCTTTGTTCAATGGATTCCGAGAACGCTTGGTCAAGGTCACCATCGAGAGATATATCATTTGAATCATATAAAACGATTAAACGCCCTAATCTTAAGTGCCCCGCTAGTGATGATGCTTCACCCGAAACACCCTCCATCAAGTCACCGTCTCCACAAATGGCGTATGTATAATGGTTTACAATCTCTAATGAGTCTTTATTGTAGACACCCGCTAAATGGCGTTCGGCCATTGCCATTCCGACGGCCATTGCGATACCTTGTCCGAGTGGACCTGTTGTTGCATCGACACCTGCAGTATGACCATATTCGGGATGTCCAGGAGTCTTGCTTCCCCATTGCCGAAATTGCTTTAAGTCATCAATCGTTAAGTCATATCCAGATAAGTGAAGCATACTGTACAATAATGCCGATCCATGCCCCGCTGATAGAACGAAGCGATCGCGGTTAAACCAATTCGGATTTTTCGGATTGTGCCTCATATGTCGGGTCCACAAAGTATACGTCATTGGGGCTGCCCCCATTGGCATCCCTGGGTGTCCTGAATTAGCCTTTTCAACTGCATCAATCGAAAGTGTTCGGATCGATGCTATCGACAAGTCAGTAATTGAATGTGTCATAAACAAAACATCCTTTCAAAAGATAGTCGGTTCTTATGTAGTATGCACAAAAAGAAAAGAATACATAGAAGTCTATGTATTCTTTATTAATGCAATCTTTTCCGTTTACTCTCTTTTAATTTTTCAGGGGTTACATCATTTCCCTCTGGATCTACCACTGTTACGGAATGTAATGTATTTGTCATTGAACTTCTAAAAACACGTAAATACTCTTGTCTTAGCTCTTGTTGTTCTTCTTTTTCTTTATCTGAAAGACCAACTGACTTTGCTTTTTTTGCAAGAGCATTGATCCGATTAAGTTTATCTTTTGAAAGCATAATATTTCTCCTTGTATCATCTTTTCTAAATCATAGTTCATAGTACTAGATGAAAAGATTTTTTACAAGTATTCCACTTTCCTTCATTTAACTTGCAGTGATAAAAACCATTCCCATACTTAATAAAACAAATAATACATAATAGATGAATCCGCCTTGTAATTTTTTAAACATGTCATTTCCACTCCTATACAGAATGTTTGTTCGTATTTGTTGTTTTTATTATATATCGAACAAATGTTTTGTGTCAACAACAATTCGAACTTATGTTTGTATAATCTACTAAAACATGCTATACTCTACTTAACAAATTCGGTATTTGTCGAACACAAAAGCCAAATAACCGAACATAATGAAGAATGAGAATTAGATACATATAAAAAAATAAAAAAGCAAGGGGATGAGCGTAGATGACAACAAAGCTTTCAAAACGACAGCAGGACATATTGAATTACATTAAACAGGAAGTAAAAGATAAGGGCTACCCACCTTCAGTAAGAGAAATTGGAGAGGCTGTGGGGCTAGCTTCCAGCTCTACAGTCCATGGGCATTTATCTAGACTTGAAAGCAAAGGATTAATCAGAAGAGACCCGACAAAGCCTCGTGCAATTGAAATTTTACAAGTAGATACAAATGATACAATCCCAACAGCTAATGTTATCAATGTTCCGGTTATCGGTAAGGTTACAGCAGGTCAACCAATCACTGCAGTTGAAAATATTGAGGAGTATTTTCCATTACCTGATCGTTTTGCTGCCCACGATGACCAAATCTTTATGCTTGAAATTATGGGTGATAGTATGATTGAAGCTGGAATCCTTGATGGGGACTATGTCATTGTTAGACAACAGCATGCAGCAAACAACGGGGATATTGTTGTGGCAATGACAGAAGAAGATGAAGCAACTGTAAAGCGTTTCTTTAAAGAAAAAGATCATATTCGCCTCCAGCCAGAAAACTCAATGCTTGAACCGATTATTTTAAAGAATGTATCTATTCTAGGTAAAGTCATCGGTGTATATCGTGCGATTCATTAATAAGTTAAAGGACCATTTCTTTTTGAAGTGGTCCTTTTTATGTAGAAGATTCTCGTAGGTTCAAGTAAGTTATTTACCTACTTTATGTATAATACAAGCCACGAATTGCAACTCCTAATGAACTTTTACCATAGGACTATACCTTTAATTTTCAAAGTTGCTATTTTAGAATAATCTAGTGATGGAAGGGTAATATACGGAGGAATTCAAAAAAGGAGGGTAAATCCATACATGTACTTTTATCGTGAAGACTTGATTAATATTATTGTCCCCGATAAGCCTGATCCATCTGCAGCCAAAGTTTTACAAGAAACCTTGGGGGGAAGATTTGGTGAAATGCGGACGATGATGCAGTTCTTTTTCCAAAGTTCAAACTTCCGCGGAAACCAAAAACAGTACCGTGATTTAATAAGAGGTGTGTTTCTAGAAGAAATTAGTCATGTCGAGCTAGTTCAAACTACTATCAATCAACTCCTAAATGGCGCAGGGGAAAATGCAGTGGGTTCCGAAGGTGCGACTGGTGCACCGCTTGAAGAAGCAATCAAACATGCAAATCCGCATCACTTTATTATGGGAGCACAATCTTCATTGCCAGTAGACGCTGCGGGTAATCCTTGGAATGGAAACTATGTATACAGCCATGGCAACTTAATAAGCGATTTATTAGATAATCTTGTCTTAGAATCTACAGGTGTTCTTCAAAAATCACGGATATATGAGATGAGTTCAAATAAAACCTTTAGAGAAACACTAGCTTTCTTAATTGTAAGAGATAATGCCCATCAAAATGCGTTTGCAAAAGCATTAGAGACTCTTGGTGTAGATTGGGCAAAAATTTTCCCGGTGCCAAACTATGATATTAATAAATATCCAGAGTGCCGTAAATATGTTGAAATGGGATTTCATAATGCACAATTTAATTTTAGATTGGATGACACTTTAATTGGTCAGATATTTCAAGGGGAGTCTCCAAGCCGTAATGATGGTACTCTTCAAGTTGTACCACCACCACAGGGATATCCTATACCAGAAATGCCGGAGATGCCTAACGAACATAGTCCTGGTTTACATGATTTAAATGAATAAAACTAATTCGAAGTGTAATTAACCAGGTTAACTAACTAACCTGGCTTTTTTGTATTTCCGAGCAACAAAAACCCTCAACATCAATAGTGTCAAGGGTTCATCTCTATTAATACATCGTCATATATTGCTCACGTTCCCAAGGGTGCACTTGTGTACGGAACATATCCCATTCAATCTCTTTCGCTTCGATAAAGTGTTCGAACAGATGTCCGCCTAGAGCATTAATTAACACTTCATCCTGTTTTAACTTTTCTAATGCCAGTGCTAAAGTTGGTGGTAAATCCACAATTCCTGCTTCATTACGCTCCTCTGCGTTCATGACATAAATATTTCTGTCAACAGGTGCCGGTGGTGTAAGTTTGTTCTTAATACCATCTAAGCCAGCTGCTAATAATACAGCCATTGCCATATAAGGATTTGCAGATGGGTCGACGGAACGGACTTCAACACGCGTGCTTAGCCCACGAGAAGCTGGGATACGAACAAGCGGACTTCTATTTTGAGCTGACCAAGCCACATAACAAGGTGCTTCATAACCAGGTACTAAGCGTTTATATGAGTTTACTGTTGGATTTGTAACAGCTGTAAAATTAGGTGCATGTTTTAAAATACCGGCAATAAAGTGTCTTGCGTTATCACTTAATTGAAGGTCGGCATTCGGTTCAAAAAATGCATTTTCATTACCTTTAAATAATGAAAGGTTACAGTGCATTCCTGAACCAGCTACACCAAACAATGGCTTTGGCATAAACGTTGCGTGTAATCCGTGCTTGCGGGCAATGGTTTTAACAACGAGTTTAAATGTTTGAATTTCATCACAAGCTGTAAGAGCATCTTCATATTTAAAATCAATCTCATGCTGACCAGGTGCTACCTCATGGTGAGACGCTTCAATTTCAAAGCCCATTTCCTCAAGCTCCAGGACGATATCACGACGGCAGTTTTCACCGAGGTCGGTTGGGGCTAAATCGAAGTATCCTCCATTATCATTTAGCTCAAGCGTAGGTTCACCTTTTTGATCTAATTTGAATAAGAAAAATTCAGGTTCAGGTCCGAGGTTGAAATTTGTAAATCCTAGCTCTTCCATTTCTCTTAAGACTCTCTTTAAGTTATTGCGCGGGTCACCCTCAAATGGCGTACCATCTGCATTATGGATATCACAAATTAAACGAGCAACCTTCCCTTTTTCAGCAGTCCATGGGAATACGACCCAGGTATCTAAATCAGGGAATAGGTACATATCTGATTCTTCGATACGTACAAAGCCTTCAATTGAAGAGCCATCAAACATCATTTTATTACTTAATGCTTTTTCTAATTGACTTACAGGAATTTCAACATTTTTAATTGTTCCAAGAATGTCTGTGAATTGTAAACGTATAAATTTTACATTCTCTTCATTTGCTAAACGAAAAATATCATCTTTCGTATATTTGGACATTAAGTTTTCCTCCCCAAACCTTGTTGTAAGTATAGTTAGTTACATATTCATCCTTAATGAAAAAATCTCGACATATCATTATGATGAGGACCTGATTGCTTTTTAAATCTTCCTGCTTGAAGCAATTCATTTCTCAGCAATCTTCTCAACTCAGAATTAGATATTTCATGTTTCACAGGCTCAACAGGTTTTTCTTCAACGATTGGTTGTTGTTTTTGAACTGCGAAAATTTGTTTAATTCCTGCGAGATTAACTTTTTGTTCGATCAAGCTTTTGATTTCAAGTAATCGATCAACGTCATTAAACGAATAGAGTCTTCGATTTGTTTCAGTTCTTGCAGGAGAAATCAGCCCATTTTCCTCATAATAACGGATTTGTCGGGCAGATAATTCAGTTAATTGCATAACAATTCCTATCGGAAAGAGTGGCATAGAACGTCGAATCTCATCACTCATATGGGAGCCTCCTTTGCAAAGAATAAGTTGATTTTAAATGATGTTAGATATTCTGTCAAGTTCATGTTAGATATTCTGACATGGAAATTAATAAAAAACAGAGGGATTAATCCTCTGTTTTTATGGATATTAGTTGTTTTGAAAGTAATTGATTTAAAGCTAAACAAATAGCTATTTTTACATGTGAATAAGTTAGACCACCTTGTACATATGCAACAAACGGTGGACGAGTGGGTCCGTCCGCTGTTAGTTCGATGCTTGCACCTTGAATAAATGTCCCTGCAGCCATGATGACATCATCCTCATACCCGGGCATATAGCTTGGATATGGCGTTACATGGGAGTTAATTGGTGATGCGAACTGGATAGCCTGACAAAATGCAACCATCCTATCCTTGTCATCAAATTGAACAGATTGAATTAAATCGGTACGTTCACTATCCCAGCTTGGCTCTGTTTTCAGGCCGACTTTTTCTAAAATAGCTGATGTAAATACAGCTCCTTTTAATGCTTGTCCAACAATATGTGGAGAAAGAAACAACCCTTGATACATTTCCTGAAGTGTATAAAGAGATGCTCCGGCCTCTGCTCCGATTCCTGGAGATGTCATACGGTATGAGCAAGCCTCAACAAGTTCTTTCTTCCCAACTAAATAGCCGCCTGTTTTTGCAAGTCCGCCTCCTGGGTTTTTAATCAGTGAACCTGCAATTAGGTCGGCCCCTACATGACAAGGCTCTTGTCGCTCGACAAATTCACCATAGCAATTATCAACAAAAACGACAACATCAGGTTTGATTTCCTTCACAAATTCAATCATTTCTTTTATTTCAGCAATGGTGAAGGATGGTCTTGTTGCATATCCTTTTGATCGTTGGATGCCAATCATTTTTGTATTTTTATTAATAGCATTTTTAATAGCTACATAATCTGGTCGTCCTTCAGCTGTTAAATCGACCGTGTTATAGCCTATATGAAATTCCTTTAATGACCCATTCCCTGAACCACGAATCCCCACAATTTCTTCTAATGTATCATATGGATTCCCAGTAATATAAAGTAATTCATCATTTGGACGCAATACTCCAAAGAGTGCGATTGAGATTGCATGTGTCCCAGAAATAATTTGTTGGCGGACTAGTGCAGCCTCCCCTCCGAAAAGGTCGGCGTAAACTGCTTCAAGTGTATCTCGTCCAATATCGTCATACCCATATCCTGTTGATGGTATAAAATGAGAATCACTCACTCGATTGTTTTGAAAGCTTTTCAGTACTCGATACTGATTATAATCAATATTTTTTTCAATCATTGTATGTACTTCTTTGATCTGTTCTTCTGTTTCATCAACTAATTCTGAAATTAGTTTACCATAATCTAATTCTGTAAACATGATGTTTTCCCCTTTATGAATAAAAATCCCTAAGTTGTCCTATTAAAGAATGACTAGGAAAAATAAAACCTGTGCAATCATATTTTTCCGAATCTTCATTGTAACGCAGTTCTTTTAAGATCGTTTCTTGTTTCAAATGAGCTAATATTCTACCTTCCGAGCTAGGTAGTGACACCTTGTATTCTTCCATCTCCTCCACCATGGATTCCTCCACCTTTGTTTTAATCACCACTAAATCATTTTCATCAAACGCACTAACTAAAACGGATTTCGAAGTTGATGACGGCACAAAATCAGGGTGGACTTTATCTTTTTTATTGTAAAGCGTTAAGATAGGAATCGATTCTACCCCTAATTCATCCAAAAGCTTTAGCACTGTTTTTTCATGATTAAAATAATCCGGATTTGAAGAATCAACGACATGGACAATTAAATCTGCTTCCTTTACTTCCTCTAACGTAGAACGGAATGCAGCGATCAAGGATGTTGGCAAGTCTTGAATAAACCCAACAGTATCAGTTAAAAGAGTGGTTAGTCCACATGGAAGAATCATCTTACGAGTCATCGGGTCAAGCGTTGCAAACAATAAGTTCTCTTCAAACGAATCTGCCTCAGTCAATCGATTAAATAAAGTTGATTTTCCGGCATTTGTATACCCTACCAATGCGATTTGATATGTATTGTTTTTCTTTCTCCGTTCACGATAGCGTTCGCGGTGCTGTACAATGACTGATAGTTGATTTTTAATGTCATCGATTCGCTTATGAATATGTCGTCTGTCTGTCTCAAGCTTGGTTTCACCGGGCCCCCTGGTCCCAATTCCTCCTCCAAGTCTAGATAACTCAATCCCTTTACCTGTTAGACGTGGTAACAGGTATTGAAGTTGTGCTAATTCGACCTGTAATTTTCCCTCTTTAGAATTCGCTCTTGAAGCAAATATATCAAGAATGAGTTGTGTTCGGTCAATCACTCTTGCTTCGAGCTTGGAAGATAAATTCCTCACCTGGCTAGGTGATAATTCGTCATTAAAAATAATGACGTCTGGTTCTAATTCTTCTGAGAGCTGAAGAAGTTCCTCTACTTTTCCTTTCCCAATATAAGTTGCTGGATGGACACGTTCCCGCTTCTGGGTCACTGTCATGATAACCTGACCCTTTGCTGTTTTAGTCAATGATTGCAATTCTTCAAGGGAATATTGAAACCTGTTTTCGTCTTCGGTTTGAGTCTGACATCCTACGAGTATGGCTTTTTCTAATTCTTTCTTATGTTCGTTCGCCAATCAATTTACCTACTTTCATGAATGGTCTTTTTCCTTTAGTTATCATATCAAATTTATTGAAACTACACCAATCTGAGACGAAAAAACCGCCTAGTTGAATAGGCGGTACGGTTATTCTTTAAAAATTAAATCTTGTGTTCTGATTGTTTGAAGCTCCTGTTTACTGTAAGTATCATCAATTAATAATCTCATCGCTTGCGTACGTATTGATTTTTCAATCACGTTCCGGACGTAACGACCATTGCTAAAGGAACCTGGGTAAGAGTCTATTTTAACAGCAAGTAAATGTTCACGTAATTTTCGCTCTGCCTCAGGACTAAAATTATATTCACGTTCAGCCATCATTTTTGCTGAGATTTCCATCAATTGATCGACTGTATAATCTGGAAAATCAACAACAATTGGAAACCGTGAATATAATCCCGGATTCAATGAGAGAAAGTGTTCCATTTCTTTTGAATACCCAGCTAAAATTAAGACAAATTCGTGTTGCTTATCCTCCATATGCTTCACTAATGTATCAATTGCTTCTTTACCAAAATCCTTTTCTCCACCTCTAGCCAATGAATAAGCTTCATCAATAAATAATATACCGCCAATTGCCTTTTTAATTAAATCTCTTGTTTTTTGTGCAGTATGACCAATGTATTCCCCGACAAGATCCGCTCTTTCCGCTTCAATCAGATGCCCTTTTGAAAGAACATTCATTTGTAAAAATAATTTTCCAAGTAAGCGGGCGACCGTGGTCTTACCTGTACCAGGATTTCCCTTAAACATCATGTGCAGCGCTTGCTTTCCTACCTTTAGCCCTTGTTCTTCACGTTTTTTATTAATATAAATCCATGCATAGATTTCTTTAACCATCTTCTTCATTTCATCCATACCAACAAGAGCACTCATTTCTTCCTCTATTTCTTTAAGAGCCGCATGTTTCGTTTGGATTTTCTCTGAAATAGCTTCCTTTGACGTTGAATGCAGTACCTTTAATTTCTTTTTTTCACCATTCAAAACCACATTTATTTGTCCATTATTTTTCATTGTAATTGGTTGATCCAAGAGCTCTCACCTCTCATTTTGTGTACATTATACGTTGTTGGGTTCATTTCGTGACAAAAGCCCAAGGAAAAATCAAAAGTGCAAGCGCATTTAAGCGGAACATCGACTAAATACTGCCACGTCCTGTGGCAAACGTCGATGTCAGCACATCCTCGAAAATGCTTTGCATTTTCTTCGTGCGATGATTATGCTGACGAAGCATTCCTTGTCCTGTGCAAGTCCGACAAGCACAAGACGGGCCGGCTAGAAGGTTGTTCTTTAACCTTCTTGACGGAACGGCTTGTGACCTCGAACGTTTGCCTTTTTCCTTTTATTTCAACAATTTGCTACAAAAAGCCCTTGCTTTTTGTCAAAGATTGCGCTTTCCCAGAAAATATTCCATAACACTATATGTATATGAGGAGTTTTTAAAATCTTGAAGAAAAAATAGACAAGATGAAAAAAACAACCCTACTTTTAAAAGTAAGGTTGTTTTTCGTTTGCTATTCAAGCTCAAGTTTAATATTTTTTTGTGGGGCAAAAGTAGAAATCGCATGCTTATAGATAAGCTGTTGCTTCCCTTCTGTTTCTAACAAAACTGTAAAATTATCGAACCCTTTTACTAATCCTCGTAATTGGTATCCATTTAATAAGAATACAGTTACAAAAGTCCCATCCTTACGCAGTGTGTTTAAAATTTGATCTTGAATATTAACAGCTTGTTTCATGAACATGTCCTCCTCTATATCTTCGGCACAAAATATGCTGGTTCTATCATTGCCCTTTTTTCGGACAATACGAATAATCCTATTATTATCTATTCTCTTAAATTCCCAGCTTTCCTGCTATATATTTATAAATTTCATTAAATTTTTCTTCAAACTCATTTTTCTCTGTCATATCAAACCATTTTACATCCATTTTATTTCGAAACCAAGTCAATTGGCGTTTCGCATATCTTCGGGTATTTTGCTTTAATTGAGAGATTGCTTCTTCTAGTGATAGTGCCCCATCTAAATAATTGTAAAGTTCTTTATAGCCGATTGCTTGGATGGATTGGCAATCACGTAACCCTTGAGAATGAAAACTTGAAACCTCTTCAAGTAACCCCGATTCTATCATCAAGTCAACCCGCTCGTTAATTCGCTCATACAACTTCTTTCGTTCCATTGTTAACCCAACAAGGGCAACATCAAATATCAGCTCTTCCTTCTGTTCTTCCATATATTCCGTCATCGTTTTCCCAGTGGTTTTAAAAATTTCCAAGGCACGAATAACTCTTCTCACATTATTTGGGTGAATTCGTTCAGCACTCTCCGGATCTACTACTTTTAGCTCCTGAAAAAGAAAATCCACTCCGTCTTCAGCAACTTGTTGTTCAAGAATTTTTCGATACTCAGGATTTGAGGCATCATCTGTAAACTGATAATCATAAATGACTGATTGAATATATAGCCCCGTTCCTCCAACAATCATCGGTAATTTTCCACGACTATGTATTTCCGATATTAAATTTCTTACATCCATTTGAAACTCTGCAACCGAAAAACTTTCATCAGGTTCCTTAATATCAATAAGATGATGTGGAATTCCTTCCATTTCATCCATTTTAATTTTAGCTGTACCGATATCCATACCTTTATAAATTTGCATGGAGTCTCCGCTAATAATCTCAGCATTTAGCTTCTTCGCAAGCTCGATACTTAATTTTGTCTTTCCAACGGCGGTTGGACCAATTAGAACAACTAGTTTTTCTTTTTTCTTTTCTTCCAATCAATCACTACCTTTACTTCAATTCATACTATTATCGTAACATAGATAATAAGACGAATACTAAATTATTATATCCAAATTGGCATAGAAAATAACATTTTTTTCTAATCTTCTATACAACTTTCGACATATATGGCAAAAACTCGCCGAATTAGCGAGTTTTTGCCTTTTTAAAAGGTTCCTTACATGACACGCTTAAACATTTTCTCCATTTCATAGGTCGAATGGTGTATGATGATGGGTCGGCCATGCGGGCATGTAAATGGATCACTTGTTTTACGAAGAGTTTCAAGCAAAGCGAAAATTTCATCATTCCGTAAATGATGGTTTGCTTTAATAGATGCTTTACAGCTCATCATAATGGCTGCTGCCTCTCTCAATTTCTTAATATCTATTTTCTTATCGTTAAGCACTTGTTCAATAATTTCCTCGATGACCTCTTTTTCATCCCCTTTTGGAAACCATTGCGGATGTGATCGGACGATATAACTGTTATGACCGAACGGTTCGAGGAAGATTCCAACCTTCTCCAGGTCTTGTTTGTGTGCATTTATCATGATGCATTCATTTGTTGAATACTCCAGAGTAATTGGCAGAAGCAATTCCTGAAGATCTGAAATGTTTTCGCCAACTTTTTCTCTGAAATATTCATATTTAATTCGCTCTTGAGCAGCATGCTGGTCAATAATATATAAGCCTTTTTCATTTTGAGCAAGGATATAGGTTCCATGCATTTGGCCGATGGGATACATAACCGGAACCCGTTCTTCCAAGTTTACAGTTTTTGTATTCGTAACATCTATCTCTTCATGTTCTTCTAGTCCATCACTTGTAGCATCCTGATTTTCTGCAATCACTACGTTTTCCATTTCATATGATTTTTCTTCATATGAAGGATTGGTTACCATTGTTTTCGTTTCAGTTACAAATTCTTCTTTCCTCGGTTCCTCTTGGAACGACTCTATAAATCTAGGGATAGAGGTTTGTTGCTGAGGTTCCGATTTTATGGAATGCTGAAATACAAATTCTTGTTGTTCTGATTTCTCTACTTCTTTCTTCTTTGGGTTTACTGCATCCGGGATTAGTTGTTTATGCTTGAAAACATCCTTAATTCCTTCGTCAATTAATTGATTGAGTTCTGCTTCTTTACTAATTCTGACTTCTAGTTTTGCGGGATGGACGTTCACATCCACTAATAAGGGATCCATCATTATATCAAGCAAAACAATTGGAAATCTTCCAATCGGTAAAAGGGTATGATAGCCTTGTTGAATGGCTTTTACTAATGGATAGTTTCTGATATATCTACCATTAATAATAGTTGAGATATAGTTTCTTGATGCCCTTGTAACCTCTGGCATGGATACAAAACCTTCCACTTTAAAATCTAAGGATTCTAGGTGGATGGGTACCATTTGTTTTGCGATTCCTAAACCATAGATAGCAGCAAGAACCTGCCTTACGTCTCCATTTCCACTTGTATATAATAGTCGTTTCCCATTATGAAGCAAACGAAATGAAATGTCTGGATGCGCAAGAGCGATTCTGTTTACCGCATCAGTAAGATTTCCCAATTCAGTATGAACCGTTTTTAAATATTTCAAGCGTGCTGGAGTGTTAAAGAAGAGATTGGAAACTGTAATATCCGTACCCTTACGACTATTTGTTGCTTTTTTCTCTACAAACTGACCACCCTTAATTAAAATATGAGTGCCTGAATGGTCCCCGGTGCTTGTCTTCATTTCAAGTTCCGATACCGATGCGATACTCGGGAGTGCCTCTCCTCTAAAACCTAACGTCCGGATTCGAAATAGATCATTTTCGTCCTTTATTTTACTCGTTGCATGACGATGAAAGGCATTTACACAATCCTCACTATCCATCCCGTCTCCATTGTCTATAATTCGAATTTTGGAAAGGCCCGCTTCTTCAATTTCAATTTCGATTATTGTGCTATTTGCGTCAATGGCATTCTCGACTAATTCCTTCACAACAGAGGCAGGTCGTTCGACCACTTCCCCTGCTGCTATTTTATTTGAAAGAAGGTCGTCTAGTTGGATTATTTTCCCCATGCCTTCACCCCAATTTCTTAGTGAATCTTAAAAAAATCATCAAATGATATGTTTCGTATTTCAAACATTAATTTTTATGCTTTTAATTGTTTTTGAATTTCGTATAATTGGTTAATGGCTTCTAATGGTGTAAGTCCTAAAATGTCCATTTCTCTAATCGACTTTAATACATCCTTTTCTTTCGAAGATACTGCCTTTTCTTCTTTTTGATAGGTAGCCTTAGTTTCCTCAAAAAATGAAAGTTGTTGATTAGTCAAAAGGTCAATAGAATCTTCCCTAGTGGCCGTGACTTGCTTTTCACCTTGTTCGAGCTGACTCAAAATTTCTTTTGCACGCTCAATTAAGTTATCTGGAAGTTCCGCGAGTTTCGCAACGTGAATCCCATAACTTTTATCTGCAGCACCTTCTTTAATTTTATGAAGAAACACAACATTATCATTTTCCTCAATTGCACTGACATGAACATTTACTAGATTTTCAAGGCTCACTTCCAATTCTGTTAACTCATGATAATGTGTAGAAAATAGGGTATGAGCCCCAATATTTTGATGAATATACTCAATAATTGCTTGTGCTAAAGCCATCCCATCATAGGTGGATGTACCCCGTCCAATTTCATCAAATAATAATAAACTCTTAGATGTTGCATGAACGATCGCATTTTTTGCCTCAAGCATTTCAACCATGAATGTGCTTTGACCAGAAATTAAATCATCCGCAGCTCCAATTCTTGTAAATACCTGATCATAAATTGGTAAGACGGCTTCACTTGCTGGAACAAAGCAACCAATTTGGGCCAATATAGCAGTAAGAGCTATTTGTCGCATGTAGGTTGATTTCCCAGACATATTTGGTCCTGTGATAAGTAATAATGAACGGCCATAATCCATTATACAATCGTTTGGTACATATTCCTGCGCTTGCATCACTTTCTCCACAACTGGATGACGTCCATCCTTAATAAAAAGCTGTCCTTCCGAAAAATGAGGCATACAGTAATGGCGTTCCTCACTAATTGTTGCAAAGCACTGCAGGACATCAAGTTCACTAATGACTTTTGCTAAAGACTGAAGCCTTGGAATATAGCTCTTCACTTGTTCACGAATATCAAGGAAAAGATCATATTCCAATTGAACAATCTTTTCCTCAGCTTCTAGAATTAAGGTTTCTTTTTCTTTAAGCTCAGGCGTGATAAAACGTTCCGCATTTGTTAATGTTTGTTTCCTTTCGTACATACCCTCCGGTAAAAGCTGTAAGTTTGCCTTCGTCACTTCAATATAATAGCCAAATACACGATTATATCCTATTTTTAAGGACTTAATTCCGGTTTTCTCACGTTCCTGTTTTTCTAAGGACGCAATCCACGTTTTCCCATTTCGGCTTGCATCACGATATTGGTCGAGAGTGGCGTTGAAACCATCCTTGATAATATCCCCTTCTTTAATAGTCATAGGAGGGGAATCCTTAATAGAGCGCTGTAAAAGTTCTGTGAGCGATTCACAAAGCTCCATTTCCTTTCTAAGATTGTCTGCATATGGATGCTGTAACCGGGTCATAAGATGGTATATTCCCGGAACCTGTGCAAGTGATTTTTTTAGCTGTAACAGGTCTCTGGCATTGACATTTCCATAGGCTACTCGTCCAGCAAGACGCTCGAGGTCATAGACTTCCTTTAATAAATCCCTTAATTCGAGCCGTTCGAAATATTGATCAATAAAGGTTTGGACCATATTTAATCGGGCTTCAATTTCATTCTTATTTAATAATGGTCTGTCAATCCATTGTTTTAACAAGCGTCCACCCATCGCTGTAACGGTTTGATCTAAAAGCCACAGTAAAGAACCTTTCTTCCCTTTACTCCGAATCGTTTCAGTTAACTCCAGGTTCCGCTTAGAATATAAGTCAATTTTCATAAATTGATTAGTATAATAAACTTGAATCTGTTGTAAATGATCCAGTGATCGTTTTTGTGTTTTGATTAAATAATTTAATAGTCGGCCAAAGGTGATAATTAACTTTTCATTCTCAAGACCGTTCGCAAGCTGTTGTAAATGATCAGCCACCTCAACATTATCTTCATGCGAAATCGTAACGTGACAGCGTTCCATCATCACTTTTTTATAATTTTCATCAAAATCAGATGAAACAACTACCTCTTTTACACCATTGGCATAAATTTCTCCGATTACATCTTCAAAATGAGAAGATAATAATGAAACTCTATTTTCGCCAGTTGATAAGTCTGTTAATGCAAAGCCAAAATGACCATCGGAAAAATTTGTAACAGATGCTAAAAAATTATTTTCTTTATCTAAAAGGTTTTTTCCTTCCATTACAGTTCCAGGTGTGACTAATTGAATAACCTCTCGCTTAACGACACCTTTTGCCTGCTTCGGATCTTCCGTTTGCTCACAAATTGCGACCTTATGTCCTTGATTCACTAATTGCTCAATATAACCTGCTGCAGAGTGATAAGGGACCCCACACATTGGGATTTTTTCATTAACACCACCATCTCTAGCCGTTAAGGTTATTTCTAAAATCTGTGATGCATTTATTGCATCCTCAAAAAACATTTCGTAAAAATCTCCAAGTCGAAAAAATAAAAAGGCATCCTGATAATCTGCCTTTATCGCTAAATATTGCTTTATCATCGGCGTATACTCTGCCATTTAATAATCCCCCAACAACTTTAATTCTGATGATATTATATCATAAATTTGAAAATTGGATGGGGAGACTTGTCTTCCATAAAGTGAAACTTCATTAAGTGGGTGTTTTCTTCATCCCCCACTTAATGTTAGTTGAACCAATCGGGCTTTTAATGGCAGTTAATCCTCCGTTAGGGGGGCTTACTGCCAGTTAATGCGGGATAAAATGAAAAAAAACTAGGAAGTCGTGCCTCCTAGTTTCAATTATTCTTCTAAATCTCCAACTAAGAAGTCAGGATTTAAATCCTCAAATTCTTCGTCGTCTACATCCCAATCTTTAAAATCGTCATAGCATCCATCCGGATTAACGTGGACACATACCTTTGTTTCACCAATAACTTCTGCAAGAAGCTCTCTTTCTACCTCAACAAGAATTTTGTTTCCGTTTGGAGAAATTGTGCATTCTAAGCAGTTTGGCTGTTGCAGCACTTCAACGATCACGTCACAGCTATCGCCTAAGAAATTCTCATCTCTATACTTAAGTTTGATGCAATCCTTGTATGAAAGTGTTTCGGTAACGACCTCTGTTTTTGTATTGTTACCAAATGAATACCACGAATTGACATCGAATGTGCCAGTTACTTCTACCGTATTCCCTTTTTTCTCCGCTTCATAACGGTGGTTAATGATCCAGCACCCTAAAATGTTGGATGGGTGGTGTGGTGGAGAAATTGTATAAGTAGACTGTGAAAACTTACGTCCTTTACCTACAACAGCTTTTGTAATAATCTCTCTGTATTCAGACATTCGAACAAACCCTCCTCAATCAATCTTCAATTCATCCTATGCGGGACATTTGACTAGTGTGATAAAGACTGATTTCTTTTTCAAAACTTTTTGCTTGTCACTTCAATATTTTTCTGTGAGACATGGAAAAAGTTGAATAAACTTTTAAAGTAAGTACTAAAAAAACGCAATGTCCTTCTTTTTATACATCAACCTTACGATTACCGTATAGTTCATTGTATGCGCGTTCGCCCATTTATGTACCATTTTTTAAAAGCTGTACAAGCAAAAATAATAACTAGGAGGAATCAAACTAAAAAAACGGCAAAAGCTTTAAGCCTTTGCCGTTTTTTTAGTGACAACCACAGCCACTATTGTTATTCACTTTTGAACCCGTTTCACCTGCTAATAAATCTCCACCAGTAGATGTGATAATTTCATTTGTTACATTGTTTGAAATAGTATGTGCCACAAGCTGTAGAAGATCGTTTACTTCCACTTGTGAGTTTTTGAATTCTTCTACAACTGGGATGCTATCAAGCTCAGCTTGGAGATTATCAATTTTTTCTTCAACCTGCTTTAATGCTTCAGACTTACCATAGTGTTGGAAATTTACTGCTTGTTTTTGCAAGCTTTTAATTGTTTCAATAATTTCTTGAACTTTTTTGTTCTGGTTAATTTGTGCTTCTGCACGCTTAAAGAAATCTACTTCATCTGTTTCTGCAATCATCTTTGCAAGCTCTGTTGCACGTTCAACGATTTGTTCTTTTGTGTATTGTGCCATTTTAGTTCACCTCTACCACTTCTTCGATCATTTCCCCATCTAATGACCAAGTTTTTGCTTTTATAATTTTCACTTTTACAATTTTACCAATTGCTGATTTTGGACCTTTAAAGTTAACCAATTTATTTTTACTCGTATATCCAGCTAAAACATCCGGATTGTTTTTACTTTCACCTTCAACAAGCACTTCAACGATTTGATCTTGGTATGCAAGATTTTTCTTTGCAGAAATCTCATTTACAAGTGCATTTAGACGCTGAAGCCTTTCTTTCTTCACTTCCATTGGTATGTTATCTACCATTTTTGCAGCTGGTGTTCCTTCACGTGGTGAATAAATGAAGGTATATGCTGAATCGAATTCGACTTCTTTATATAAGGAAAGAGTTTCTTCGAATTGTTCGTCCGTTTCATTTGGGAAACCAACTATTATATCTGTCGTAAATGAAGCATTCGGAATTTGTTCCTTCATTTTGTGAACTAATTCTAAATACGATTCTCTCGTATATTTACGAGACATTAATTTTAGTACTTGAGAGCTGCCAGATTGTACAGGTAGGTGGATGTGCTCCATAAGGTTTCCACCTTTCGCAAGTACTTCAATTAAATGGTCATCGAAATCACGTGGATGACTTGTTGTGAAACGAATACGTGGGATGTCAATCTTACGTAACTCGTCCATTAAGTCACCTAAACCATATTTAATATCTGTGAAGTCCTTACCGTATGCATTTACATTTTGGCCAAGTAAGGTAATCTCTTGGTAACCTTGTCTTGCTAAATGACGTACTTCTTCAATAATATCCTCTGGACGACGGCTACGTTCCTTACCGCGTGTATAAGGCACGATACAGTATGTACAGAATTTATCGCAGCCGTACATAATGTTGACCCAACCCTTGATATTTCCCTTACGTACTTTTGGAAGGTTTTCAATGATGTCCCCTTCTTTTGACCATACTTCAACAACCATCTCTTTACTAAACATTGCTTCTTTTACGATGTGAGGAAGGCGGTGAATATTGTGAGTACCAAAAATCATATCAATAAATTGATGTTTTTCAAGAATTTTATTAACTACTGATTCCTCTTGGGACATACATCCGCAAACACCGATTAAAAGATCTGGTTTTTCAAGTTTTAATGGTTTAAGGTGACCGATTTCACCAAAAACTTTATTTTCTGCGTTTTCACGAATCGCACAAGTATTAAGTAAAATGATGTCAGCATCCTCGGTATTTTCAGTAGGCTCATAGCCCATCTCGATAAAAATACCAGCCATTACTTCTGTATCATGCTCATTCATTTGGCAGCCATAGGTACGGATTAAAAAGCGTTTTCCTTTTCCAGCATCTTTCATATCCTCAGGAATCGAAAATTCTTTTAAATAATTGACTTGTTCTTTACCACGTTTTTTCGCATCTTTTAATGAAGGTGGTTGATAAACGGATTGAAAATACTTACTGTAATCCTTTTCGGATTTTTTGTCCGCAGGTTTTACTTGAGTACTTTCAAGTCGTTGTTTTTCGTTCATGTGGTATCTCCTTCCTTTTTACAAAACAATCTGTTAAAAAGTTATAACAATCTTTAACGCTATAAACCTACACATTTAACTAGTATAAGGTTTAACAAGTATTAATACAATAAAACCATAGAAAATGTAGAAATTTGTACAATTTTAACAACGAAGACATACATGCCTATTTTATCATTCAAAAAACAGTGAGTAAAGGTATAACAAAAACCCTACTTAGAGAAAAATCTTTAGTAGGGTTTTGTTCATATTACATAAATTCTGCAACTAACTTATTAAACTTTTCTTCATCCAGATTCAAATCAGCGTGTACAAGTGGTGTTTCGTTATATCCATGTACAAGTTCTTGATATGAAGGCTTTTCTGTATTTTGATAGATTAGCCCTGTAACAAGACTATTATGCTTCATTAATGTCTGCATGGCCACCGAACGATCAGATGGGTCATAACCTTCAACATCTGCTAATTTTGTAAGATTTTCTTTGAACCAGTCATATGTGTTCACTTTATTGTACGTAACACATGGGCTAAATACATTAATTAAAGAAAACCCTTTATGTTTGATTCCAGCTTCAATAAGTGCGGTTAAATCTTTTAGGTCTGTTGAAAAGCTTTGTGCAACAAATGTTGCCCCAGCAGTTAAAGCCATTTCCATTACGGAAAGTGCAGACTCGATAGAGCCTAGTGGTGTACTTTTTGTTTTAAAGCCCATTTCACTTCTTGGTGAAGTTTGGCCTTTTGTTAAACCATAAATTTGGTTATCCATCACAATGTAGGTGATGTCAATATTACGACGAATAGCATGGATGGTGTGGCTCATCCCAATGGCATATCCATCACCGTCTCCACCAGAAGCAATAACGGTTAAATCACGATTAGCCATTTTGACCCCTTGCGCAATTGGCAATGAACGTCCATGAATTCCGTGCAATCCGTAGGCATTGATATATCCAGAAATACGTCCAGAACAGCCAATCCCTGAAATAACTGCTAGTTGCTCCGGCTCAAGTCCAACATTTGCAGCCGCACGTTGAATGGCAGCTTGTACGGAGAAGTCTCCACATCCTGGACACCAGTTAGGTTTTACATTATTACGAAAATCTTTAAATGTTGCCATATTAGAACAACTCCTTACATTTTGTGTGAACTTCATGAGGTAGGAACGGATTACCATCATACTTTAAGAAATTAGTAATCTTGTCTGCATGTCCTACATTCATCTTCATAATGTTTGCGAGCTGACCTGTAGCGTTATTTTCAACCACTAATACTTTTTTAGCTGATTGAACTAACGGTAAAATTTCGTCAGTTGGGAATGGGTGAATTAAACGAACTTGTGCATGGTTCACTTTTATTCCGTCATTCTCAAGTCGAGTCATTGCTTCCTCAATAACACCGCGAGTGGAGTTAAAACCAACAACTAAAAGGTCCGCATCGTCATGCTTCACATTTTTATGAACAGGAGTCTTGAATTGAATGTTTTTAATCTTCTTAAGGCGTTTTTCCATTTGAGCTTTACGATTACTTGCAACCTCAGATGGCTTACCTTGTTCATTATGTTCAACACCAGTAACATGGTGGATTCCATTTTTCACGCCTGGAACTACACGTGGAGATACTCCATTATCCGTCACTTCATAACGTTTAAAGTATTCTTTGTTCTCTAATTCTGGCAATTCATCATCAAGAATTAGATTACCACGTCTGATTTCTATTTTAGAATAATCGAGTGGTTCAACCGTCTGTTTACCAAGTGAAAGCTGTAAATCGGTTAGAAAAATAACGGGACACTGATATTCTTCTGCCAAGTTAAATGCTTCGATTATGTCATAAAAAGCTTCCTGAACTGTACTTGGAGCCATTACGATCTTAGGGATTTCTCCGTGAGTACCGTAGATCATGGCCATTAAATCTGATTGTTCTTGCTTAGTTGGAAGACCAGTACTTGGGCCTCCACGCTGTGTATCGATAATAACAAGCGGAGTTTCAGTGATACCTGATAATCCGATTGATTCCATCATTAATGATAATCCAGGTCCAGCCGAAGCAGTAAATGCACGAACACCTGCATAATTAGAGCCAATTGCCATTGTACATGCAGCAATTTCGTCTTCGGTTTGAATAACTGTTCCACCAAAATCAGGTAGTTTACTAATTAAGTATTCCATAATTTCAGAAGCCGGGGTTATAGGGTATGCAGGCATAAATCTTGCACCACCTGCTAGAGCGCCCAATGCAATAGCGTCATTACCAATCATGAACATACGTTGCTTCCCATCAGCCTTTTCTAGCTTCATTTTTACATCTTCGCTTAGTTGATTCTGTAAGAATTCACTACCAGCCTTGATTGCTTCCATATTCTTTTCAACAACCTGCTGACCTTTTCGACCAAATATTTCTTCAACTACATCTAGATATACACTTAAATCAAGGTCTAACAATGAGCTAGTTGCACCAATTGCAACCATGTTTTTCATCAGGGACGTTCCAAGTTCAGTTGCAATTTGAGTAAAAGGAACAGAATACAAATGAACATTTGTGTTCTCTGGAATAGTTGGTCCGAACTTAGCATCCGCCAACACTACTCCTCCATCTCTTAACTCATGAAAATTAAAATCAATTGTTTCCTGGTCAAAAGCTACTAAAATATCAAGATCATCTGAAATTGAACGAACATTGGTTGTACTTACTCGGATTTTGTTATTCGTATGTCCACCTTTAATACGTGATGAAAAGTGGCGATAACCGTATAAATAGTAGCCTAAACGATTTAAAGCTATGGAAAAGATTTCCCCTGTACTCTCTATTCCTTCCCCTTGCTGTCCGCCAACTTTCCACGAAAGTTGATTGATCATGACTTACACCCCTTTGGAATACGTTCTATATAAGATTTTTTTAGTTTTTGGTGTATAGCACTTCCAACTTTGCTGGATATGTTTATGTAAATTCTCGCGGTTAGAAAAAGGACTTTTTTAAACAACAAAGATGGCAGAAAATCACCAAAAATGAAGTGCAAAAAAACTGTCCAAATGTAACCGTTGGATATGTACTAAACGCTTTCATTCTAGACCTATCAACGAAAAAAAGCAACCCTTCGTAAGCAAATTATGGAGAAAAGTGCATATTTTTTTATTTTTCAATTAATTTCATTGCATTCCCATTAAATTCGGGTTATTTACATAGGTAAGTTCGAAACAAAATTATCAAACAGAAATTTTTTAACCTGACTTTCTGAGTAGTGTTTTAGCAAGTGATTTACAAGTCTATCGTACCCAGCGAAATTTTCAAGTCCGGTTGTGGTTTCGGTGATACCATCAAAATCAGATCCAAACCCAACATGGTTTTCGCCACCGAGTGAACAAATATAGTCGAGATGTTTTAATACATCATCGATTGATGCACTGTCATGATTGCTTAAAAATTGGGGGACAAATGTAATTCCAATCATACCTTTTTTTTGAATGAGCGCGCGAATTTGATCATCTTGTAGATTTCGTCGATGCTTGCAAATAGTAATTGCATTTGAGTGAGATGCTATCGGATAGTCCGCTACCTCCATGACATCCCAGAATCCTTTTATCGATAAATGAGAAACGTCTGTCCATATAGATGCCTTATTGTGCTCCTTTACAACCTGTTTCCCAAAGCTGGATAGTCCCGCTCCTCGAGGTTCTCCTATGCCATCAGCAACAAAATTTGCATTATTCCATGTTAACCCCACTGAGGAAACACCAAGCCTTAATAACGTTTGAAGCTTGGCTATACTTTGATCAATGGCATCACATCCTTCTAGAGTTAAGAAGGCACCTATTTCATTGGCTTCTAATGCTAAGATATCTGCTTTAGTTCGTACCACCTTTAATAATGGAGAAGGGGCAATTACTTTCGAGTAAAAAATTTCTACCATCTCTAATGCCACTTCAAATCGACTTTCTGGCCCTACCCCTTCAGGTATATAGATCGCAAAGCATTGCACCTTGCTTCCCGAAGCCCGTAATTGATTGTAGGTAATATGCAATTTTGGTGAGTCCGCAAAATCAATAGTCGGATCCATCCACATTTTATACAAAACATCTGAATGGGCATCAAATATTTTCAAATGGATCAGCTCCCTTTTCTTTTTATTTTACACAAAAATACCTGTTTGTCTCAGTGGACAAACAGGTTTCTACCCGTCACTTGACCATGTTATATAAAAGGAAATTTGATTTTATCGTGGTTCAACGATTAATTTTATAGCAGTTCTTTCTTCACCATCAATTAGAATATCAGTAAATGCCGGAATACAGATTAGGTCCACTCCACTCGGTGCCACAAACCCTCTAGCTATCGCTACTGCTTTCACTGCCTGATTTAATGCACCTGCACCAATCGCCTGGATTTCTGCAGCTCCTCTTTCACGCAATACACCCGCAAGCGCACCAGCTACAGAATTTGGATTAGATTTTGCTGAAACTTTTAATATTTCCATTTCTACTTTCCTCCTTGTTCTTTACAATGTTTCCCTGAGTGATCGGTAGAACCATACAAACTAATAACGACTGATAAATTTACATCCTATAATTATATCTCTAATGATCGTATAATCTACCAGAGGCTATCCTTATTCAACCAGGGATAACCGAGTCTCTTGTTGAACAACGAATAATGATCCCATAACTACTATATTCACTAGAAACTACCAGTATTCCTGCTTGTTTATAAGTTTTTTCTAAAAATTCAAAAACTTGTTCAAATTATGAAAAAAACCAAGATATTCAATGGATATCTTGGTTAAAATTTCAGTCGAAAAATGGATGGTCATCATTGATGAGGATTCGCTTAATCCCTTTTGCCTTACCACTTTTAGGATCTACATCTACGAGAACTCCATTTAATTGGGTTCTTCCTTCAACAACCTCAAAGCGAACAGGTAATGCCGTTTTAAATCTATGAATGACAGCCTCTTTGTCCATACCTAAAATGCCATCGTATGGCCCTGTCATACCAACATCTGTAATAAATGCTGTACCTTTTGGTAAAACACGGTTGTCGGCTGTTTGTACATGTGTATGTGTTCCAACAACTGCTGTCACTCGTCCGTCGAGATACCAGCCCATTGCAATTTTCTCACTCGTGGCTTCCGCATGAAAGTCAACAAAAATAATAGATGTTTTCTTTTTTGCTTGCTCAATTAATTCATCGCACTTTTTAAATGGATCGTCAATGGCTGGAAGAAATGTCCGCCCTTGCAAGTTTATAATCGCAACCTCTTGTCCATTGACTTTACTATACATGATACCTTGACCCGGTGTTCCCTCAGGGAAATTTGCCGGACGTATCATGTTTTTTGCAGTATCAATAAACTCGAAAATGTCTTTGTTGTCCCATGTATGATTACCTAAGGTAATTGCTTGGGCGCCGTTCTCGAGAAATTGGTTATATATTTTCTTGGTGATCCCTCTACCTGATGCTGCATTTTCTCCATTCACAATTGTCAGTGTCGGATGGAATTTTGCCTTTAGTTTTGGAAGATATTCTCGAATCATTTCTCTTCCTGGTGAACCGACTACATCACCTATAAATAAAATCTTCAATATAAAAGCCCCTTTCATAAAAATTGAAGCACAAAAAGCGAAAAATCGCAATGTCAAAGGACAGTTTTAGTGAGTTTGTCAGTCATGGGATAATTTTATGCAAAAAAATAAAGTGGTCTAATGACCACTTTATTTTGCGTATTCGACCGCTCTTGTTTCACGAATGACGGTTACCTTGATATGACCCGGATAATCCAACTCTTCTTCGATTCGTTTACGGATATCTCGGGCTAATCGATGGGCGTTTAAGTCATCGATTGCATCAGGTTTAACGATAATTCGAACCTCACGTCCAGCTTGGATTGCGAAGGATTTTTCAACACCATCATAGGATTCAGAAATTTCCTCGAGCTTTTCAAGTCGGCGTATATAGTTTTCAAGTGTCTCACTTCTAGCACCAGGTCGTGCAGCAGATAAAGCATCAGCTGCTGCAACCAATACAGCAATTATCGATGTTGGTTCTGTATCACCATGGTGGGAAGCAATACTGTTGATTACAATTGGATGCTCTTTATATTTCGTAGCTAATTCTACACCGATTTCAACATGACTACCTTCCACTTCATGGTCGATAGCTTTACCGATATCATGTAAGAGTCCAGCACGACGAGCAAGTGTTTCATCTTCACCTAACTCAGCAGCCATTAAGCCTGCTAAGAAAGATACTTCCATTGAATGCTTTAAGACGTTTTGGCCATAGCTTGTACGATACTTTAAGCGACCTAAAATCTTAATTAAATCTGGATGGAGTCCATGAACACCAACCTCGAAGGTTGTTTGTTCACCCACTTCACGAATATATTCATCCACTTCACGTCTTGATTTATCAACCATCTCTTCAATACGTGCTGGGTGAATACGACCGTCTTGAACTAGTTTTTCAAGGGCGATTCTCGCTGTCTCACGGCGAATTGGATCAAAGCCAGATAAAATAACAGCCTCAGGTGTATCATCAATAATAAGGTCAATACCCGTTAATGTTTCAAGTGTACGGATGTTTCGTCCTTCTCTACCAATAATACGACCTTTCATCTCATCATTAGGCAAATTAACTACAGATACTGTAGTTTCTGCGACATGATCAGCGGCACATCTTTGAATAGCAAGTGAAAGTATTTCTTTTGCCTTTTTATCAGATTCTTCCTTTGCACGATTTTCTGCTTCTTTCACCATCATTGCAACATCATGGGAAAGTTCATTTTCAATTCGCTCAAGGATGATTTGCTTTGCTTCTTCACGTGTTAAGCTAGAAATTCGCTCTAGTTCAGTTTGTTGTTTGTGTACCATCTCTTCCACTTTGCTTTCCATCTCTTCAATATGCTGTTGTCTTTGAGCGAGAGAATCCTCTTTCTTTTCTAACATGGATTCACGTTTATCTAATGTTTCATCCTTGCGATCAAGGTTCTCTTCTTTTTGCATTAAACGATTTTCTTGTTTTTGTAGTTCGTTTCTTCGATCACGGATTTCTTTTTCTGCCTCTGTACGAAGTTTGTGAATTTCATCCTTTGCCTCTAACAGTGCTTCCTTCTTTAATGAATCTGCTTCTCTATTTGCATCTTCAATAATTTGTTCGGCAACACCTTTTGCACCTGCAATTTTAGTTTCGGCAATTGATTTACGAACATAAAAGCCAACAATCGCACCGACGATTAGGCCAATCAAAGTGGAGATGATTATAGAAATGGGATCCATCTTCTTCACCTCCTCTTGCTATGAACTTTTTCTTGCTAGATCAAAATGTCGGCATGTACATTTTTGCAATATACAGCGCAAAGGCTTTTTAAGCTAATCAGAGTCTTAGGTTACGATCCGATAGCAGCTGAACTACTCCGGGTCTGAATAGCAAAAGCTCAAACCGAGTTTTGCTTCTAACGTTTTAATTCTAACAAAATGTAAAATATACATTTTAATTGTAAATGTGTGAATTTTTATTGTCAAGGGCTGTCAGAAATAGAGTTACATGAAAATGGAAATTTTCTTTAGTTGAATGGTTATTATTATGGTTTTGAGGGGGCAGGAGGATTTTTATAAGTGGAAAAAAATAACTTTATGGAAAATTAATAAAGAGACACAATTTCTGTGTCTCTATCTTCATTAGTCTTCTAAATTAAATTCTTCTTGCTCTTCGTCTGAAGGCGCTACTACAACACCATCAAGGCCATAATGATTTCTAATTTGCTGAAGGATTTCAGCACGTACATCAGGGTTTTCTTTTAAGAATTGTTTAGCATTTTCACGACCCTGACCAACTCTCTCATCCTTGTAAGAATACCAAGAACCGCTCTTTTGGACGATATCAAGTTCCGAGCCGATATCAATGATTTCGCCCTCAATTGAAATTCCTTCTCCGTACATAATGTCTACTTCAGCTGTTTTAAATGGTGGTGCTACTTTATTCTTAACAACCTTCACTTTTGTTCTATTACCAACAAGTTCATTGCCTTGTTTTAATTGTTCCGCACGACGAACCTCTAGTCTTACAGAAGAATAGAATTTAAGGGCACGTCCACCTGGAGTTGTTTCTGGGTTTCCGAACATTACCCCAATTTTTTCACGGACCTGGTTAATGAAAATTGCAATTGTATTTGATTTATTGATTGCACCTGAAAGTTTACGTAATGCTTGTGACATTAAGCGGGCTTGTAGCCCCATATGGGAGTCGCCCATTTCACCTTCAATTTCCGCTTTTGGAACAAGTGCTGCAACAGAGTCAACTACTAAAATATCCACTGCGCCACTTCGCACTAATGCTTCAGCTATTTCTAATGCTTGTTCACCAGTGTCTGGCTGAGATAATAATAGTTCATCAATGTTTACACCTAATTTTTGTGCATATGCTGGATCAAGCGCATGTTCTGCGTCAATAAACGCTGCTTGTCCACCAGTTTTTTGTACCTCAGCAATTGCATGAAGTGCCACTGTGGTTTTACCAGAGCTTTCTGGTCCATATATTTCAATTATCCGTCCTCTTGGATATCCTCCAACACCTAATGCTACGTCTACTGCTAGTGATCCACTAGATATAGTGGAAATTCTACGATCAGTTTGTTCTCCAAGCTTCATGATTGAGCCCTTACCAAACTGTTTCTCTATCTGCTTCAGTGCCATTTCTAAGGCCGCTTGACGATCACTCACTATTTTTCCTCCTTTATTCAATGAAACTATTATTACTATACAATGTTTTGTTCGATTTGCCAAGCAAAAAGTCGAACATTTATTCGGTTATTTTTGCTAATAGTTTTTTCCCATAAATCCAATTATGAATAGTTGAAAATCCTATTTTCAAAGTAATAGAGACCATCAAATTTGAATTTTAATCTTTTTTTAAAATTTCCTTAGTTATAAAAAAAAGCGTAAGTATATCCTACTCACGCCATTTTTTTCAAACCTGTACCTTTATTTATTGCTATGTTCTTCTTCCCATACTTTATCTAAAACTTGATTGAACACCTCAACTGGCTGGGCACCAGATACAGCATACTTGTCATCGAATACGAAGAAAGGGACACCTTGCACACCAACCGAACGTGCCTCATTGATATCCTCCGTTACCATTGTGGTATTGTCTTTACTTTCCATAACTTTGCGTACTTCTTCACTATTTAGACCGACCTCTTCCGCCAAACGGACAATCGTCTCTGTATCGCTTAAAACCTCACCTTCGGTAAAATGAGCGGCATAGAAACGATTGAAAAACTCATTTCCTTTTCCCTGTTCTTTTGCATATTGGAAGACGCGATGGGCATCATACGTGCTCGTCAGTTTGGCATTGTCGTAGTTAATTTCAACTCCTGAATTTTTTGCCATGTCTGTCACTTGTTTAAGCATTGTTTTAGCCTGTTCTAGCGGGACTCCCTTCATGTTAGAAAAGGTTTGTGCATAGCTTTGACCAGGGACATATTTCGCATCTGGCATAAGTAAAAAGCTTTTATATTTTATTTCAACTTCTTTAGCATGAGTAAAATTTTCTAGAGCTTGATTAAGATGAGATTCCCCAATGAAGCAGAAAGGACATACAAAGTCTGACCAAATTGTTATTTTCATTTTTTTCCCTCTTCCTTTTGAGTTACCGGGCTGCATATGCCAGTATTGATATCACAGACAAATCCCGAGGAACTGTCAATGTCCAAGCTTTTAAATTTCTTATTACCATTTAGTTCTTTTAATACTCCATTATCATCTGTTGATGAAGGTGTTGATTTAGTTTGCTTGTCATCTAACATTGATTATTCCTCCTTTTGTTTTGTTTCATAATGATATTTTATATGAAATTCCCCTTGTTTTCTAATAATTGAACTTCAGCTGTTTTCATTACCCCTTGTATAATTTCAGTATTTCTACAAGATCAAGCTTTTTCATTTTTAAAACAGCCCGATTAACTCGTTCAATTTGTTCTGGTGTGCCTTTACTCATCATCTCATCCATTGCTCGTGGCACAATTTGCCAAGACACCCCATACATATCTTTCACCCAGCCACATTGTTCGGCTCCAGGAACTGCAGACAGCTTATCCCAATAGTAATCAAGTTCTTCTTGGGTGTCGCAATATACCATAAATGAAATCGCCTCGTTAAATTGAAATTTATGATCTTCGGCACTATCCATTGCTACAAACCAAAGGTTCTCAAGTCTAAAATCAGAAAACATAATTGTTCCTTCTTTGTTGGGTTCCATGCCAGCAGGGTATCGGGCAATATGGCCCTGCTTTGAGTTCTTAAATATGGATAAATAAAATTTCAGAGCTTCTTCTGCTTTACCGCATTTATCACCAGTGAACATGAACGACGGAATAATTGGTGGTCTTTCTTCACCTTCTGGATTTGTTAGAATTAGTTGCCACGATAAACCGTACTTATCTTGAATCCAACCGTACCTCTCACTAAACGGATACTTGCCAAGAGGCATAAGCACTGTGCCGCCCTCGGCAAATTTGTCCCAAACCTCATTGATTTTTTCGCTCGCGTTTTCTTCTCGCGAAGGGTCAAAATTAACAAAGAAAGAAATCGATGGATTAAATTTAAAATACGGTCCCGCACTAATTGCCATAAACTTCTGTCCCCACAACTCAAATAAGACTAAATCTGCATCTCCAGATGGGGTATCGCGGAGTGTATGAATATTCGTAATGCTTGAATCTGGAAAAATGGAAGTATAAAACTCTGCAGCTTCTTGCGCCTCATTGTTATACCATAAATGCGGTACGATGTTTTGATTCGTTTTTCCCATTATTATTGCACCCCTTATGTAATTGTATTTATTATACCCATTCAATAATATTAGGTTTTTTCCTTCTATTTCCACAAAAAAGACGATCTATAATGATCGCCTTTTAAAGTACAAAGTCAGTTTCCCTGTTTGTTTAAAAATTGGAGTAAATAGTAGAAACCATATTTAATTGTTCTAGTTCTGATTCCTTGTCGTGAACCTGCTAATTGTAACGGATATACCTTGGTAGGGTGGTCTAAATAAGAAATTCCTATATACACCGTACCTACCGGTTTTCCTTCCGATTCACTTGGTCCCGCTACACCAGTAAAACTTATCCCGATATCAGACTTTAAGAGCTTCCTCACATTCTCAGCAAGCTGTTCGGCTGTTGAACTACTTACAGCCCCCTCCGTATCAAGGGTTTCTTTCCTTACATGTAAGACTTGTTCCTTCACTTCATTGGTATAACAAACCACTCCACCCTTCACAACTGCTGATGAGCCAGAAAGATTTGTTAATTCCTCGGCGAACAAGCCTCCTGTTAAACTTTCAGCACTTGCTATCGTTAACTTAGCTGCTTTTAACTTATTCATAAGTTCATTGACTAATGAAGTCGAGTTATAGCCATATAAGAACTGGCCTACTCTCTTTAGGATTTGTGCCTCAGTTTCATCTAATAGCTTATTTGCAACTTCGAGTGAGCTATGTTTTGCTGTTAAGCGTAGTGTAACCTCACCATCACCTGCTAATGGGGCAATCGTTGGGTTTGTTTGTTTATCAATTAAATCTTCAATCTCGGTTTCAAGCTGTGATTCCCCAATTCCAAAGAAACGCAATACTCTTGATTCAATTCGTTCAACGACACCTAGCGATTTTAATAAGAAGGGGGCACCGTATGATAGAAACATTGGATTAAGCTCTTTAGGCGGACCTGGAAAAAGCATATAAGTGATTCCATCAAACTCTAGTCCCATTCCTGGTGCCATCCCATGATCGTTGGGCAGGATTTCAGATCCCTCTATGACAAGAGCCTGCTTTTTATTATTTTCAGTCATATGGCGATTGGTTTTCTTAAAGAAGTCTTCAATACTACGTAAGGCCGTTTCGTCAAATACAAGCTGTTTTCCTACTATCCTTGAAATCGTCTCTTTCGTTAAATCATCCTTTGTTGGACCCAATCCACCAGTAAAAATGATTAAACTCGAACGAGATTGTGAGATTTTAATCACATCTTCTAAGCGATCGGAATTATCACCAACAACTGTATGAAAGTAAACATTGATTCCAAGCTCAGCAAGCCGTTTAGATAAAAATTGTGCATTTGTATTTGCGATTTGACCCAAAAGGAGTTCAGAGCCTACGGCAATTATTTCAGCATTCATTTAAGAACCCACCATCCTATTTGGAGTTTGCAAAAACCCCTTTATTTTTCGCAAAATAATCCCAACCAGAAACAACCGTAAAAATGACAGCAATCCAAAGTGCAATCATATCAAATGGGATTGAAAGATATTCAAACGGCCAGTTATGTAATAATAATGCAGAAACGGCCACTACTTGAGCCCACATTTTAATTTTCCCAAGCATTTTTGCTGCTGCAACCTCTCCACTTTCCGCCAACAGCAGACGTAAGCCAGTGACGGCAAACTCCCTGCTTATGATAATAATAACCATCCATGCAGGTGCCAAGCCGAATTCGACTAAACTAACCAATGCTGCGGATACAAGCAGCTTGTCTGCAAGAGGGTCTAAAAACTTCCCAAGGTTTGTTACTAAATTATGCTTTCTTGCCAAATGACCATCAATCCAATCTGTACAAGAAGCCACAATAAAAATAATCGCTCCGACTAAATGGGCAACAGGAATGGACATAGAGCCAATCGATACATCGCCCCATCCAAACGGAACAAACATAATAATTAAAAATAGTGGAATTAAGCAAATCCTTGCCACTGTAATCTTATTTGGTAAATTCACAATCATACCTCCAACATGTACTAAAATATCTATAATAGTGATAATACCACTTATACGAAACAAAAAGCCATCATAATGATGACTTTTTTGTTATTCCTCGGTTCCTGGAGTGTACTTTATTGTGAAAATCTGTTGAACAACCTCTCCAGTGTTGAAAGGATATTGAAATGGTTCGCCGTTTATTTCAATGGCAAGATCTGAAGACCTTCCAATATTAAAATTAATTTCAGATTGGTTAGTCAAGTCCACTTCTTCTGATTGACCATCAGCAATGTTTTTCCAAACAAATCTTTCATTTTGTCTATTTGTTACAGCAACCCATGCCTGCCCGCCAGCTTTAGCGGTAAGTTTGACCTTAAAGGAATCCGTGTTTTTCAACTCATAGGTTGCGGTACTCGTACCTTTTTCCACTTCGACTAGCTCCTGAGTAGGAGTCTCTTCCACTGGTTCCTCTTCTTCAGCAGGGGCATCATCCGTTTCTCCAGCCACTTGTTCCTCTTCATTTGGTTCCTCTTTTTGTTCAGCTTGAACAGGAGGTGGATCATCCGATTCTTCATATTGTGTTTGCTGAGTCTCTTCTTGTGTGTCCGGTTCCTTGGCAACATCTTTATTGGATACAAACCAATAAATTGTCATTGCACCACCGAGAAGGAAAAGAACCAATATTATGATTGGTACTTTATCTATAATTTTCGAACTTGTCGTAGAAATTTGTCTTCTCGATTGTACTCTAGAAATTTGTTCGGGAATGTCCTCATTATATGTACCTGGAATTTCCGATTTAAATTCCTCAAATATTTCTTCAGGATTTAGTCCCACTGCTTCAGCATATTGTTTAATAAATGCACGGACGTAGAATTTACCAGGCATTACAGAATAATTACCCTCTTCAATCCCAACTAAATACCTTTTTTGGATTTTCGTAATTTGCTGTAAATCATCCAAGCTTAAATCTTTTTGTTCTCTCGCTTCCTTTAGTCGAGAACCTAATTCAGTCATTTTTTTCACCTACCAATTCTCGAGATATCTATTGGTGTATTTGCGTTCATTATACTAGCATTTTTATGTTTTTTAGTAAAGGTTTTACTTTAATCTTTACAAAAAAATTAAAATTCGAAACCAGAAAAGTCAGAACTTGAAAACTGTTGGTATTCCATATCATATGTAATTTCTTCTTCAGGATTATTTCGCAGTTCAATAATGTAATCAAAATCCTTCAATGTATATTCAGTATGACGTACAAACATATCAGGATGCTCCACTAATTTAACGGCAGGAAGTCTCATGATTTCTCTAACTAACTGTAAATGCTTTTCAGTTGCCCGCCTTGTTGAAACAATGCCATCTATGATGAAAAGATTATCAACATTGTATTCATCATGAATTAACTCATTTCTCATTGTTTGCTTTAATAAAGTGGAGGATACAAATAACCATTTTTTATGCGCACATACACTCGCAGCAACAACTGATTCGGTCTTACCCACCCTTGGCATGCCACGAATCCCAATAAGCTTATGGCCCTCCTGCTTAAAAAGCTCAGCCATGAAATCAACAAGAAGACCTAACTCATCACGAGTAAACCGAAATGTTTTTTTATCATCTGCATCGCGCTGAATATATCGCCCATGTCTTACCGCAAGCTTATCTCGAAGCTTTGGTTCTCTAAGCTTTGTAACATTTATCGTATCCATTGTATGTAAAATTGATTCAAGTCTTTCAATTTGCTCATTACTATCACTTAATAAAAGCATACCCCTTCTACGATCATCGACACCATTTATTGTAACAATATTAATGGATAGCATTCCTAATAATGAAGAAATATCCCCAAGAAGTCCAGGGCGATTTTTTGCAATCTCATATTCCAAATACCACTCTTTTTGTCCCATATTTCCAGCCCCTCGCAGTGGTTATCATTTCCAATTAGTTTATAATGCATTATTTTCATTATAAACTAATCAATTCATATTTTATAGAGGGATACATAAAAATAGTGGATTGCAAAAATAAAAAAGAGAGGAAAATCCTCTCTCATTTTCATACACTTTCCAACCTATTGGACAAGCTTTACCATAACATTAGCAATTGCTTGTTGCTCTTCTTCAGAAGCAACGTTCCATAGGTCCCGTAATACTTTTTCTTGAGCATTTTTCGGCTCAACTTCACTTGCTAGGTAATCACCTAGTTGATGAGCCATGTCATTGATCACATTTTGATCCATTCCTTCAGATTTTGCATGCTGCAAGCGATCACCTAAAAAATTTTTCCAATCCTCGAAATTGTCTAGTACTGACATAAGTGACCCTCCTTATAAGGTTATTACAATGTTAGTTTGTCGATTGTAAAATAATTTATTCGTAAAAAAAGTAAAGTTAACAATGCCAACCACCATTTACTGATAAAACTTGTCCTGTAATGTACGAAGCTTTACTTGAAAGTAGAAATGCAACTGCATTCGCGACCTCATTTGGCTCTCCAATTCTCCCCATCGGAATTTCTTCACTAATTCCTTCTATATCTTCTGGGGTAAATTCCTTTAACATGTTTGTGTTTATGGCACCTGGTGCAACAGCGTTAACTCTAATCCCGCTGAGTGCAACTTCCTTTGCTAACGCTTTTACAAAAGAAATTTGCCCGCCTTTTACCATTGAATAAAGCACTTCACAGGATGCGCCTGTGATTCCCCAAATCGAGGATATAACAATAATATTTCCCCTTTTCCTTGTAATCATTGTAGGAAGCAATGCTTTTGTTAACAGATAAGGTGTACTCACATGAAGGTGTACCATTTGTTCAACGGTCTCTTGGTCAAAATCTGTTATAAGCCCAAACGCACTTTTTCCTGAATTATGTATGATCGTATCGATTGGATGGTGAATTTGCTTCATTACTTGATCCACACCGTTCAACAGACCCAAATCTGCTTTTATTAAGTACGTTTCCACACCTTCAAGTGCTAATTCTTCTGCGATTCGTTTCATTGACTGTTCATTTTCGTGGTAGTGAAGGTACAACGAATAACCTAGTGTGGAAATTTCTTTCGCAATGGCGCTTCCAATCCCTCCGCTCGCACCTGTAATTAATGCATATTTTTTCATATTCATTTCCCCTTAAAAAAGCATCCTTTATCGTGAAAGGATGCTCTTTACTAACTACTTTTTAGGTATTACCTGACACTCTGTCATGCGAATTTCATCAAAGAATTCATTCACAGTGTTTGTAATATCGTCTACTGTTAGACTTTCCATCATTGGAACGACATCGAATAAATTCATCTCATTAAATGCATATCGTGTAAATTGATTGGCGATATAATCAGGTGAATTTAAAGAGCGTAAAAATGCCCCAATCTTTTTCTTTTTGACACGTTCCAGTACTTCTGAAGTGATCCCTTGATTTTTACTTGAAAGCATAATGTTTCTTACTCTAGATGATAATTCATCTGGATTGGAAGTATCCCCTCCAACAATAGCAAAGCCAAAACCTTGTTCTTCCGTATAATCATACGTAAATGTATCATCAATTAAGCCCTCATCATACAAGTCCTGATAATGCTTTGAACTTTTTCCAAATAGCCAATCTAGTATGATCGTAATAGACAATTCTTGTTTTAGTAATTCATCGCCTTTACGTGACGGGTTTAAGGCTTTTACGCCCACCATACATTTTGAGGATTGAACATTCATTTCAAGCACTTTCTTCTTTTCATTTACTTCGATTGGTTCATCTTCAAAATGGCGTTTGATTTCCGACTGATTTTGATAGTCCTTTTGGGCTTGGTTGGAACGAATTTGTTCCATTATTTTTTCCGGATCAATTGGACCAACAATGAACAATACCATATTGCTCGGATGATAGAAGGTTTCATAGCATTCATAAAGCATATCCTTTGTTATTTTGGCGATAGAATCAATTGTTCCGGCAATGTCGATTCGGACAGGATGATTTTTATACATATTTTCAATGACACCGAAATACAGTCTCCAATCCGGATTGTCATCGTACATTGTTATTTCTTGACCTATGATTCCTTTTTCTTTTTCTACTGTTTTTTCAGTAAAATAAGGACTTTGAACAAAGTCAATCAATGTCTTAAGATTTAATTCAACATTGGACGTACTTGAAAAAAGATAGGCTGTTCTTGTAAATGAAGTAAATGCATTTGCCGATGCACCCTGTTTACTAAAATCTTGGAATACATCACCATCTTCTTTTTCAAAAAGCTTATGCTCTAAAAAATGAGCAATCCCATCCGGTACATGAATGAACTCATCCTTCCCTAATGGTACAAATTGATTATCCACTGATCCATAATTCGTTGTAAACGTAGCATAGGTTTTATTGAATCCCTTTTTCGGGAGGATGTATACATTAAGGCCATTATCAAGTTTTTCATGAAAAAGATCCTCTTGAAGTTGATCAAATGTGATTTTTTCCATTACCTTCCACCCTCCAATCCTGTAAGGAAGTAGATTGTATCAAGTTCGATTTTTTTAGCGACATTGATTACTTCCTCCTTTGTTACAGCTTCTATTCCAGAAATCCAATCTTCGAGTTTTCTTGGTTTAGGAGCAACAACATTATGATATAAAACCTCTGCTATACCTCGCGATGTATCGATGGTTTCAAGTAGCTGATTTCGTATAACAGCTTTTGTTTGAGCCATGACTTCTTCTGTGAAATCACCATCAACCATTGCTTGCATTTGTTCTTTAATAATGGTTACAGCTCGGTCATAATTACTCACATCAATCCCAGACATCACCATTAATAATCCCTTATGGCTCTCGACTCGTGATGCCGCATAGTAGGCCAAGCTTTCTTTTTCCCGTACATTGATAAACAACTTTGAATGCGAAAAGCCGCCAAAAATCCCATTAAAGACCTGAAGAGCATCATAATCAGAATCACTGTAAGTAGTATTTGTTCTGAAACCAATATTAAGCTTTCCTTGTTTGACATCTTGTTTTTCAATGACTTCATTCACACTTGAAATTTGTTTTGATTTCGTTTCTGTATGTGGACGCTTGTTTCGGTCAGCCAATACAAATGCGGATGAAACAGCTTCCTTCACCTTTTCAGGTTCGATATTGCCAATTATATATAGATCAATCTCGTCTTCTGCCAGTGATTTTTGATAATATTTGTATAAGGATTCTGCTGAAATCTGTTCAAGATCTTCAATTCGTCCATTTACGTGAAGGTGATATGGTTCATCCTTACACATTTCCTCAACTAATCGTAAATTCGAATACCTCATTTTATCATCATTCACTGCTTGAATTCGCTGTTTAAGGCTACGCTTCTCTTTTTCGACGATTTCATTCTTAAAAGCTCCATTTTCAGTAACTGGTGAAAGTACCATCTCTTGTAACAACGCGATTGCCTTATCAAGCAAAGGTGTTTGATCTTTTAAAAATAATTCATTCGCAATTTCGACGAAAAATGTAATGATGTGATTTTCGCCTTTTTTTGCTAAGTCTACATATAACGCAGCACCATATAATTCGTCTAGATAGGACCGTAAGCTAGTAGTTGATGGATAGCTAGGTGTCTCACTTTGCAAGACATATGGGAGCAATGCCCTCTGTGTCACATATTCCTCCTGAAGCGGGGCTTTCATTCTCAGTACAATGGTATTTGTTTTAAATTTATCTGTTTTAATCGTATGGAGTGTCAAGCCATTTAATTTATGCTCCATTTCATCCAGTAAAAGCATTATTCGCAGCCTCCTTTTTGGTCATAACAAAACCTATATAACTATTTTCAACCAAAGCCGTTTAAATAATCTTAAAATCACTATAACCTCAAATTAACAATAAATTCAAGTTTCTGCCCAAAATTTGCCTAAAAAAAGGAATGACATCTCTGCCACTCCTTTTTATAAATATTAACTTACCGTTTTCCTGAATCAAATGGTTCTCCTGCAGCCTTTGGTGCTTGTGAAGATTTAGAGAACACAACCAAGGCAATTAATGTTACCACATAAGGGAATATCTTTAAGAGAATTGGTGGAACAACTGCAAGCTCTGGGATAACCTGTGAAACATTGGCAACAGTACTCGCAAAACCAAAGAAGAAGGTTGCACCTAAAATGCCAAGTGGTTTCCATTGACCAAAGATTAATGCCGCAAGCGCTAAGAAACCTAATCCAGATACATTACCAGTAAATTCACCTGCATAGGTTACAATGATAATTCCCCCACCTAAACCTGCAAATGCTCCGGAAAGTATGACACCTAAATAACGAATTTTTCGTACATTGACACCAGCTGCTTCAGCCGCCTGTGGGAATTCACCACAGGATCGTAGACGAAGACCTGTTTTTGTTTTATATAGGACAAATCCGCTAATAAATAAAACTAATAAGATAAACCAAGTGGTTGGGTATGTTTTTGTAAAAAACAAATCCCCGATTATTGGTATAGATGATAATACTGGAATATCAGTAGGTGAAAAACCACTTGTGATACGGATATTCCCACTGCCTGTAATATTTCTGGCTAAGAATACGGTTAAAGCTCCTGCAATCAGATTAATCGCGGTACCACTGATAATTTGGTTTGCATTTAAGTTAATACTTGCAAATGCATGCAATAAAGAAAAGAGGATACCAACAATCGCTGCAACTAATAACCCAATCCATAAAACAAGATTATGATTCATCATTGATCCTTGAAGAAAATGAATCGTTAGAGACCCTGCAAAAGCTCCAAAAATCATTAATCCATCCAAGCCGATATTAACGACACCACTTCGCTCACTGAATAAGCCTCCAAGCGCTGTTATTAAAAGAGGAATGGTAAAGACAATTGCATATGGAAAGATTTGTTCAATGATTGCCCACATTTTACGCTTCCTCCTTTTTCACAGCAGTGCTGTCATTTCGTCGTCTCTTAAACTTATTTAGTAATCGTTCAATTAAAATACTTGTAGCTGCGAAATAAATGATAATTGCAATAATCGTATTTGCAATCTCTGGTGGGATTTCTGTCATAGCATTCATAAATCCTGTTCCGGAATAGAGAATTCCGAAAAATACAGCTGCAAAGAATACCCCAATTGGATTATTCGCTCCTAATAAGGCTACTGCAATTCCATCAAAGCCTTGACTTGGTAAATTACCAATTTGCATCGTGCTTGCATTACCTGTGTACATTGCTACTCCGGCGAGACCTGCTAAGCCTCCGGAAATTAACATTGATAACACGATATTAGAATTCACACGCATTCCTGCAAATTCTGCAGCGTGACGGTTAAAACCAACGGCTTTTAATTCAAATCCCAACGTCGTTTTATTGATAATAAACCCAATGATTATAACTGCTATAATACCTAAGAACAAACCTAGATTAATATAAGAGCCTTGGAACATTTCGGTTAGAAATGGTGCTCTTAACGTTGCTTCATCTGGTAATTTTCTTGATTCGGTCTCAAGGAATTCACCTTTGAAATAACCAGGGACTACGTAATAAACAGTCCAATAGGCCACCCAGTTCATCATAATCGTGGAAACAACCTCATGTACATTAAACCTTGCTTTTAGCAAACCTGGAATAAATGCCCAAAGCGCGCCACCAATAAACCCTATTAAAATCATTACAAGTAATAGAACGGGTCTCGACCATTCGAACGTTAAACCAACGGCTGTTGCAAGTAACCCTCCGATTAACATCTGACCAGAAGCCCCGATATTAAATAAGCCTGTCCGGAAAGCGAAAGCAACTGATAAACCAGTGAATATTAATGGGGTTGCTGTTGCTAATGTATCACCGATTCTAGAAATGTTTTTCAAACCACCCTGGAACAAATAGAGATACCCTTCAAAAGGATTACTTCCAATTAAGAACATTAAAATTCCACCGGCGATTAGACCAAAAAGCACTGCAATTAACGAAATCATTGTAGTTCTCATACACTTCTCTCCTTACCTACACCCGCCATCATGAGGCCAACCTCATTTTCATTTGTTTCTGAGGCATTAACAACACCAATAAGTTCACCATTGTTTACGATGGCAATCCGGTCTGATAGCTGCAACACTTCATCAAGTTCCAACGAGATTAAAAGTACAGCTTTTCCTTTATCACGATGTTCAATTAATCGTTTATGAATATACTCAATTGACCCAACATCTAGTCCCCTTGTTGGTTGAACAGCTACTAGCAATTCAGGATCTAATTCTAGCTCACGTCCAATAATTGCTTTTTGTTGGTTACCGCCCGATAAAGTTCTCGCTATGGAAGTTTCCCCTTCACCTGAACGCACATCAAAGTTCTCTAGTATTTTCTTTGCATATTCTTTCATTGCAGATACATTTAATAGACCATACTTTGAAAATGGTGGTTTATTATAAACTTCTAATACCATATTGGATTGAAGTGTGTAATCTAAAACAAGACCTCGTTTTTGTCTATCTTCAGGTATATGAGCAATCCCTTTTTCAATACGTTGTCGCACTGGAAGTGTTGTAATATCCTCGCCGTTTAACAGGATCTTTCCTGATTCTACTTTGCGAAGACCTGTGATGGCTTCCACTAACTCCGATTGACCATTGCCTTCAACACCAGCAATACCGACAATTTCTCCTTTTCGTACATTTAGAGAAAAGTTTTTTAATCCCATTACTTTTCTATTATTTTTTACAGAAAGGGAATCTATGTCTAATACCACATCACCTGGTTTACTTTCTTCTTTAACAACATTAAAGGAAACATGTCGACCAACCATCATCTCAGCTAAACTAGCTTCACTTGTTTCAGCCACATTCACCGTTCCTATGTATTTACCGCGTCGAATAACTGTACAGCGATCTGCCACTGCTTTAATTTCTTTTAATTTATGGGTAATGATGATGATTGATTTTCCTTCTTTAATAAGGTTTTTCATAATCTTCATTAATTCATCTATTTCACTCGGGGTTAAGACAGCTGTCGGCTCATCAAAAATGAGCACATCAGCCTCACGGAAAAGCATCTTCATGATTTCAACCCGTTGCTGCATTCCAACTGAAATGTCTTCTATTTTTGCGTGTGGATCCACATTGAGTCCATAATATTTGGATAACTCTGCAATTCGTTTTGCGGCACTTTTAACATCTAAAACAACCCCACTCTTTAGTGGTTCACTTCCTAAAATGATATTTTCAGTAACCGTAAAGTTTTCAACTAACTTAAAATGTTGGTGTACCATTCCAATTCCTAGACGATTTGCCACATTAGGGTTGGAAATATGTACCTGTTCTCCGTTAACTTTGATAATTCCTTGTTCCGGTTGATACATTCCAAATAAAACACCCATGAGCGTGGACTTACCTGCCCCATTTTCACCAAGTAGAGCGTGTATCTCTCCCTTTTTTAATGTAAGAGTGATATTATCATTCGCTACAATACCCGGAAACTCTTTTCTGATATTCAGCATTTCCACAACATATTCCATAGTAGCACTCACCTTTTTCCTTATTATAGGAGTCTCCTATTCGTTTCCAAAAAAATGTGTTACCTCTACGTCTAATTTTAATATAAAAGAGACGGATGAAACCGTCTCTTTTATCAGCAAATTTATTACTTGATTAAGTTCCCTTGTTCACCGGAGACTTTAATTTCACCTGATTTAATCTTTTCAAAAACTTCATTTACTTTGTTAACAGTTTCTTCGCTTAAATTAGGATTCTCATCCGGAAGGCCTACCCCATCATTTTTTGCATCATATGTTATAGTTTGTCCGCCTGGGAATTCTCCGTCAAGTTCTTGTTTGATAATTTCTTTAGTAGCATGAGTGATTTTCTTCATTGCAGAAGTTAAGATAACGGATTTATTGTTAGCTTCATCATAAATTCCATCAGCGTATTGGTCAACATCAACTCCTACAACCCAAACTTCTTCACCATTACCTGCACGAGTTTTTCCTTCATTGATTGCTCCAACACCTACACCACCTGCAGCGACAAAGATTACATTTACACCACGGTCATACATGGATGCTGCAATTTGTCCACCCGCTGCAGAATCAGTAAACGTACCTTGGTAGACAACGTTTTGTTCTTTAATGCCAAGATTTGTTCCCAAATTTTCATTTGCATATGTTACACCTTGTTGGAATCCCCAGTTAAACTTTTGTACAGCAGGGATTTCCATACCACCGATAAATCCAGCTTCTCCTTCTTTTAACTCTAGAGCAGTTGCAACACCAGCTAAGAAACCGGATTCATGCTCAGCAAAAAATACCGCAACCGTGTTGTCAGCAACATCCGGAACAAAGTCACCTTTATGTGGGTTACCGTCTATAATTACAAATTTTGCATCTTCGTATTTAGACTGTGCTTGATAAATTGCTGTTTCAAATTTAAAACCTGGTGTAAACATGAACTTGTAACCAGCATCATAAAGATTGCCAATCTCTTTTAAGTATTCTGCTTCTATTTCACCAGCAGGTCTAAGGTATTTCTCTTGTATACCATATTCTTCTTTAGCAGCCAAGATTCCTTCCCATGTACCTTGGTTAAATGATTTATCATCAATTGTACCAGCATCAGTAACCATACCTACTTTTAGGTCGGCACCTTCGCCATTCCCTTTGCCTGTACCTTCTTCATCTGTGCTTCCACAAGCACCTAGTAATGTTCCAGCAGCAAGAAGAAATGCAAGACCGAAACCAGCTTTCTTTTTAAACATGAGTTAACCCCCTAAAAATTTTAAATCAAAACAAATTCTTACTATTATTTATTTGTTAGTAACGGACTACTTATTCACCTCCTTGAAGTGCGCATTTTTACCAGATTATAATACACGTTTTCTTACAACATGGAAGGAAAATTTGTCCGCTCTAAAATAATTTTGTGAAAATAATACTGGCTCATCATTTTCATCATAATGCATTTGTTTTAATAGCAAGAGGGCTGTTTCCGGATCACAATTTAATACTGGGGAAATGGTCTCATGATACCCAATGGGTTCAATATGAGTCACGGCATATGTAATCTTTTTTCCCGCTTTATTTTCTAATAATTCAAAGATTGATTCTTCATGTGAGTAGGTAGAAGGTAAATTTTTACTAAGAATTTTATCAATACAATACACAACTGGCTCACCGTTTGCAGTACGTACCCGCTCAATCACCGTTATTTCTTCATTTTCTACACAACTGAAGCCTTTAATATCACCATCAGTAGGTGTTTTAATCGTTTTGGACAAAAAAATTGTACCAGGCGACATACCGGCTTGAATAATCATATCTGTTATACTGCTAATTTGCTCAATTCCAGAATTAAAGAGTGGTTTCGCATTGACAAAGGTTCCAACGCCATGTCTTCTAATAATGACATTCTCTTCTTCTAGAATTCGTAAAGCTTCTCTTAAGGTTGCTCTACTAACACCTAGTTGCTTAGCCAGGAGAAATTCCGATGGTAGTTTTTCCTTTTCTTTATAAATTCCGTTGTCAATATCAAGTCTGATTTGATCTATCACTTGCAAGTACAATGGTCGATTGTCCAACTTGATAGTCATCTGCTGTTCCCCCAGTTTTTATATAGTCATCAGACCTCTGATGTTAGACCCTTATTAATCCGAAAATAACTATATCATTTTTTCTAAAAGAAATAAATAAGAATTGCGTAATTTGTCGAAAAAAAAGAAGAGCAACTGCTCTTCTATAATCAAATGTAATTAACTCCCAACATCTTCGTTTTTTGCAGAAACAAGAACCACCCTTGGTTTGCTACCTTCATAAGGACCAACAACACCTCTTAACTCCATAGCATCGATCAATCTAGCAGCTCTTGTATATCCAATTCGGAACCTACGTTGTAGCATAGAAACAGAAGCTGTTTGCATTTCAATTACAAGTTGTACAGCATCCTCATATAATTCATCATCCACTTCATCAGTCGTTTCAACCGTATCAGTCGGAATCATTTCCTCTTGATATTGTGCTTTTTGTTGAGATATGACGAAATTTACAACTTCTTCAACTTCGTCATCAGATAAAAATGCACCCTGTACCCGAACAGGCTTTGAAGCTCCAACAGGTAAAAAGAGCATATCACCTCGACCTAATAACTTTTCGGCTCCCCCCATATCTAGAATTGTCCTAGAATCTGTTTGCGAAGAGACGCTAAAAGCAATACGTGATGGAATATTTGCTTTAATAACACCTGTAATTACGTCGACTGAAGGTCGTTGTGTTGCGATAATTAAGTGAATACCGGCAGCACGAGCCATCTGCGCTAAACGGGTGATTGAATCCTCAACATCTGATGAAGCTACCATCATTAAATCTGCTAGCTCATCGACAATCACAATAATATATGGAAGAGTAGGTTGCTTAGCCTCTTCTTCACTATTATGACGACAAATATAGTCATTGTAGCCTTCGATATTTCTTGTATGAGTATGTGCGAATAATTCATATCGACGTTCCATCTCATTTACGACTTTTTTAAGAGCTTGTGATGCCTTTTTAGGATCTGTCACAACCGGTGCTAATAAATGTGGAATTCCGTTATAGACATTCAATTCAACCATTTTCGGGTCAATCATCATCATTTTCACTTCATGAGGTTTTGCCCTCATTAAAACACTTGTAATGATACCGTTAATACATACACTCTTACCACTACCTGTCGCCCCTGCAACTAATAAGTGTGGCATTTTATTGAGTTCTGCAAATTTTGCCTCACCTGAGATATCGCGGCCAAGTCCAATTAATAGCTTAGAATCTGAACGTTGAGGTTCAATATCCTCTAATACTTCACGGAGCGACACAACAGCAATTTCGGAATTTGGCACCTCAATCCCAACCGCCGATTTACCAGGGATTGGTGCCTCAATGCGAATATCTTTTGCTGCTAAAGCAAGTGCTAAATCGTCACTTAAATTCACGATTTTACTAACTTTTACCCCAACATCAGGATACACTTCATATTTTGTAACCGCTGGCCCGAGGTGAACTTTTGTGACCTTTGCCTTTACCCCAAAGCTATGGAATGTTTTTTCTAGCTTTCTAGCATTTTCATAAATATTTTCATGCTCTGCACTTTGACTTGTTTGTTTCGGAGGATGAAGAAGATCAATAGGTGGTAATTCATAATCAACATTCTCCAGTTCACCTTCTGTAAAGGTAATGGGCATTTTCTCATCATGATCATCGTCTTTTGCATGATGTTGTTGCACATGTTTTTCGTGCTGGGCCTCTTGGTCTTTTGTATATGCCTTGTCTGCAAAGTTTGAGATAATCGGCTCAATCGGAATTTCAACAGGGTCGTCTTCAAGTGGGTCGTCCTGTGAAACATGACTATCTAGTTTTTTAGGCTCTTTCCTCTTCTTTTGTTTTTCTTTTTTAGGCTGGCTTTTGCGTTGTTGGGACCAATCCTTGAGATCATCTACAAATGCAATCCATTGATTCTTAAAAAATAAAACAACAGGATGAAAGATTTTCGCAATTGTGTCATGGAGTGATTTACCCGTCACCAGCACACCACCAATTACAATTAAAAAGACCGAAATGATTTTTGTACCCGTTTCATCAAATAAGAAATATGACGCAGCAAATAGGATTGAACCAATCATTCCTCCGCCTAAATCCGTTGTACTCGTATCCCCATTCACAACTGCCCAAAACATGCTCCAAGTATTCTTAATAACACTAGGGTCTGTGAATTTGCCTTCATTTGTTTGCAAATTAAATAAGGGGATATGACTTAATAGTAGCATTGCGCTAATGATTAAGTAGACTCCTATTAATTGCCTTGTAATAATTTTTGGCCATGTTCGGTTCCAAATGATATAAAGTGAAACAAGCAATAGTCCGATTAATCCAAGAATGTCCCAATTCCCAAGGAAAAATCGAAATAGATAGACAAGCCCCGTTCCCACTGTTCCGAGCCTAGCTAATCCTATACACGCCAAAGCTAGCAATAGTAATCCTAGCAATTCAAATTTAAGTGTTTTTTTCCATTCATCTTTTCGTTTCGACTGTCTACGTTTTCGTTTTGCCATACTACACCTACTCTACCAATCAATAACAGTAAGGCAGCCATAATATGGCTGCCTCTGTAATGAAAATCTACTTAAATTATAGCACAATCAAATGCGCCTTGGCGTATTTGTGCCTAGATTTTTTGAGTGCTCGAAAAGTTTCCTCTGAAAATCTTCAGCATCCGCTTTGTCTCAAAGTCTTATTTTCTGCCCCGGTGAATACCTTCCGTCTAGAAAGTGTTGCGGGTCTGTGCTCATTACTCTTTCGATGATATACTCACCATTTTGAGAATGACTAACCGCCAACGAAACTCCATTTACATCGACATATTTAAATTGATTATCTTCCATATCAGTTTGCGGATAAATTAGCTCCTGAGGCATCATCGTATATAAAATCATTGAATCATCTGCTCACTTTCATTGGAAAGATTTTTCTCATCAATTAACTCATTCAATTTCTTAATCGCTTGCCCAATTCCCCCGATTTCATCAATAAGCCCGTACTCTACTGCATCCGAACCAATGACATTTGTCCCGATATCTCTTGTTAAATTGCCTTTTGAAAACATCAATTCCTTAAATTTTTCTTCACGAATATTTGAATGATTGATAACAAAATTCACAACGCGCTCTTGCATTTTATCAAGATACTCAAATGTCTGTGGCACTCCAATAACAAGTCCTGTTAGTCGGACTGGATGGATTGTCATGGTCGCCGATTCAGCAACAAAAGAATAATCGCAAGCCACAGCTATAGGTACGCCAATTGAATGTCCTCCACCTAAAACAATGGAAACAGTTGGTTTAGAGAGTGATGCTAGCATTTCAGAAATGGCAAGTCCTGCCTCCACATCTCCCCCCACTGTATTTAAGACAACAAGTAAACCTTCAATTTTAGGATTTTGTTCAATCGCAACAATTTGAGGGATTACATGTTCGTATTTTGTTGTTTTATTTTGTGGAGGCAATTGAACGTGACCTTCAATTTGGCCAACAATTGTCAGGCAATGAATTTTACTGTCATTTGACAATTGAGGGACATTTGTTTGTCCTAATTGCTGGATTTTGTCCACTAATGATGAGCCCTTAGATTCATTTTTATCTTGATCCCCTTGTGGTTGTTCTTCATTTATGTATTGATTATTATTCATTGTAATCTCCTTTCAACCCATTTACCATTTAGTATAAACACATGACCCCTTTTCATTCCGGTTTCTGGGGTGAAAGAAAAAAAGCCAATCTAATGATTGACCTTTATCCCAATTCTTTTTTTAAATTAAGTTTGATAATTGGATGCGTTCTTGCTCATTTAATGGAACAAGCGGCAAACGAACAGATCCAACGTCTAGTCCCTTTATTTGAAGAGCTGTTTTTACAGGAACAGGATTTGGTGCTGTAAATAGTCCCTTCATAATTGGTAACAGCTTTTGATGTAGCTTAGCAGCTTCAGTTGTATTACCAAGTAAAAATGAACTCACCATTTGCTTCATCTCATTACCGATTACATGAGAAGCAACCGATACTACACCCTTTGCACCAATTGAAAGTGCTGGTAATGTAATGCCATCATCACCACTGTATACTTCAAAACTTTCATCTGAATTGGCTATAATTTCGGTCATCGCCTCTAAGCTTCCGCTCGCTTCTTTTACGGCTACGATATTCGGAATCTTAGATAATTTAATAATGGTTTCAACCGACATATTAATTACTGACCTTCCCGGAATGTTGTAGAGCATAACCGGTAAATCTGTACTTTCGGCAATTGTTTTAAAATGCTGATAAAGCCCTTCCTGATTTGGCTTGTTGTAATACGGTACAACAAGCATAATCGCATCAACACCAGCTTCTTGTGCTTTTTTAGTTAGCTCGACTGATGCATACGTATTATTACTGCCTGTTCCAGCAATGACTGGAACCCTTCCATCAACTACTTTTACAACATGACGGAAAAGTGCTACTTTTTCCTCAGAAGATAATGTGGGAGATTCACCTGTTGTCCCTGCTACAACCAGTGATTCTGTACCATTGTTTAATAAATAATTGATCAACTGAGTTGTTTTGCCGAAATCAATATTTCCTTTATTATCAAATGGTGTCACCATCGCCGTAGAGATTCTTCCAAAATCAATCATGCTTTTACACCTACTCCCATCAATTACGCCTAGTTATATTAATAAGTACTAGGCTTGATCAAAAACTACATCCTTACTAGTATTGAAAAGAGAAGGGACACCCCAAAGTTGAAGGCTCCCTTTCATCTTAATAGTCTACCACTTCAGCTCCAACAGGTCCATCAGATAAATGGAATGCCTTGTGAAGAGCATTAATCGCTTCTATCATTTCGGATTCTTTTACAAGTACCCATATCGTTGACAGACTATCTGCAGATTGGAGAATTTGGATTCCTTTTTCCGAAAGTGCTGTTACAATGCGGGCAGTTACTCCGGGTACTCCATTCATTCCCGCTCCAACTGTTGCTACCTTCGCACATTTCTCATTCACTAAAGGTTCATATCCCATTTCTTTCAGTTTTGTAACAGCACGTTCCGTCATATCTCCTGAAACAGTGTAGACTACTCCGTTTGGTGTGATATTAAAGAAATCCACACTAATTTTTTCTTTTGCCATAGCCTTAAATACTTCAGTCTGAAGATTATATTGACCTTTTTTAGCTTGAACTTTTAATTGGGTAACATTTGTTACATGAGCAATACCTGTGATCAATCTTTCCTTGACCTCAACGCCTCTTCGCTTTTCTATGGTGGTTACAAGTGTACCTGGAGCATCACTATAGGTTGAACGCACTCTAATAGGTACCTTTGCTTCCATCGCAATTTCAACTGCACGTGGATGAATGACTTTTGCACCCTGATATGCCATGTTTACAATCTCGTTATATGTGACCACCGATAACGGTTTGGCATCTCCAACAATTCGAGGGTCCGCAGTCATGACGCCTTCCACATCTGTAAAAATATCAATCCATTCGGCTTGCAGCGCAACACCAAGAGCTGCTGCTGACGTGTCGCTTCCGCCTCTGCCTAGAGTCGTAATATCTCCTATTTTAGAGATGCCTTGAAAACCTGTGACTACTACGACATCATGGTCTTCAAGCGTTTGAAGTAACCTGTCGCACTTCATTTCCGTAATTCGGGCATTTGTATGATCATTATTGGTACGGAAGCCGGCCTGCCCACCGTTTAAGGCTGCTGCTGAGATCCCAGACTGATTCAACATATTGGTGAATACAACACTAGAAATAATCTCACCGCAGGATACTAGCATATCCATTTCTCTGTTGCTAATCTTAGCGTTCTGATCCCCTACTAAGCTTAGTAGTGTATCTGTTGCATAAGGGTCGCCTATACGACCCATTGCGGATACAACTACGACTACTTTATATCCATCAGAGACCGCACTCTTAATATGCGTTTTTGCTCTTTCACGAGATTCTTCATCTCGAACTGAGGTTCCGCCAAATTTTTGTACAACAATATTCATGAAACCACCTCATGTTTGGGTTGAAACGATTATTTTGCAACTAAGCCTAGCTTTAATAGACTGCCTGCAATTTGGACAGAGTTCCATGCGGCACCTTTTAATAAGTTGTCAGATACGACCCACATGTGGAATCCATTATCTTGGTCTAGGTCTTTTCTAATTCTACCTACGAATACATCTTTTTTACCGACTGCATGTATTGGCATTGGGTATACTTGCTCTGCAGGATTATCCTCTAGTACAATTCCTGGTGCAGTTGCGATTACCTCTTTAACTTCCTCAGCAGAAACATCATTTTGAGCAACTTCAAAATAAACAGATTCAGAATGTCCAGTTTCAACTGGTAAACGAACACAGGTTGCCGCAACATGAAGTTCTGGTAAGTGCATGATTTTTTTTGTTTCATTAATCATTTTCATTTCTTCAAAAGTAAATCCATTTTCCTCAAATTTATCAATTTGTGGAATGGCATTAAATGCGATTTGATAATGCTTTTTGTCACCTTTTACAGGTAAAACTTTTGGAGTAAATTCGTTTCCTTCAATAATATCCTTTGTCTGCTCATTCATTTCTGAAATGGCAGCTACTCCAGAACCTGAAACTGCTTGATATGTTGAAACAATAACCTTTGATAAACCATATGCTTTACGGATTGGTTCTAAAGCGACAACCATTTGAATGGTTGAACAGTTTGGATTTGCGATAATTCCTTTGTGATTAAGAAGGTCGTTTTCATTTACCTCTGGAACAACAAGAGGAACATTTTCATCCATTCTAAATGCACTTGTGTTATCTACTACAATTGCACCACGTTTAACAGCTTCTGGCGCTAGTTCTTTCGAAACACCACCACCAGCACTAAATAATGCAATATCAACACCTTCAAATTTTTCAGGAGTTGCAACCTCAACTGTTACTTCTTTACCCTTATACGTAATCTTTTTACCAGCAGAACGTTCTGATGATAATAAAGTTAGTTTTGTTAATGGAAAATTCGTTTCTTCAAGTGTTTTGAGCATTTGCATTCCTACGGCACCTGTAGCACCTACAACCGCAACATGTAATTCTTTTTCTACTGTCATTTGTTATTCCCCTTCCTAGTAATGCTAGAACGTCTAATTTACGTTTAATGATATATATTTTACCACATACAAGTAGTAAAGGAGAGAAGAATTTTCATTCTTTCTCCTTTATTATGAAGATTTCATTAGTTTTCGTCGTCACGGTACCTTTCAACAAGGACTGGCTGTAATTGTTTTCCTTCAATTGCTGCAGCTACCGTATCTCTAAGCATGGTCATGCGAGCAACCATTGAATTAGGCTTCTTCATTGGTGCGTCCTGGCCATAAGGGATAAAATAAATATTCTTAGTTGCCATGAGTCTCATGAGGTTTACACCATTTAAGCCTAATGCATCATTCGTAGAAATTCCTAAAACAACAGGATTTTGATTTCGTAATGTGGCTTTCGCAGCCATTAAAACAGGAGAATCTGTTAAGGCGTTGGCGAATTTACTCATGGAATTCCCTGTAAGAGGAGCAATCACCATGCAATCCAGCGGGAGTTTAGGACCTAATGGCTCGGCTTTTACAATTGAATCAATTACTTTATTGCCTGTCGCTTTTTCGATTTTTTCGATCCACTCTGCACCTTCTCCAAAACGTGTATTTGTTGACTGTACAGTCCAAGAAACTACAGGTAATACATCAGCACCTTCGTCTACAAGTTTTATAATTTCAGGGAATACTGCATCATACGTACAATGGGACCCTGTTAAACCAAATCCGATTCTTTTTCCTTTTAATGATGTCATATTATTCTTTCTCCTCTCTTTGTTGTAATAACTCAAGAAGTAGTTGAGATAATACATTCGCAACGATTTGGCCTGCTGTCTTAGGTGCTACAATACCAGGTAATCCAGGAGCTAATAATGCTTTAATTCCTCTTTTTTCTGCATACCTAAAATCAGTTCCCCCTGGCTTCGATGCGAGATCAACAATCAATGTGTGAGCAGGCATTTTTGAAATCACACTTGCTGTGACAATTAAATGCGGGACCGTATTAATACAAACATCAATATCCTTAACCTCATTCGAAAGATTGGAAAGTTGAAATGGTGTTAATCCCATCTCTGTAATTCTCGCAATATGTTCTGTTTTTCTGGCACCAACTTTAACATTTGCTCCTAATGCAGCAAAGCTTCTTGCCACACTCATTCCAACCCTTCCTAATCCAAGTACCGCAACATCTGAATTATGAATGGTTATATCCGTATGTTGGATTACCATCATAATTGTTCCTTCAACAGTTGGAATGGAATTATAAATAGCCACATCATCTCTTTCAAATAAACGTACTAATTTTCGATTTGTAGCATTCACGATTCCATCTAAATACGAATTGCTTATTCCCGAATAAACTACACAGTGTTCAGGTGTTTGTGCCAGGATTTCCTCTGATAAGACGACCGTTTCATTTGAAAAAATGGTTTCAACTTCACCTTCACTGTTTGTTCCGGATACCGGCAAAATAATTGCATCTATATCTGAAAAATCAATTTCGTCTAATCGTTCTTTTGAAGCTCCAGTAAATCCATGGTCCAATTGGTCAAATCCAATCAAAGAAAGCCTTGCATCTAACTCAATTAGTTTACGAATCACTTCTAACTGTCGTGCGTCTCCACCAATGATTGCTACATGCATATCAGTTAACATACGTTTTATCACCTTCTTTACCAAAAATGAAGCTCGAATGAATGTGAGTAAGTGAATGCCTCACACCAGCGTTCTCGGCTTTTCTCCTATAGTTAGGAGGGAAACTTTCCGCAAAAGCATTTAATAAAATCACCACAATTTTATCTACTCCACCATACTATGAGGCAAAACGAAAATAGGTGAATGAACAGAGAAAAATTTGATTAGAATAACATTTTTCTCAAAAAATAAAAACCCACGGAAAAATTTCCGTGGGTTCCTCTTTTTTCTATTCATTTTCCTCTGTGTCGTATTCGTCAGGAATATCAATGATGATCATATCAGTTCCGATTTTACGAATATGCTGCCAAGACACTCGAACTTCATTTCCTTGCTTTTTTAAACCAAACCATTTTAAAGAAGGAATAATGAGAGCCTTAATTTGACCTGTTCTTTCATCAATTTCAAGATCTGTTTGACCTAAAACACCTAATCTTTCGGCACGTTTGACATCGACAATTTCTTTTCCACTTAATTCGCTTAATCTCAACGAAGACCACCCCTTCAATGTCCTTTGTACATTTTATGGAGTAGTCCACTTTTTTAGAAGTAAATTCAGTTTGAAAGCTTACTTGGTAAATCATCAGAAGGACTAATTAACGCTAGTGAAAAATCATCCTTGAATATTTGTGTTGCCATTGAATTGACACTATCTTCATTTACTGCATTTATTTCATCAATAATTTGATCAAGACTCTTATGTTCTTTTAATAATAATTCATTTTTACCGTTTCGGCTCATTCTGCTATTTGTACTTTCAAGGCTAAGCATAAGGCTGCCTTTCATTTGTTCCTTGCTATTTTTTAATTCTTTTTCAGTAATACCGTCTGCTTTTAGCTTTGCTAATGTATCCTGAATTGTTTCAAATAACAGATTTAGTTGCTTACTACCTGTTCCCCCGTAAATTGTCACCATCCCCGCATCCTTATACGAAGAATGATAAGAGAAAACAGAATAGGCAAGGCCTCTTTGCTCACGCACTTCTTGGAATAATCGACTGCTCATGCTGCCACCAAGAATATTATTTAACACAATTAAGTCATATACGTCTTTATCCCCGATTTGCAAGCCATTAAAGCCTAAACAGAGATGAGCTTGTTCGGTTTCTTTTTTACGTGTGATTTTATTTGCATGGAATGATGGCTTTTGTAATTCTTGCTTAGTTTGATTACCTGAATAACTACCAAAATAGGCTTCAACTTCAGAGATGAAGTTTTCATTAATATTTCCTGCAATAGAGATTACAACTTTGTCCGGTGTATACATTTCATTCATATATTGACGCAGCATATCTCCATTAAAGGTTTCCAATGTCTCTTCAGTACCCAGAATCGGATAACCTAATGGGTGGTTCTCATAGCTTGCTTTACTTAATAAGTCATGGACGATATCATCTGGCGTATCTTCATACATTTTAATCTCTTCGAAGACCACATTTTTTTCTTTTTTCAATTCTTCTTCGTCAAAGGTCGAATTAAAAAACATATCGGCTAGAACATCTAATGCAAATTTTGAATGTTCGTCTAATACCTTTGCATAATAACAAGTATATTCTTTTGATGTGAACGCATTTACCTGTCCACCAATGCTATCGAATGACTCTGCAATCTCTCTAGCAGATCTTGTTTTTGTTCCTTTGAAAAACATGTGCTCAAGGAAATGAGAAATCCCGTTGTTCACTGGGTTTTCATTTCGTGACCCTGTCCCAATCCAGACACCAATTGCTACTGATCGAACAGTGGGGATGTTTTCTAATACAATTCTTACACCATTTTGACAAGTATATTTTTTGATCAAGGTTGTATTCCTCCTGTTCTTAAAGCACCGTTACTTTTTCTTTAGTATGATTCGTTCTTCGTTTAATAATGTAGAAACATTGTCTATTGCCAAATCTTTTTGTTTAATTGATAGAATTAGTCTTTCAAGACTTTGAGCAGTTGGTGATGTCGGATGCATTAAAACAAGAGCTCCAGGGTGAATTTTCCCCATTACTCTCTGGACTAATACATGTGGCTGTGGACGCTGCCAATCGATTGTATCAACACTCCACATAATTGTTTTCATCCCCAGCTCATCTGCTATTTTAACAACTTCGTCACGGTAACTTCCACTTGGAGGTGCAAAAAGATTCGGCTTCTTCCCTGTTGCTGCCTCAATTACCTGATTCGTCTTAATTAATTGCTCCCTAACAAGCTCAGAAGACAATTTTTTCATATCTGGATGTGTATAGGAATGATTACCAACCTCATGCCCGGCATCTACAATCATTTTTGCTAAATCAGGATTTTCCTTGACCCATCGACCTTCCAAGAAAAAAGTTGCTTTTACATTATGTTTTTTTAGAGTTTCGAGCATATCAGGAATATATTCATTTCCCCATGCGACATTTATTAAAAATGAAACCATCGGTTTGTTTGGATGACCACGGTAAATCGCGGAGGATGGTAAATCTTTTAAATGTACTTTTGGTGAGAGCTGCTTATACACGAGCTTACTTTCATCAAAGGTACCAGCTTTTTTCATCTTTTCATAGGAAGCTTGAATATCCACCTCGAGACCATTCAGGCCAGGTGTTGCTTTCCAAACAGGGTCTATTTTAGCATCTTCCGCAGGGATGCTATACTCAATTGCCCTTTTTTCAATTTCATTTAATAGTTGATCACCTTTACTGCTAACAGGTATTGCGTCAGCGCCCTCTTTTAACCCCTTGACGTAATCATTTGTATACGGATTATGTAAGGACCCAATAGAAATTAGTAAAATGCATATAAAAACAAAAAATTGTATGTATTGTTTTTTCATCATTATCCCCCTCTTTACTAGAAAATATGTAAAGGAAGGACAAGGTAGAACTTAAAATAAGAAAAGTGTAAGGCGCCCGTTTATCGGCGACAAGCATAAGACGAGCGCTGGCAGAAGGTGCCCTTTACCTTCAGAAGCGATTGGCTTATGACCTCGAGCCGATGGCGCCTGGAACTAGACACCAAAAACTATGTAGAAACATTGCGTTTATAAAACCTAAAAAGCCCGGTTTACCAGGCTTTAGAATAAATTAATTTTGTTGTTGTTTTTCTTTTTCCTTTTGTTCACGTAAGACAGCTTTTCTAGATAAGTTCACTCGACCTTGCTTATCAATTTCTGTAACTTTTACGAGTATTTCATCACCAAGTGCGACAACATCCTCAACTTTTCCAACTCGCTCTTCAGCAAGCTCAGAAATATGAACAAGTCCATCTTTACCACTGAAAATTTCAACAAATGCACCGAATTTTTCAATGCGTTTTACTTTACCAAGATACATCTGACCCACTTCTACTTCACGAACGATATCCTCAATGATTTTCTTAGCTTTTTGATTCATCGCCTCATCAACAGAAGATATAAAGACTGTACCATCTTGTTCAATATCGATTTTCACGCCAGTTTCATCAATGATCTTATTGATTTGTTTACCACTTGGTCCAATCACATCACGAATCTTATCTGGATTGATTGCCATTGTTAAAATCTTTGGCGCGTATTTAGAAAGCTCAGATCTTGGTGTTGTTAAAGTGGCTAACATGGAATCCAAAATCTGCATACGACCTTTTTTCGCTTGTTGCAATGCTTCTTCAAGAATATCGCGGGAAAGGCCAGCAATTTTAATGTCCATTTGAAGGGCTGTAACACCTTTTGATGTTCCGGCAACCTTAAAGTCCATGTCTCCTAAATGATCTTCCATACCTTGAATATCCGTTAATACGGTATAATGTTCACCTGATTTAACAAGTCCCATTGCAATACCAGCTACAGGAGCTTTAATCGGAACACCTGCATCCATCATCGCAAGTGTACTTGCACAAATACTTGCTTGTGAAGTAGACCCATTTGATTCTAACACTTCAGATACAAGACGAATTGTATATGGGAAATCTTTTTCAGAAGGAACCACAGGTTCTAATGCACGTTCCCCTAAAGCACCATGCCCAATTTCACGACGTCCAGGACCTCTCATTGGACCCGTTTCACCAACACTGAATTGTGGGAAATTATAGTGGTGCATAAAACGTTTTGTCTCTTCAATTCCTAATCCATCTAAAATTTGCACGTCCCCTAAAGCACCAAGTGTACAAATACTTAATGCCTGGGTTTGTCCACGTGTAAATAATCCTGAACCATGTGTACGTGATAATAATCCTACTTCTGATGAAAGTGGACGAATTTCATCAATTTGTCTTCCATCCGGACGAACCTTTTCAACGGTGATTAAGCGACGAACCTCTTCTTTTACAAGTTTATTTAAAATTTCCTTCACTTGCTTAATGGTAGCTTCATCAGCTTCCTGTCCTTCGTATTCAGCCACAATTGCTACCTTGACTTCATTAATTGCATCTTCTCTTGCATGCTTTTCAGCAACTTGTACAGCTTTATTGATGTCTTCTTCTGCTTTTGCTCGAATTTGCGCTTCTAGCTCTGAATCAAGCTCATAAAGAACAATTTCCCTTTTTTCTTTACCGACTTCAGCTACTATTTTTTCTTGGAATGCGATTAAACGCTTGATTTCCTCATGGCCAAACATAATAGCTTCCAGCATCACTTCTTCAGGGACCTCATCTGCACCTGCTTCAACCATGTTAATAGCATCTTTTGTTCCAGCAACTACTAAATGGATATCACTTTTTTCTTGATCTGCTACTGAAGGGTTAATGATAAACTGATTGTCTACTCGACCAACCGTTACACCTGCAATTGGACCCTCAAATGGGATATCTGAAACAGATAATGCTAAGGAAGAACCAAACATAGCCGCCATTTCAGATGAACAATCCTGATCCACACTCATGACAATGCTGACTACTTGAACTTCATTTCTAAATCCATCAGCAAACAAAGGTCGTATTGGACGGTCTATTAATCGACTTGCTAGAATTGCTTTTTCACTTGGTCTACCTTCACGTTTAATAAATCCTCCAGGGATTTTTCCAACTGCATATAATCGCTCTTCATAGTTTACAGTAAGTGGAAAGAAATCTAATGGTTTTGGTTCTTTTGACGCGGTTGCTGTACTTAAGACAGCCGTTTCTCCATAGCGAACTAATGCAGCTCCATTAGCTTGTTTCGCTAATTGACCAATTTCGACGGTCAGTTGCCTGCCAGCCCAGTCCATGGAAAAAATTTGCTTTCCTTGTTCCATATAATAGTACCCCTCTCTAAATCACATTCAAAATGTATATTATGTACTGATAGTATGAACTAATTTATTCGAACATATCAATACTCGTTCAATATGTAAAGTGAATTTTGTTCAAATATAGTAGAAAAGAAGGAAAAATATCCCTCCATTTTTAACCTAATAAAAAAGCGGGAATGCTCCCGCTTTTTCGTAGATTATCGACGTAGTCCAAGCTTGTTGATTAATTCACGGTAACGAGTAACGTCTTTATTACGAAGATATGTTAATAAATTACGACGTTTACCAACCATCTTTAATAGACCACGACGTGAATGATGATCTTTCTTGTGTGTACGTAAATGATCATTTAACTTATTGATTTGCTCAGTTAGGACAGCGATTTGAACCTCTGGTGAACCAGTGTCATTTTCATGAGTTTTAAACTCGCTGATAATTTCATTCTTACGCTCTTGTGTGATAGCCATCCTATTCACCTCCTATAATAGTATCCCCGATTACCTAGCAGACGTTGGTGATTCGAACTGCCACGCAATGGTTCTTTTTCATACTTAACTAGAATACAACTTTTTATGATAAAAAGCAAGTATGTTCGTCTATTTTCTCAAAGTATTGCTTTGCCTGTTCCTTATCCTGGCCAATTTGTTTGATTAACTCATCTATGGACGGAAACTTTCTTTCGGAACGTATTCTGTTATGCCATTCTACGACGACTTCTTCCTTATAGATGTCTTCATTAAAGTCAAACAGATGAACTTCAATTGATGGTACAGTCTCATCTTTATTAAAGGTAGGTTTTACCCCAAGGTTACAAACACCATTATACCATTTTGAACCGACCTTTAATCTGACGGAATATACCCCCATTTTAGGGATAATATACTCCTCACTCGTTTTTACATTTGCTGTCGGAAAGCCGATTGTTCTTCCTCGTTTATCACCATCAACTACGGTACCTTTAACTGTATAAAATCTACCCAAAAGCGGAGGAAGTAGGTCCACTTCTCCTTTTTGAATCAAGTCTCGAATTACTGTCGAACTCACCTTCTCATTATTGAAGGTTAATTTCTCAACAGTCGTCTGAGTAAAACGTCCATTAGCTAGATCGGGAAGAATGTCCATTGTTCCCTTTCCAAATCGACCAAATGTAAAATCGAATCCTGCAACAACATGCTTCACATTCAAACCAATAATGTATTGATCGACAAATTGTTGTGGTGATAAACTTGCAAACTCAGATGAGAAATTTACAATATATAAATAATCAATTTCCATTCCTTCAAATAACTCTTGTTTGTGATGTAATGGAGTAATATATTGAACATCCGTCACATCTTTTTTAAGGACAATTGATGGATGAGGATCAAATGTCATAACAGAACATGCGATTCCTTGCTTCTCTGCTTCTTTCTTAGCAGTGTCAACAACCTTCTGATGACCTAAATGAATACCATCAAAATATCCCAAAGCTAAAACAGTTGGAGGTAAATCTGTTTGATTAAAGGAATGTGGGTGTGTGATATGAATCGTTTTCACTTCTAATTCACCTTTTCTACTTTCGAATAACCTATCTTATTTTAATTCCTGGTTATTAACTAATACTTTAATAGGTTTTATCAATTGTGTTTTTTCTGGATGTCGTTGATATATTGCTAGGATTTCTCCTTGATGAAAAACAGCAATAGGTTCCCCAGCAGGAATCTCATTTAATTCTTGTGGAAGCGGGAAAACAGACCCATTTTTTACTTTCTCTGCTACTTTATCATTAATTAAAATTTTGCGCAAATGAGAAAGAGCATCTTCAATCTTTAGAAGTTGGTCCTCTGCTGTTCCCGTTTGGACATACTCCTCTAATTCTTCTAGCGTCACGCATTGATCAAGGGTAAAGTCACCCGAAGAGGTCCTTATCAAATCAGACATATGAGATGGATACCCAAGTTTTTCGCCGATCTGCACAGCTAAAGTTCGAACATATGTGCCCTTACTGCAAGTTACACGAAAACGAAAAGAGGCCGTTCCATCCATTTGAACGATATCACTGAGCAGCTCTAGTTTATGAATAGTTATTTTCCGAGATGGTCTTTCGATTACCAAACCTTGTCTAGCGTACTCATAGAGGCGTTTTCCATTAACTTTGACTGCAGAATACATAGGAGGTGTTTGAACGATTTCACCAGTTAATGAACGAAATACGTCTAAAACTTCAGCTGTTGTAATTTGCCGTTCGACTCGTTTTTCTTCCACCCTTTCACCTGACGCATCCTCTGTTGTCGTTGAAAAACCGATTGTCGCTTCCCCTTCATAGGTTTTATTTGCAGCTGTTACATATTCCGCGATCTTTGTTGCTCGTCCTAAACAAATGGGTAATACTCCTGAAACATCAGGATCTAATGTGCCCGTATGGCCTACTTTTTTCATTTTAATTAACTTTCGCACCTTAAAAACACAATCATGGGAAGTCATCCCTTTTGGTTTATTGAGTAATAAAATTCCATCCACTAAGAGCCACTCCCTAACTTTTCTCTTATGCTTTCGTTGTTTATGTATAAAAAACAACTGAAAAAAGGGATAGACTTTATAAAAAAGCCTATCCTCCCCCTTATTCTCGGTTTGATTCTTGATTTGATTCCTTATTAATTTCATGAAGGATGGATTCAATCCGATTCCCGTAATCAATTGATTCGTCAAACTCAAATAGAATTTCCGGTGTTTTCCGTAAACGAATACGCTGACCGATTTCTGAGCGGATAAAGCCTTTTGCTTTGGCAAGACCTTTTAACGTATTCTGTCTTTGTTCTTCATCACCTAAAACCGATATAAAAACTTTAGCTTGCTGAAGGTCTCCAGTAACTTGGACGTCGGTTACAGTAACAAATCCGATCCGAGGATCCTTGATTTTCCGTCCAATGATATCACTTAATTCCTTTTTCATTTGTTCTCCAACACGATTAGGTCGTAAACTCATCTAGATATCACCTCTTATAACCACTCAAAGTCGGTTATTGTTCGATCTAATTCTGGGAACGAATCAATAAACTTTAGGGCATTGTTTAATTCGAGTTCAGAATGCTTTCGACTCGAAGACACAGTAACGATTGCTATCTTGGTGCGTTGCCATGTATCTTGATAGTCTACCTCTGCAACTGAAACATTAAACTTTTGTTTGAGTCGAGTCATAACACTTTGTAATACGGCTCGTTTTGCTTTTAGAGAATTTGCATCATATATGACACATTCGCACTCTACATAGCCGATCAATGACGATCAACTTCTTCCATCACGAATGCTTCAATGATGTCTCCTTCTTTAATATCGTTATATTTTGTAATTGTTATACCACACTCGTAGCCTTGTGCAACTTCTTTGACATCATCTTTGAATCGTTTCAATGTATCAAGTTCACCTTCAAAGATAACAACTCCATTACGGATTAGGCGCACTCCACTATCACGTGTAATTTTTCCATCTGTTACATAAGAACCAGCAATTGTACCAATCTTAGATACTTTAAAGGTAGTACGAACTTCCGCTTGACCGATTACTTTTTCTTCAAATTCTGGGTCAAGCATACCCTTCATAGCGGATTCGATTTCTTCAATTGCTTTATAGATAATTCGGTGAAGGCGGATATCAACTTCCTCTGCTTCAGCAGTTCGCTTTGCATTCACATCAGGTCGTACATTAAATCCGATTACAATCGCGTTTGATGCTGATGCGAGAGTAATATCTGATTCATTAATTGCACCGACACCTGTATGAATAATCTTAACTTTAACACCTTCTACATCTATTTTTTGAAGAGATGCAGCTAATGCCTCTACTGAGCCTTGAACATCAGCTTTAACAATAAGATTAATTTCCTTCATTTCACCTTGTTTAATGTGCTCAAATAAATCTTCAAGACTAACTTTTACTTTATCACCACGTTGCTCTACTAATTGCTTTTGAGCTCTAGCTTCTCCAACCTGGCGTGCTTTCTTTTCATCTTCAAATACAACAAACTGGTCGCCAGCTTGTGGTACATCATTTAACCCTGTGACTTCTACAGGAGTGGATGGACCAGCCTCTTTGACACGACGGCCAATGTCATTAACCATTGCACGGACACGACCAAATGTGTTTCCAACTACAATTGGATCACCAACACGAAGTGTTCCATTTTGAACTAATAATGTTGCAACAGAACCTCTGCCTTTATCAAGTTGTGCTTCAATGACTGTTCCAGTCGCTCTTCGCTTCGGATTTGCTTTGTATTCCTCAACTTCACTGACAAGAAGAATCATTTCGAGTAAGTTGTCGATACCTTCACCTGTTAATGCCGAGATTGGAACGAAAATGGTGTCTCCACCCCAATCCTCTGGAATGAGCCCATGTTCTGTTAATTCCTGCATAACACGATCAGGATTTGCAGTTGGTTTATCCATTTTATTAACAGCTACGATGATTGGAACCTCAGCAGCCTTCGCATGGTTAATCGCTTCTACTGTTTGTGGCATTACACCATCATCTGCAGCAACAACTAAGATAGTGATATCCGTAACTTGAGCACCTCTTGCACGCATAGTTGTAAACGCAGCATGTCCTGGAGTGTCCAAGAACGTAATTTTCTTATCATTTACAACTACTTGATATGCACCAATATGCTGAGTGATACCACCGGCTTCGCCAGCTGTGACCTTTGTATTTCTGATTGAATCAAGGGTGGTTGTTTTACCATGGTCAACATGTCCCATGATTGTTACGATAGCTGGTCTTTCAATTAAATCTGCATCGTTATCTTCTTCAACATACTGTTCAAATTCGGTAACGTCAAAGACAATTTCTTCTTCAACCGCTACTCCATAATCAGATGCAATTAATTCAATTGAATCCTTATCAAGTTCTTGGTTAATTGTAGCCATAACACCTAGCATGAAAAGCTTTTTAATAATTTCTGAAGGTTCTTTGCCTAGTTTTTTAGCTAATTCCCCAACCGTTAATGAACCGATAAACGTAATCTTTTCAGGCAATTTCTTTTCAGGCTTTGGTTGAACAGGTTGATGTTGATTATGCTGACGAATATTACCTCTTTGTTTGTTTTTATTATTCTTATTATTTCTATTATTATTATTAGACTGGAATCCCTTTTTTTGTCCTACAGTTTCGGTTTTTTTACTACCGTCACGATTTTTAGGAGGTACAGGCTTTTTCTTCGTTTCTTTTTTGTCAACCACTTCTTTATCATTAACAGGTAGTTTTGCTGTACTATTTTTGGTTTGTTCCTTCACAGGCTGAACCTGTTCTGACTTCTTTCCAAATGATTGATCTAATTTATTCAAAATATCTCCCTCTATCGTTGCCATATGATTTTTAACCTCAATGTCCATCTCTTTAAGCTTATTAATTACTTCTTTACTTGAGATATTTTGTTTTTTTGCATATTCGTATACACGCATTTTACTCATATGTTCACCCCCAAATATGTTAATCGAGCAAGTGACTAATTTTTTTTGCAAACCCACTTTCTGTTATTGCGACAACCACTCTTGCATCCTTTCCAATTGAATGCCCTAATGTATACCTATCGCTTACAGTACGAAGTTGAACTTGATAATACGTGCTTTTATCCGTAATTTTCTTTGTAGTGTTTGCTGACGCATCTTCAGATAAGAGAACTAGCTTTGCGTTTCCATTGCGAATTTCCTTCACAACAAGTTCTTCTCCTGAAATGACTTTTCTCGCTCGATTGGCAAGACCCAATAACGACATCCATTCCTTGTTTTCCATCTACAAAGCTACTCCTTATCTACCAATTGAAGTAATTCTTCATAGATTGAATCATCAATCGTTGCTTTCAGTTGACTAGCAAGAATGTTCTTTTTCTTTGCCATTAAAATACACTCTTTGTCTTTACTGAGGTATGCACCACGACCAGACTTTTTTCCAGTGAGGTCGATTGAAACTTCGCCTTCTTTGGAACGTACAATTCTGACAAGTTCCTTTTTTGGCTTCATTTCGCCACTAGCAATGCATTTCCGCAATGGTATTTTTTTATTACTTACCAATTTCCTTCACCTCACTCGATTTCTTCAGATTGCAAATCGAATGCTTCATCCTCGGCTTCTTCTTCATTGTCATCAAATAAACCAAAAGCCTCTCTTGGGAAAATCCCCGCTTGCTCAGCTTCTGTTTGACTTTTGATATCAATTTTCCACCCAGTTAGTTTTGCAGCTAAACGTGCGTTTTGTCCGCGTTTTCCAATTGCTAAAGATAATTGATAGTCAGGAACGACAACAGTTGTTGCTTTTTCTTCTTCGTGAACAATGACATCAAGTACTTTTGATGGACTTAAGGCATTCGCAACAAACACAACTGGATCATCAGACCACTTGACTATATCAATTTTCTCACCTTTTAATTCATTCACAATGGCTTGAACTCGTTGTCCCTTTGGACCAACACAAGAGCCAACTGGGTCTACTTCAGAATTATCTGAGTGAACAGAAATCTTAGACCGATCTCCAGCTTCCCTCGCAACTGACTTAATCTCAACTGTTCCATCATAGATCTCAGGAACTTCAATCTCAAAAAGACGCTTTAATAATCCTGGATGTGTTCTAGAAACAAAGATTTGTGGTCCTTTTGTTGTTCGTTCAACCTTTGTTATGTAGACTTTGATTCTGTCGTGCGGCTTATATTGTTCATTTGGCATTTGTTCGTTTACTGGAAGCAATGCTTCAATTTTCCCTAAACTTACATAGATAAACTTAGAATCTAGACGCTGAACGATTCCCGTCATGATATCTTCTTCGCGATCAATAAACTCTGAATAAATAACTCCTCTTTCTGCTTCACGAACACGTTGAGTTACAACCTGTTTTGCAGTTTGAGCGGCAATTCTACCAAAGTCTTTTGGTGTTACTTCAATTTCGACAACGTCTTCGACTTGGTAATTAGGATTAATGGTTCTTGCTTCATCCAAGGAGATTTCTAATCGTGGGTCAAACACTTCATCTACTACATCTTTTCTAGCAAACACACGCATCGAACCATTTGCTAAGTTTAAATCGACTCTTACATTTTGAGCCTGATTAAAATTCCGCTTATAAGCAGAAATAAGTGCTGCCTCAATTGCTTCAATAATTACATCTTTGCTAATGCCTTTTTCTTTCTCGAGCAATGTTAAGGCATCTAATAATTCACTACTCATTTCTTTTCTAATCCCCCTTATGAATTCTAACTATTAATGAAAAGTAACAGCAAGTCTTGCGTTTGCAACCTTTTCATACGGAATTTCTACAGATTTTTTGCGTGTTTTGACCATGATATTAATCGTAATTGTGCTTCCATCAAATGATGTAAGCTCTCCTTCAAAAATCTTTTCACCATCGATTGGTTCGTATGTTTTCACATACACCTGTTTTCCAATTGCCTTATCGAAGTCACTCATCTTTTTTAATGGGCGTTCAGCACCAGGACTTGATACTTCGAGAAAATAGTTATAAGGAATAGGATCTACTTCATCAAGCTTTTCGCTTAATTTTTCGCTTACGGTTCCACAATCTTCTATATCAACCCCTTTATCAGAGTCAATGTAGACACGTAAAAACCAGTCTTTTCCTTCCTTTACATACTCCACGTCGACAAGTTCCATTTGTAATTCAGTTACAATAGGTATCACTAATTCTTCCACTATTTGTGTTACCTTTTTACTCATGTTTTTCCTCCTAAGCTGAAAAGGAATTTCTTTTTTATACGTTAGTATTTCCTAAGTAGTGTAAAAACACCCTGCTATAATAGCAGGGAGGCAGTTGGAAAATATAGAGAAGTCCCATCTAAAAGAAAGTTGTTACACATTTAGCCTCAGTCAAAGAATAAAGAGTGGGAAGCCCCACTCTTTTACCAGTAATTATACATAGCATTTCCATAAAAACTATAACATAATCGCTATTTATATGCAAATCTTATTGAATGGAAAAGTGAAAGGCGCTTAGCTTTAGGCGACAAGTATAAGACAAGCGCTGGCAGAAGGTGTATTTTACCTTCCGAAGCGATTGGCTAGACCAGAGAGCCGATGGCGCCTTGACCTAGACATCAAAGAATTAGAACAAGGACAATTGATTTTGTTCTGGCATATCTTCTAAGCAACCATGGTTTTCAAGATATTCCATGATTGTTTTCGATACTTTTCCACGCTTTTGTAAATCTTCTTTAGATAAAAACTCACCTTGTTCTCTTGCTTTCACAATATTAATAGCAGCGTTTGTCCCTAGCCCAGGAATTGAATTAAACGGTGGAATAAGAGCGTCTCCGTCAATAATAAATTCAGAGGCACTTGAACGGTACAAATCAATTTTCTTAAAGGAAAATCCTCTTTCACACATTTCGAGTGCTAGCTCCAGAACAGTTAATAGATTTTTTTCCTTAGGTGAAGCGTCAAGGCCTTTGGCATTAATTTCTTCTATTCTTGCACGTATTGTACTAGAACCCCGAACCATTGCATCAACATCAAAATCATCTGCACGAACTGTGAAATATGCTGCATAGTAGAGCAATGGCAAATGAACCTTGAAGTAAGCAATCCTTACAGCCATTAATACATAAGCGGCAGCATGGGCTTTTGGGAACATGTATTTAATTTTCAAGCAAGAATCAATATACCAATCAGGGACATCATTTTTCTTCATTTCTTCCATAAATTCATCTGTTAGTCCTTTACCTTTACGGACTGATTCCATAATTTTAAATGCCATTGAAGGGTCTAACCCTTTATAGATCAGATACACCATAATATCATCACGACAACCAATAACTTCACTTAATGTACAAATATTATTATGGATAAGCTCCTGTGCATTTCCCAACCACACATCTGTACCATGTGATAAACCTGAAATTTGAACAAGTTCAGAGAAAGTAGTCGGCTTCGTATCCTCAAGCATTTGGCGTACAAATCGTGTACCGAATTCCGGAATACCAAGTGTACCCGTTTTACACATAATTTGATCTTCGGTTACTCCAAGTGATTCGGTCCCACTGAAAATTTTCATTACCTCTGGGTCATCAGTCGGAATCGTTTTTGGATCAATTCCACTTAAATCTTGGAGCATCCTGATTACAGTCGGATCATCGTGTCCAAGTATATCTAGTTTTAATACATTGTCATGAATGGAGTGGAAATCAAAATGGGTAGTTTTCCATTCAGAATTAGTATCATCAGCAGGAAATTGTATAGGTGAAAAATCAAAAATATCCATGTAGTCTGGTACTACAATAATACCTCCAGGATGCTGTCCAGTAGTTCGTTTTACACCGGTACAGCCTGCCACTAAACGATCCGTTTCGGCACCACGCATCGTTAAGTTATGATCATTGGCATACCCCTTGACATAACCATAAGCAGTTTTTTCCGCTACTGTACCAATGGTTCCAGCACGATAGACATATTCCTCACCAAACAGAACCTTTGTGTAGTTATGAGCTCGTGGCTGGTATTCACCAGAGAAGTTTAAGTCGATATCAGGTACCTTATCTCCTTTAAATCCTAAGAAGGTTTCGAAAGGAATATCATGGCCATCTTTTTTGTAATTTGCACCGCAGTTTGGGCATTCCTTATCCGGTAAGTCAAAGCCTGAACCAACTGAACCATCGTTAAAGAACTCAGAATGCTTACAGTCCGGGCACACATAATGTGGAGGTAATGGATTTACTTCTGTAATTTCCGTCATGGTAGCCACTAATGAAGAACCAACCGAACCACGAGAACCAACGAGATACCCATCATCAAGTGATTTTTTAACAAGTTTATGTGAAATCAAATAAATAACCGCGAATCCGTGCCCAATAATACTTTTTAGTTCTTTTTCCAATCGTGCTTCAACGATTTCAGGGAGTTCCTCACCGTAGATGCTTCTTGCCATGCTATAGCTCATATCCTTAATTTCATCATCCGCACCTTCAATTTTAGGCGTGTACAGATCATCTTTTATCGGTTTCACTTCGCCTATCATATCGGCAATCTTTTGTGTGTTAGTAACAACAATTTCTTTTGCTTTTGCTTTTTCAAGAAAAGAAAAACAATCCATCATTTCATTTGTTGTTCGGAAATGAACCTCTGGAAGTGAGTGTCGATTTAAAGGATTGGCCCCACCTTGAGACCTTACTAAAATTTTTCGATAAATATGGTCCTCAGGGTTTAGATAATGTACGTTCCCTGTTGCAACAACCGGTATATTTAGCTTTTCTCCAAGGCCGACGATATTCTTTAATATATCCCTTAGTTCACGCTCATTTTGAATCAGATCTAATTCTAATAAATGCCTATAGTTTGAAGGTGGCTGAACTTCCAGGTAGTCATAAAATTGAGCAATTGACTCTACTTCCTCAGGTGACTTCTGCATCATTCCTTCAAATACTTCCCCTTTGTCACAAGCAGAACCCACTAAAATACCTTCTCGATATTTTTGCAGCAGTGATCGAGGGATACGTGGTACACGGTAAAAATAGTTAAGATGTGAGAAAGAAATCAATTTAAATAAGTTTTTAAGTCCCACATCACTTTGGGCAAGCAATGTCGCATGATAAGGTCTTGAACGTTGATATGCCTTCCCCTGTCCCATATAGTCATTTAATTGATCATGGTACACAATCTCTCTTTCGGCTGCATCTTTTAATAATTTTAGGGTCAGATATCCTGTTGCCTCCGCATCATAAATTGCCCTGTGATGCTGGGTTAATTCAATATCAAATTTTTTACACAATGTGTTTAATCGATGGTTTTTTAACTCTGGATATAAAAATCTAGCGAGTTCAAGTGTATCAATAACTGGGTTTGTTGCCTTTTCAAGTCCGGATTTTTTGTAGCCAACATTTAAAAAGCCCATATCAAAGCTCGCATTATGAGCAACTAGGATTGCATCCTCAGCCCAATTATTGAATTTCACTAGAACCTCACTAACCTCAGGTGCTGTATTAACCATATCATCTGTTATTCCCGTAAGATCGATTGTAGTTGCACTTAAGCGATGATGTGGATTAGCAAATGATTCAAATCGGTCAATGATTTCTCCATTTCTAATTTTCACGGCAGCTAACTCAATGATCGTATTATAGACTGCAGATAAACCAGTCGTTTCAACGTCAAAAACGACATACGTGTCCTCTTCTAAATTACGATGCTGTGAATTATAAGCAATTGGAACACCATCATCGACTAAATTGGCTTCAACCCCATAAATCATCTTTATTCCATTTTTCTTAGCAGCTGAATAAGCTTCTGGGAATGATTGAGCACCAGCATGGTCCGTTAAAGCAATTGCAGTGTGACCCCATTTTTTAGCTTGTCCAACATATTGACTGATTGAAGTTACAGCATCCATCTGACTCATTGGCGAATGCAAATGAAGCTCGACGCGTTTTTCTCCCTCAGGAGCAGTGTCCCTTCTTTCATTCATTGGCTGAATTTCATTAATATCATTTGCAATCATAACAAGGTCTCTAACAAATGTATCATTCTGAATGCTTCCTCGGCAGCGAACCCACATCCCTTTTTTAATGGCTTGTAAATGCTGAACATCCTCTTTGTCACGCGAGAATACTTTTACTAGAATTGAATCTGTATAGTCGGTAATTTTGAATGTTAGAAGGGTTCTTCCACTGCGCAATTCCTTTGTTTCAGCAAAGAAGACATAACCCTGAATCGCAATTCTACGCTCTTCGTCAAGGATCGAACTTATTTCTTTAAAGTCTTCATCATCTTTAATTGTATAACCAATTGAAACAGGTCCAGAAACCGTATTCCCCTGTTCTTTTTCCTTTTCTTTCTTCTGCATATCAGCAACTGCTAACAGTGCTCTTTCCTGGTCTTCCTGTTGTTTTTTCTCTAAAAACTGTTCATACTCTTGACTAGAAACCTCTACCTCTGTTTCAAGCGTGAACAATGGAAAACCGTAGGATTGATAGATGGTGCCTATTAATTGGCCGTATTTCTTCTTAATCGCAATCGATTCTGTATCATTTCTTGTTTTAATATGAAGCTTAAGTCCTTGTTGTGTTGGAATTTGATTATGCAACAAATTCAGAATTGGTGGTGCGATTCCATCTAATTCTTGTAAGCAAAGTGGCCAATAATCTTGTACCATTTCTTCGGACACTTGCTGTGACCCGACATGTAAAGAGAAGGTAACAGATGCAATATGGGCAAATTTTGTTCGTATTTGTGTCGAAAAAATCCTCATGACATCAGCCGGAATCACATTTTCAAAAGAAAATAAGAAATGCCATTCTTTTTTTTCTTTATCAATCGTCAGTTTTACAATGCCCGCATTGGCAAAATGTGTGACGAATGCATAGTCGGTTAATTCTAGTTGCTGCAGCAAAACCTTAAAACGTTCTTTCTGCTGTGGTGATAATTCCATCCTCGTTCCCCCTCTTCAGACAGAATAATTTAAGGTACCCCATTTTTGCGAGGTACCCTATTTCTTTTCTATTCACTATTTTACTACATATTTATTAATTGTCTCGATAAGATTCTCAATATTTATTTCCAATGTTTCCCCTGTCTTGCGAACCTTCACCTCGACTACACCTTCACTAGCACGTTTTCCAACTGTAATTCGTAACGGCAGACCAATTAAATCAGAATCCGCAAATTTCACACCAGGCCGTTCAGCACGATCATCAAATAGTACATCATAGCCACTTTCCTGGAGTGATATATATAACGATTCTGCTAGTGCCTTTTGTTCTTCGTTCTTCATGTTTACAGGAATTAAATGAAGATCATAAGGTGCTAGATTTTCTGGCCAAATTAGTCCATTTTCATCATTGGATTGCTCTGCTACAGCTGATAGTGTTCTTGACACACCTATGCCATAGCATCCCATAATCATTGGCTGAGATCTTCCGTTTTCATCAAGGAAGGTTGCCCCCATTGCTTCACTATATCGTGTACCGAGCTTAAAGATATGTCCAACTTCAATTCCTTCAGCAAAAACAATCTTCCCATGTCCATCTGGTGAAGGGTCACCTTCTTGAATAAAGCGAAGGTCTTTATATTGGATCCCTGCAAAATCACGGTCTGGATTAACATTTACAAAATGATAATCCTCTTCATTTGCCCCACAGACTCCATTCACAACGGATGCTACAGCATGGTCAGCAATAACAGTGACTTCCTTAGTTACATTAATTGGACCTAGAGATCCAACTGTACAACCCATGATTCGTTCTGTGTCCTCAGTACTTGCTAATTCAACATTCGTAGCTTCAAGCAAATTTTTCACTTTAATATCATTTACTTCATGGTCACCACGTGCCAGGACAAGAACAAATTTTTCGTCTACCTCGAAAAGAAGCGATTTAATGCATTTGTCCTTAGGAACATCAAGGAATGCAGCTACTTCTTCGATTGTCTTTTGCCCGATTGTTTCTACTTTTTCAAGTTCTTTTACTGGCTCATCACTTTTTGGATATTCCATGACCACAGGCGCCATTTCAATATTTGCTGCAAATGAGGAAGTATCAGAATATGCAATTGTATCTTCCCCAACCTTTGACAAGACCATAAATTCGTGTGTATCTTTACCTCCCATTGCTCCTGAATCTGCAATAACTGCTCGGAAATTAAGTCCACATCGCGCAAAAACATTTGAATAAGCAGTATACATTTTTTCATATACGTCATGGAGGCTATCTTGATCAGCATGGAATGAATAAGCATCTTTCATGATGAATTCCCGACCGCGTAATAACCCGAAACGAGGTCTTTTTTCATCACGGAATTTTGTTTGAATTTGATAAAGTGTAATCGGTAGTCTTTTATATGACTTAATTTCATCACGAACAAGACTAGTAATCACTTCTTCATGTGTTGGACCTAAAACGAAATCACGCTCATGACGATCATGAAGGCGCATTAGTTCTGGACCATAGGAATACCAGCGTCCAGATTCCTGCCAGAGTTCTGCAGCCGTCAATGCTGGCATAAGGAGTTCAGCGGCACCCGCTCGCTCCATTTCTTCACGAACAATGGCTTCAATTTTTTGTAAAACACGTCTTGCTAATGGTAGATAGCTATAAACTCCACTTGCATTTTGTCTAATAAAACCAGCGCGAATTAAAAGCTGGTGACTTTTGATTTCGGCATCGGCTGGTACTTCTCGTAGTGTAGGTATTAGCGTCATACTTTGTTTCATATCTTGCACCTCGTTTTATTGAACTTCAATTTATAAAAAGAATCGTTGAATATCATTCCATGTTACAACCAACATCAAGAGCATCAGTAAGGCAAACCCTATAAAATGAACCATGCCTTCTTTTTGCTTGTCAATCGGTTTTCCACGTACGGCTTCCAACGCAAAGAAGACTAATCGTCCACCATCAAGTGCTGGTAAAGGTAATAGGTTGACAATCCCTAGGTTTATACTAAGGATAGCAGCCCATTTCATCACATAAAAGATTCCAGATTGAACAACTGTATCAGTCGATACATATATCCCAACTGGTCCGGAAAGCATGTCAATCGAGAATTGACCTGTAATTAGCTTTCCAAGGCCTAGTAAAATTTCCTTTGTCCACATAAAGGTTTCCATAACCCCATATTTCAAAGATGGAAATACAGATTTTTCAACAGGTCCATATACTCCGATAATCCCAATCGTTTGATCTTCAATCTGTTGAGCCTTTGGAGTTACAGTAATTTCATGAAGTTCCCCATTACGTTCAACGACAAAACCAATTTCTTCTTCAGGATGGGAGCGAATAATATTTACAATATCATTCCAAGTAGAAACCTGTTCGTTGTCAATTTCACGAACGATATCACCCTCATGGAGTCCGGCTTGAAGAGCAGCCCCATCTTCGGTTAGCTTTCCAAGGATTGGTTTATCAATTGGAGTACCTTGCAGTAAGCCAATGACAATTAAAATGATAAAAGCTAGTACAAAATTCATTGCCGGACCAGCGGCAATAGCCAATGTACGTTGCATCAATGTTTTAGAAGAGAATTGGCGATTGTATGGTGCGATTTGAGTTTCTTGTCCGTCTACAACAAAAAAAGCAGTTTCGCTAACCTCATATCTTTTTAAAACCTCATCATCTCCATCTTCATAACCAGAAATAAAAAGATTATGTTCTAAGTCTGCTTCCTCAACTTCAACGACCTTTAAATCAGGATATTTATCCTTGTTATTTAAAATAATTTTATTAACTTTACCGTTTTTATCAAATAATAACCCGATATTATGACCAGGTTTAATCTCAACCATCTCGGGGTCTTCGCCAGCCATTCTAACATATCCACCAATTGGAAGGAGACGAATCGTATAAAGTGTTTCATTTTTACTAAAGGTAAACACCTTTGGTCCCATCCCGATTGCAAATTCACGACAAAGAATGCCAGCTCGCTTTGCAAAAACGAGATGTCCCAACTCATGAAAAAATACGAGTGCACCAAAAATAATGATAAAGGCTATCACAGTCTCCACATATTTAACCACCTTTTGTTAGTTTAAGCCAAAAGCACAAGGCGCCCGCTAATCGGCGACAAGCACAAGACGAGAGCTGACGGAAGGCGCTTTTTTGCCTTCAGAAGCTCTTGGCTTGTGACCTCGAGCCGATGGCGCCTGAAGCTAGACGTAAAAACCTATTTTTTATCTACTATTTCACGAACAAAAGCTCGTGTTTCTTTATCTACCTGTTGGATGATATCCAAACTAGGGTTTTGGATGGTATTATGTTTTTCCAATGTTCCTTCTATGATTTCTTCAATTTCTAAGAATGAGATTTTCCCATTTAAAAATCCTGATACCGCCTCTTCATTTGCTGCATTTAGAACAGTTGGAAGAGTCCCTCCTGTTTTACCGGCGTGAAATGCAAACCCAAGGCATCTAAATCTGTCGAAATCCGGCTTCGAAAAATTTAGTTTTCCAATCTCCCAAAGTTGTAACCTTTCCTTAGAAGCAGGCATTGGAAAACGATCCGGATATGAAAAGGCATATTGAATCGGAACTCTCATATCTGGTGTTCCAAGCTGTGCAATAACACTGCTATCATGGAACTCGACCATTGAATGTATAATGCTTTCTTTATGAAGGATTACATCAATTTGTTCATATGGAAGATTGAACAACCAATGAGCTTCAATTACTTCCAATCCCTTATTCATCATCGTTGCAGAATCAATTGTAATTTTAGCACCCATTGACCAGTTCGGATGCTTAAGGGCATCATCAACTGTTACGCCATAAAGTTCATCACGAGTTCGGTCACGGAAACTTCCACCGGAAGCTGTTAAAATGATTTTCTCAACATTTTTTTCATATTCACCTTGTAAACATTGAAAAATGGCAGAATGCTCACTATCAACTGGTAAAATGGCAACATCATGTCGCTTTGCTGCATCCATAACAAGATGTCCTGCAGTAACTAGTGTTTCTTTATTGGCTAGTGCAATTGTCTTTTTCGCTTCTATTGCTTTTAAAGTTGGTAATAATCCTACGCTTCCAACGACTGCATTAAGAACGATTGTCGCTTCATCGTATGTAGCAACCTCTATTAAGCCTTCATCTCCGTAAACTAACTGGATATCACTAGAAAATTCACTTTTGAATATGTCACATGTTTCCTTTGATTTCACAGAAACAAGTTTTGGTAAAAACTTATGTATAATTTCTCGTCCTAAGGCAACATTTTCGCCTAAAGACATCGCAACAAGCTGTAATTTATCAGAATGCTGTTCAATCACATCCAAGGTTTGTTGCCCAATTGAGCCTGTTGCTCCTAATAAACTAATTTTCTTCACAAACTCACTCCCAATACACTACCACTACTGAATAATTGCACTTAAAAAATAAAGAATCGGCAGGATGAAAATCATGCTATCAAAACGGTCTAATATTCCACCATGACCAGGTAACAATGTCCCTGAATCCTTCACATTATAATGTCGCTTTAGGGCAGATTCTACTAAATCCCCAATTTGTCCAAAAACAGACACAAACAATGTCACGATAATGAGTGAAAAGAAGGAATCAAATAAATCTGTAATCACGTTAAAAATAAACGCAAATACAATCGCTGTAACTATTCCTCCGATAAAGCCCTCTATTGTCTTATTTGGACTAATCTCTGGCCAAAGCTTCTTCTTACCAAGCTTTCTGCCAACAAAATAAGCCCCTGAATCAGTTGTCCAAATAACAACAAATGCATAAAATATATATGCTAATCCCATTGCTCTTATTTCAATCATATAATAAAAACCAAATCCAATATATAGGGCAGCAAGGATAACCAGTCCAGCATCATCAAAGCTGAAGCTATTTTTAGAGATAACTGTATACGTTAAAATAAATAAAACGATTAGAAGCACGATTTCGATTTTTGTAAACTTCAGAGTAGTAAATATATCATTGTATTTACTTGGTATTAAAATAATCCATAACAATATAATAGAAATTATGCCAGGGATCGATGCAATATTAATATGCTTCATCCGCAAAAGCTCGAAAATGGCAATTGCACCCATCAAGTAAACTAAAATGGTAAATGGGATGCCCCCCATAATCACGATTGGCAAAAAGATTGCTGCTGCTATAATTGCCGTTATAATTCTTTGTTTCATTGTATCATTCCTTTTTTAAATGCGAAATGGTGGATCAAATACGCCTTGGCGTATTTGGTGCCCGATTTTTAGGCTCACAGGAAGTGGGTCATAAAGACGTTGCCACAGGATGTGGCGTTTTTAGTCTTTAATCTTACTGCTCGAAAAGTTTCCTTTGAAAAATCGTGGCATCCACCGGAGGTTTAACTTTATTCTACTTCATGTTTATACCTCTACGAAAAATATCCACGGTAATCGCATTATTTCCAGTATTCTAAATGTAAATCTGAATAAAGTTAAATCCCACCAAATCGTCGGCCTCTCTTTTGAAATGCGTAAATGGCCTCTAACAAATGCCTTTCTTTAAAATCTGGCCATAAAACATCTGTGAACCAGAATTCAGTGTATGCAAGCTGCCAGAGCATAAAGTTACTTAATCGTATTTCCCCGCTTGTACGGATTAATAAATCTGGATCATGTAATCCCGCACTCATTAAATATTGGTTAAACAGATTCTCGTCGATCTTATTATGTAGGTGACCCTCTTGATAGTCTACAAGGATGTTATTGACCGCATCTATGATTTCGGCACGTCCCCCATAATTAAGTGCGAAATTTAGTACTAAGCCAGTATTATCCTTTGTTTCGTTTACCGCCTTATCCACCGCTTTTTGAGTATGCGCAGGAATTGCATCTTTATTCCCCATGATTCGAACTTGTACGTTTTCCTCTATTAACTCAGGTAGAAACGTTCCCAGAAATTCTTGGGGAAGTCTTAATAAATAATTAACCTCATCCTCTGGACGCTTCCAGTTTTCCGTTGAAAACGCGTATACCGTTAAAGTCTTAACTCCAAGTCTACTGGCAAGCTTGGTCACTTTTTTTACTACCTTCATTCCTTCATGATGACCAGCCGTTCGTGGCAATGAGCGTTTTTTTGCCCATCTCCCATTTCCGTCCATAATAATCGCAATGTGATTAGGAATCGGCCCTTTTACTATTTCTTCTTCTGAAATAGAAACTGGCTTTTTCTTCGGTTTTATAAATTTTTCAAACATTCGCAAGTCCTCCAACACCCGAGTCAAATGCGCCTTGGCGTTTTTGCACCTAGACCAGTTTCATTTTACCATTTTTGTATCATTCAGGGTAACTAATTAATAGTCAGTATTAACAAAAAAACCCCCTGTAAACGTTAGAGGGTCTTTTTACACTATATTGTACATTGAAATAGATTAGACTTCCATGATTTCTTTTTCTTTTTCTTTTGCAATCGAATCAATTTTATTAATAGAGTCGTCCGTGAGTTTTTGAACATCATCGGTCAGGCTGCGTAATTCGTCTTCTGTGATTTCACCATTTTTTTCAAGCTTTTTCAATTCATCATTTCCATCACGACGAACATTACGAACCGCAACTTTAGACTCTTCCGCATATTTCTTAACAACCTTCACTAGTTCACGTCGTCTTTCCTCTGTTAGTGGAGGGATTGAAATACGAATGATTGATCCATCATTTGTTGGGTTTAGGCCTAAATCAGCCTTTTGAATGGCTTTTTCCATGTCACCTAAAACGGACTTGTCATATGGTTGAATAATAAGCATTCTTGCTTCAGGTACATTAATTGATGCAAGTTGATTTAAAGGCGTTGGTGCTCCATAATAATCAACTGTAACCTTATCAAGAATTGCTGGGTTCGCTCTACCAGCTCTAACTGTTGCTAGTTCACGAGACAATGCTTGGACTGCTTTAGACATTTTATCTTTCACTTGATTTAATGTGTTATTTGCCATAAAGTTATTTCCCCCTTACAATTGTTCCGATATTTTCTCCTTGTACGGCACGTTTGATATTTCCTTCTTCCATGATTGAAAAAACAATTAACGGAATATCATTGTCCATGCAAAGTGAAGAAGCAGTGGAATCCATTACAGCTAAACCTTCTTTGATCACATCTAGATAGGATAAGGTGTCATATTTAACAGCTGTTTTATCTATTGATGGGTCTGCATTATAAACACCATCCACATTATTTTTAGCCATTAAAATAACCTCAGCTTCAATTTCAGCAGCACGTAAAGCAGCAGTTGTATCTGTTGAAAAATAAGGATTTCCTGTACCTGCTGCGAAAATAACAACTCGTTTCTTTTCTAGATGACGAATTGCTTTTCTTCTTATGTATGGTTCTGCGACTTGACGCATTTCAATTGATGTTTGAACACGAGTTTGGATCCCTAAATTTTCAAGACTATCCTGTAATGCTAAGGAATTCATTACCGTTGCAAGCATTCCCATATAGTCCGCATTTGCGCGATCCATTCCCATTTCACTGCCGATCTTGCCTCTCCAAATGTTCCCGCCACCAACAACAACAGCAACTTCTACTCCAAGTTCAGCAACTTCCTTCACTTGTTTTGCCACAGACTGGATTACAGATGGATTTATACCAAATCCCTGCTCACCCGCTAATGCTTCACCACTTAATTTTAACACTACACGCTTATATTTGGCACCACTCATCGAATAAAAAACCTCCATCTAAAAAGTACAAGCATCTTTTTCAGGCGCAATACTAGCCATTTCAAAAAATAGGGAACACATAACGTGTTCCCTTTTTTCTTTTTACTTCTTCACTTGGCTCATTACTTCTTCAGCGAAGTTATCTTGACGTTTCTCGATTCCTTCACCAACTTCGTAACGAACGAAGTTCTTCACTGTAGCACCTTTAGATTCAACAAACTTGCGAACCTTTTGATCTGGGTCTTTAACAAAGCTTTGGTCAAGAAGGCAGATATCTTCGAAGAATTTACCAAGACGTCCCTCAACCATTTTCGCTACGATATTTTCAGGTTTACCTTCATTTAATGCCTGTTGAGTTAATACTTCACGCTCACGTTCAACTTCATCAGAAGAAACTTGATCGCGTGATACATATTTAGGATTTACAGCTGCTATGTGCATGGCTACATCCTTTGCAACATCAGCATCAGAAGTACCACCTAGAACAGTTAAAACGCCAATACGTCCACCCATATGAAGATAAGCACCAAATGCGTCACCGTCTTCTTTTGTAGCAATTTCGAAACGACGAAGTGAAAGCTTTTCGCCAATTTTTGCAATCGCAGCATTGATATACTCAGAAACAGTTGAACCATTGTCCATCTTTTGTTCCAATGCTTCTTCAACATTAGCTGGCTTCTTCGCTAAAAGATGAGAACCCAATTCTTTTACTAAAGTTTGGAAACCTTCATTTTTTGCAACGAAGTCTGTTTCAGAGTTTACTTCTAAGATTACTGCTTCATTACCTGAAACTTCGATAGAAGTTAAACCTTCAGCAGCAATACGATCGCCCTTTTTCGCTGCTTTTGCAATACCTTTTTCGCGAAGGTAGTCAATTGCTTTGTCCATATCACCATCAGTTTCAGTAAGAGCCTTTTTACAGTCCATCATACCTGCTCCAGTTTTTTCACGGAGCTCTTTTACCATTTGTGCAGTAACTGCCATTATGTTTTCCTCCTTATTTACCACTATGTACTAGTTCGATTTGTTCTTTAGACATTCTGTTTCTATTATGACTTAAAAACGGGAAAAATATATAGTTCTTAAAAAAGGTGATAAAAGGCATAACCCTCTTATCACCTTTCGCTCATTAAGCAGATGTTTCTTCACCTTGTTTAGCTTCTAGGATAGCGTCTGCCATTTTACCTGTTAAAAGCTTAACCGCACGAATCGCATCATCGTTAGCAGGGATTACATAATCAATTTCATCTGGATCACAGTTTGTATCAACGATACCTACGATCGGGATGTTTAATTTATGAGCCTCTGCAACTGCAATACGCTCTTTGCGAGGGTCAATGATGAATAAAGCATCTGGTAGTTGCTTCATATCTTTAATTCCGCCTAAGAATTTCTCAAGACGCTCTAACTCTTTCTTAAGCCCAACAACTTCTTTCTTAGGTAAAACATCAAAAGTACCGTCTTCTTGCATTTTTTCAATGTCTTTAAGACGCTTGATACGTTTTTGAATGGTTTCGAAGTTTGTTAAAGTACCACCTAACCAACGTTGGTTAACATAGTACATTCCAGAACGCTCAGCTTCTTCTTTAACAGAATCTTGAGCTTGCTTTTTTGTACCAACAAAAAGCATTGTTCCACCGTTACCTGCTAATTCCTTAACGAAATTATAAGCTTCTTCAACCTTCTTAACTGTTTTTTGAAGGTCAATGATATAGATTCCGTTACGCTCTGTAAAGATGTAACGCTTCATTTTAGGGTTCCAACGGCGAGTTTGGTGACCGAAGTGAACACCTGCTTCAAGCAATTGCTTCATAGAAATTACTGACATGGATAAATCCTCCTAATGGTTTTTTTTCCTCCGTTCATATCATCTTTAAACAAAACTGTAAAAAACAGCACCAATGCTTAAATCTATGAACGTGTGTGATAACACCAAAAATTAATATAACATAATCAAATGCTTCAATCAAGAAAAATTAGTGGTTTTGACGAAATTTGTGTAAAAGTTCAATTTCAGTTTTCCCTTTATTTAATTTTTTTGCAATATCCTCATATGAGAGACCTAGCTTAATAAGGTGTTCAATGTCTTTTACTAGAGTGTCTTTATTATTTTCTTTTTTCTCATATGTATTTTGATCGTCTTCGTCTTCAAGCGTTACTATCCCTTCCGTATCCTCCTTATTCGGGTAGGTAGGCAGGAGCTCTTGAAGATCCTCTTCAGTCAATTCCGGCTCTATTACCTGAATTGATTTTTTATGATTTTCTTCTTCCTGTTCATGTTTCGCATCTTTAATTCTATTTAAAAACACTTCATTTTCTTCTTTGATTTCCATCACATATGAAGTGATTACATTTTCAAATTCCTTGAGTAGGCGTTCTTGTTTCATTTCAACATCTTTCAGTTGTGTAATCTTGAGATATAAAAGAATAATTAAAAAAAAGGCAACTGCAAGTAACGCAAAGCAAAGTATAAATAATATGGTTGTCATTCAATTCCCTCTATCCCACGATATCAATAAAATTACCCTTATATGGATGTTGCTCCTTTTCTTCCTGTTCAACAAATTGTGTTTTCTGTGAAGCCTGATTTGAAAAAGGGGTTGATGATTGATCCTTATGTATTTGTGCGTTTTCTGATTTGTTATTTTCATTCACTTTAGTCCGGTTTCTTCTCTCCAATTTCTCATTTTCTGAGGAAATATGGTCTTGCATATGCTGTCCGCGCATCATTAATTGTTCATGAATCTTCCCGGCGTCTTGAGTTCTTGGAATCGCAATTTGTAATTCAACTAATTTTAGACTCAATTATATTCACTTCTTCCGATATTTATTTTTCAGAATAGATGTCTATTGAAATCTCTTTATTAACTAGTTGGGCTTTTACATGATGAAAGAGTTGATTTATGATTCTTTTATATTTTCCAAACTGGATATAGACATTTGGATATAGATTGCCGGTCGCAATTAAACAAGATGCTGCTTCTTCCTTTTGTTTTGAACGAAGTTCAATTAATTCCGAATCAAGCAATTCTAATTTTTTTGTTAGTTCCGTTTGTGTAAGTTTGTCTCTTTTTAGAAGTAAAATTTCATCCTCTGAAAGTGTGGATGTCTTTTGATATTTTTCAGCTAATTTCTGGAGGATGAGTAAAGCTTTCTGAAGTTGGACTTTGGTTTCATCTATTTCCGTTTGTATTTGTTTTTCTTCTTCACTAAATCGATCAGATGCCGCGATTTGAATTTCTGTTTTCGTATGCGATGCATTACCGATGTCCTTCGCCATTACATGTCTCCCAGCTGAAATGAGTCCTCCGATAATGCTTCCCGTCAGTGAGCGAACATTTCCTTTTGCAACACAAACGCTATGTAAAATTGAGCCTGTTGCTTCAATATTTTTCCCGGCATATACTTGGCATTGGTTAAAATATGATGCAATGATGTCCTCTTCGGCACGTACTATTGCTTTTGCAAATCCAACGACCCCGCTTGATATATACACGGATCCTCCGGCATCTATTTGTGCACCTTCGACAATCCCATAAATTGAGATGTCACCGCTAGCTTTTACAACATAGTCGCTAGGTACATTCCCACTAATTGTAACATTTCCTATGAAATCAATATTACCTGTTTTAAGATTTAAATCCCCATTCACTTCAAAGACGGGGAGAATGTTTATTTTCCTATCTAAGATGCTGATCTGTCCGTCCATTGTGGCATAGAGTTTCCCATTAGTTTCTACAATATTTTTACCTATTCTGATTGGATAGGGTTTTCCATTCCTTGCTGAAACAGAATGACCCAACACATTTTTCCCTGGAATTCCCGGCCTGCTTGGATATATAGTTGCAACAAGCTGGCCAGCTTTTACGGAAGGTATTTGCTTTACATTTCGAAAGTTTAATACTTCGTTAGGTTGAATTTCTTGTTTCTTTTCAAGACTTTCAAGTTTAATAAAACCGTCTTCTCCATTTTTAGGTAACTCCCCCGCCACAATTAATAAGGGAAAAACCATGTCATCCATATTCACAATCAGTTTCGAAATGACATCACGCTTTATTCCAAACGTAATACCATGTTTAGATAATTGTGAATAGACATCAGACTCTTTGATTTGAATAGGTGTTGAATCTTTATTGACATTGATATGCACAGTCATTTTATCTTTGGATACTAAGAGCTCGAGTTCTGCCACAATCCTCCCGCCTTTTAAATGGATATATATTAATGGATGTGCTTTTGCAATATATCCCTTAGCTTAAATAGGGCCTTTGAGTGTATTTGAGATATTCTGGATGTCGATAAACCCATTACTTGTCCAATTTCAGTTAAAGTAAGTTCTTCTCTATAAAACAAACTAATGATCAATTGCTCTTTTTCATTTAATTGTTGGATGACATCGGTGAGTTTACTGAGTATTTCTTTTTTCACAATATGTTCTTCAGGTGTTAAAGTAGCATGATCCTTTATCGAAAAAGCTGTTTTTTCACTACCCTCGTCGTCATGCTGATGATCATCCATAGATAGAACATTTGCAAAGAAGCCTTCATTCATTGTTTGATACACATCTTCTTCACTCATTTGGACTTCAGCAGCAATCTCTGGAATCGTAACGTTCCGCATTAACTTTTGTTCTAGCTTTTCGATGGCAGCTTCTACTTTCTTTGTTTTTTCTCTTGAACTTCTAGGTAACCAGTCTTCCTTTCTGAGGCCGTCTAGTATTGCTCCCCGGATTCGAAAGGATGCATATGTATCAAATTTTAAGTCCCGAGAAGGATCGAATTTTTCCAGAGCATCATATAACCCCATCATCCCAAGACTTTTCAAATCATCTTTATTCACACTTTTCGGCAATGTGACGGAGATTCGTTGTACATGGTATGATACGAGCGGCATATATTTTCTAACCAAGGCATCCCCTGCATCTGTATCTCGTGAGTCGGTCCATTTCTGCCAATCTTCCCCGTAATCAGTCGATGATAATCTGGACATTCTACCCCTCCTTTTCATTCATTTACAAACATTTTAACCCACTTAAATTTCCTTAATCCCTTTGCTGACTGTGCGGATTCTAAGAATGGTTGTTTCAGGGTCAAACTCGATTGTTCGGCCATTATTCCCACCAACATCTGAAGCAACAAGTATAATGTTAAAGCGCTTTAACTCGGCCTCAACAGCCTCAACGTTGCGTGGACCAATTCTCATAATATCACTGCCCGATTGAAATTGAAACATTTGGGCCCCGCCTGCAATTTTAGCTTTTAAACCATTAACTCGACCACCAATCCCAATAATTCTTTGAATGAGCTCCTCTATTGCCGTATCTGCGTATTTCGCAACATTCATATTGCCTGCTTTTGTCAACGCAGAGCTTGGTAGCATGATATGGGCTAGTCCTGCTACTTTCTTTGTTTGATCATAAATGATAACCCCAACACATGAACCTAATCCAGAAGTGCGGATCAGGTTCGGGGCAGCAATGACATTCATGTCAGCTATCCCAACTTTTATGACTTGAGAAGTGTCAATCATGAATTTGGACTCCCAATGCAGTGAAGATTTTTTCAAATGAATCGGGATCTGGTAACAGCAAAAAATGCCCATTAATATTGTTGTTATCAGGATTTTCATTTTCACAAATTTCTGTTTCAATGACAATAGCAAAGTCACTTACCTGTGAAAGTTCGATTAAGCCATATCCAATAATTGCACCCACCATATCAATTGAAAATCCAGGAACCGATGGGTACAAATTCACCCCTGTAAAATCTGATAATGAAGTAAGATAGGAACCTGACAAAATATTGCCAACCTCTTGAAAAGCTGATATCCCCATTTCATTTGGAATTTCACACTCAAAAGTGAAGCTTTTATCTCCAATTAAATCCTGTATTAATTTTGTTGCTTGTGGGATTTGCAATATGAAAAACATATTTCCAGACAAATCCCCTTCAATTCGAAGAAAAATTCCAGCAACTATATTTTCAGCACCTCCAGCAAATTCCATCATTTCATCAAAAGAAACGATTCTCACATTCGGTACCTGCATATCAATTTTTCGATTTAATAGCTTCGACAAAGCAGTTGCAGAATGTCCAGCCCCAATATTTCCAATCTCTTTTAAAATATCTAAATGTGTAGAATTAATACGCCCGAAAAATGACATAGCAACTACCCTTCCATCTTTTCCTTTGCGATATCGGGATTAAGGACCTTTTCTAAATTTAATAAGATGAGTAGTCTTTTCTCAAGCTTTGCTACTCCTTCTAAGTATTCCACTTCAACACCACCGACAATCTCTGGTGGAGGCTCAATTGTGTCAACTAAAATATCCATAACGTCGTTTGCCGTATCGACAATTAACCCTACCTCAGCATCTTCCGTCCCAACGATTATTATCCTTGTACTGTCCGTATACGCTGATTCAGCCATACCAAAACGTGTTCTTAAATCAATAATGGGAGTAACAACCCCTCTTAAATTGATAACACCCTTAACAAATGGTGCTGTTCTAGGAACACGGGTAATATGTTGCACTTTCTCAATAGACCGCACCTGGGAAACCGGGATTCCGTACTCCTCATCTTGGAGTGAAAATACGATTACTTTTAACACAGCTGCTTGTACAGACATTTTTTCTCCCCCTCACTCTATGAAACTTCATTTGATTAATGCATTACAATCGACAATTAACGCTACTTGGCCATCACCTAGTATGGTTGCTCCCGAAATCGCAAACACATTTGTTAAATAGTTTCCTAGCGATTTCAGCACAATTTCTTGTTGTCCGATGAAAGAATCAACAATGAGTCCTGCTGATTTATCACCTTTTTTTACAATTACAACAGAAAGATATTCATCCTCGTCCGTTACAGCAGGTACTTCAAAAATATCCTTCATGTTAACTAACGGCACAACCTTACCTCTAAAATCAATGACCTTTTGATTATGTGCATGGAGAATTTCACTCTTTTTGATAATTGCCGTTTCAATAATTGAAGAAAGTGGGATTGCATATTTTTCATCTTGAACTTCGACCAGCATGACAGAAATGATCGATAAGGTTAACGGTAATTGAATGGAAAAAACGGACCCTTTTCTTATCTCAGAACGGATCGTAATTGAGCCACCTAATGATTCAATAGTATTCCTTACAACATCGAGCCCAACACCACGTCCAGAAACGTCCGAAATTTTTTCGGCGGTTGAAAAGCCTGATGAGAAAATAAAATCAAATACTTGGCTATCCGTTAAAGATTCAGCTGATTTGGCTGTAATAAGCCCTTTGTTTATCGCTTTTTCAATGATTTTATCGCGACTAATACCTGCACCATCATCTTCAATTTCGATAAAGACATGATTTCCACTATGATATGCACGTAAAATAACCGTTCCTGCTTCATGTTTTCCATTTTGGACTCTAGCTTCAGGTGTTTCAATCCCATGGTCTAAAGCATTACGTAAAAGATGTACAAGCGGATCCCCAATTTCATCGATGACCGTTCGATCTAATTCTGTTTCCGCACCAATGATTTGAAGGTTTATTTCTTTATGCAAATCTTTTGCCAATTGACGCACCATACGAGGGAAACGATTAAATACTGTCTCAACAGGAACCATTCTCATCGTAAGGATAATGTTTTGTAAATCTCCTGAAATTCTTGACATATGTTCAACCGTTTCGTTTAACTCTGGATGTTCCAAGTCACGTGAGATTTGCTCTAAACGTCCCCTATCAATGACTAATTCTTCAAATAGATTCATCAAAATATCTAGTCGTTCAATATTGACCCTAATTGTTTTATTGTGACCACTGTGCTTATTATTTGTCGCAGGGTGAGTTTCTTCTTTTTCAGTAATTGATTGTTGATCCTTAACGTCAAGAGTAGGAGCGGCTTCCACCTGTGCATGAAGTTGTTCTTGTACTCCAGTTTTCAAGGAATCAAGGTCGACATCTAGTACTGTTACTCTATTTATTTCAGAAACTTTCATAATTCGTTTTTCAATATTGTCAGCCAATTCACTTGATACAAGTGTCACTGTAAATTCATTCTGAAACTGTTCTTCCTCTAATTGATCGACTGCAGGAACGGATTTGATGATTTCACCAACCTGTTCGAGCACCTCAAATACCATGAATACCCGGGCAGCCTTTAATAAACAATCTTCCCTAAGAACAACTGTAATTTCATAACAATAAAAACCTTGCTCTTTTGATTGTTGGATGACTGTTAATTCAAAATCATCATATTTAGATGTAATAGCTGCATGTTCAGTGTTTAACACTACTGTTACAGGTGTGCCTTCATCTCTAACTTCTTCTCCACTTTCGATTTTCTTCAATAAATACACGACATCTGAAACATCCTTTTTTCCGTCGCCACCATCAGCAATCGAAAAAATCATTTCTTCAAGATAATCAACTGCTTTGAACACAATATCTAAAAGGGAAGGTGTTACGTTAATTTTCATATTTCGAATGCCATCTAGCACATTTTCCATTTGGTGGGTAAGGCTTGCTAAATCATCATATCCCATTGTTGCTGACATTCCTTTTAATGTATGGGCAGAGCGGAATATTTCATTGACGATTGAAATATTTTTGGGTTCTTTTTCCAATTCTAATAAATGTTCATTACAAGCCTGGAGATGCTCTTTACTTTCTTCAATAAAGACCTCTAAGTATTGATCCATTTCCATCTAATAACCCCCTTTACTTATGTAAGGCTGAGTATGGTATTTGCTATATCCTCTAAATTTTCAACTCGATCAACTAAATGTGTTTCAATTGCTGACTTTGGCATACCGAATACAATAGAAGTTTCTTGTGATTCTGCAATAACAACAGCTTGTCCGGTTTCTTTTATTTTCTTAAGTCCAAAGGATCCATCTGATCCCATACCAGTCATGATAACAGATATTTTTTGAATTCCATTGATTTCACTTATAGATTCAAATAAGACATCAACTGATGGTCTATGTCCATTTCTAATTTCACCTTCATCAATATTCACTGCTAATGAAGTGCCAATCTTTTTTATTTTCATGTGATGTCCACCAGGAGCAATATAAGCTGTTCCAGCCTTTAAAAATTCTCCATTTTCCGCTTCTTTAACAGTGATTTCACATATACTGTTAAGCCGATTAGCTAGTGATTTCGTAAAACCTGCAGGCATATGCTGAACAATAACAATTGGTGCAGGATAGTTCCTTGGTATTTGAGGGAGAACTTGTTGTAATGCTCTTGGCCCTCCCGTAGAGGTACCCATACAAACAATTTTCTTAATACTTCTACTTGGTTCTAGTTCTATTTTACTATAATCTACGATTCTATTTGTTAAAGTTTCTTTGATTTTCAATGGTTTTTTTAGTAAAGCTACATTCACTCTTCCTGCATGTAGTACTTTTGTCACAATTTCTATTTTAATAAGATGCAAATCAATTGATATTGGACCTGAAGGCTTTTGAATAAAATCAACAGCGCCGTATTGCATCGCGAGTAATGTGTTCTCTGCTCCTTCTTTCGTTGTACTCGAAAGCATCACTACTGGTCGTGGACATTCACTCATAATCCGCTGTAACGCTTCAATTCCATTCATTTCAGGCATTTCAATATCCAAAGTTACAACATCTGGTTTTAGTTTTTTTATTTTCGTTAGTGCATCAATTCCATTTCTTGCAGTGCCAACAACATGAATCCTTGAATCTTCTTCTAGAAAATTCGAAATAAGTTTCCTCATAAATGCTGAGTCATCTACAATAAGAACATTTATTTTTGTCATCATAAGGCTCCTATCTACCACGTACGAAAAAACGCTGTAACTTTGAGATAAAGGATGTATGCTGATTCTTATCGTGATTCTGTTCATTATTTTTATCCAGGTAATTTTTGCATATTTCAAGGAGGTTTTTGCTGATTACAGCTTTTGGTGCATAAATCAAAAATGGTTCTTGGTGACTCACAGCCTGTTGAACGGTTTTATCATCAAGGAGAACACCTAATCTGTTGACTTCCTTTACTAGAAACTGCAGCACGGCTTGCTTTAACCTTTTAAGGGTTTGCTGGCCTTCTACCACAGTTTCAGCGCGATTGACAATTAAGTATAAAGGAATAGATTGATCAAACAAACAGATATATTTTATTGCTGAATACGCATCTGTGATGGCAGTTGGCTCTGGTGTTGTAATGACAAAGATTTCATCCATAGCCATAAGGAACTTTATCGTTTCTTCAGTCATCCCTGCACCCATATCAAATAAAACGTAGTCGTAATCATTAAGGACAGTTTGCAATTGGTCGATTAAAACCTCTGATTTCTTTTCATCAAGCTTAAACAGATTTGGTAAACCATTTCCCCCTGCAATATAATCAATACCTTCTGGCCCCTTGATCAGTAAATCGTTGATGGTGAGATTATTATCAAACAAATCGACGATTGTATGATGGGCGGTAATCCCCATCAAAATATCAATATTCCCCATCCCAATATCCATATCAAATAATAAGACCTTTTTGCCTAATCTAGAAAGGGCAATAGAAAAATTCAATGAAAAATTGGATTTTCCTACTCCGCCTTTTCCACTGATTACAGCTATTGTCTTCGATTGTTCCTGTTCAGTATTCATCGATGCTAGTTTTTTACGAAGAGCTGTAGCTTGGTCTATCATGATTCATCGACTCCAAGGGTAGTATTTACAATTAAGGAAGGTGAAGCAATGACTATATCATCTGGCACATTTTGTCCATTTGTTAAATAAGCAACTCCAATGCCAGACGAAACTATTAAATTCACCATGGCTCCGTAGTTTGCTGTTTCATCCACTTTTGTAAAGATAAATTTTGATATCGTAATCTTAGAAAATTGATCATAAATCACTTTCATATCGTTCATTTTGGATGTTAAAGAGAGTACTAAGAACGTCTCCATATCATTTGAAAAATGAATGAGGTTATTTAAATCATCGATATACTTCTCGTTTCGGAAGTTTCTACCTGCAGTATCAATAAAAACAACATCATATTCTTTATAGGCTTCCTTTGCTTTTTTAAAATCATCAAAGGAATAACAAACTTCAACTGGTGCTCCCAGAATTTTTGCATACGTTTTTAATTGCTCGATGGCTGCAATCCGAAACGTATCGGTTGTGATAAAGGCGATTCTTTTTTTGTCCTTTAGCATACAGTCTGCTGCAATTTTGGCGATGGTTGTTGTTTTTCCAACTCCGGTGGGACCCACCACATTAATATATTTTTTTTGATAATTGATTCCACCGTAATCAACATTAGAAATTTTCGAAACCATACATTCCCTTGTCCAATTCTGGACATCTTTAAATGAAGCTTTTTCGGATGACAAATACCATTTTTCCAATAGACTGGACATGATTTCTTTCCGTATCGTTGAATCGATTTCTTGATTTAGAAGCAATTGATTCATTTCCTGAAGAGGTCCCCTATATGGACTGATATCAGAGGAGAATTCCTTCATAACTGCTTTTAATTGTTGAATTTCATTTAATAGCTCTGGAGCAGGCTCATGCAATTCTTTTACATCGTATTTAATATAGGGTTCACGAACCACAGGTTTTTGTGGTTCGATTTGTTTATTTATTTCCGGTAGCTTTCGTTCCTTTTCTTTAGGCTGTACCACTTGCCTTCTTGGAGCCTCTGGGTCGACAGCTGCAATTACTTCAAAATTCTTTTTTCGAAAAAGACCTAAAAATCCTTGTGTTTGAACGATTTTTGAATTTAAAATAACCGCTTCACTACCTAATTCCGCACGGATCAATTTCATCGCTTCCGGCATAGAAGGAGCAATGTATTTTTTCACTTTCAATCTATATTCACCACCCCAACACTTTGAACTTCCACATTTGCCTCAAGCTCGTTATAAGAAAGGACAGGAACCTGTGGAAAATATCGTTCAATCAATTGCCTTACATACATTCTGACAGCAGGCGAGCATAATAAGATCGGAGACTGCTCCCCCATACTGACAGTTTCGATTTGCTTCGCAATGGATTCAATAATTGATTGTGACACACTTGGGTCAATGGATAAATAGTTTCCATGCTCCGTTTGCTGAACACCGTCTGCGACCTGCTTTTCAACTCGACCAGAAAGAGTCACAACTTTCATTGTCTCTCCTTGGACAATGTATTGATTTGTAATCTGTCTAGCAAGGGATTGTCTTACATATTCTGTTAATAAATCAGTATCAGTTGTCATTCGACCAAAATCGGCTAAGGTTTCAAATATAATCGGCAGGTTTCGGACCGACACATTTTCCTTTAATAATTTTGCCAATACCTTTTGAATTTCTCCAACTGATAATGGGTTTGGAGTTACTTCATCTACCAATATTGGGTACGATTCTTTTAAATGATCGATTAATTGCTTCGTTTCTTGTCTTCCCAGTAATTCATGAGCATTTCTTCGAATGACTTCCGTAATATGTGTAGATACAACAGATGGTGGGTCAACCACTGTATATCCTTGCATTTCCGCTTGGTCTTTCATATCTTCTGAAATCCATTTGGCTGGTAGACCAAATGAAGGCTCGACTGTATCAATTCCTTCAATCGAATCATCCTCGTAGCCTGGGCTCATTGCTAAGAAGTGGTCTAGCAACAATTCCCCTCTTGCCATTTCACTCCCTTTTATTTTTAAGCGATACTCATTCGGCTGTAGCTGAATATTATCTCTTATTCGAACAACTGGTATGACCAAGCCCAACTCAATTGCTAATTGTCTACGAATCATGACAATTCGGTCTAAAATATCGCCACCTTGGTTTGTATCAGCTAAAGGAATTAATCCATATCCAAATTCAAACTCAATTGGATCTACATTTAATAAATTTACAACACTTTCAGGACTTTTTAGGTCCTCAATCTGTACTTCTTCTTCATTATCTGGTTCTAACGGTAGCTCCTGATCCTGACTTCTAGAAATCATAAAACCACCAATTGCTAAGAAACTCGAGATAGATATCGTTAAAAAGTCATGAATCGGAGTAAACAATCCCAATAAGAAAATTGTACCAGCCGTCACATATAACATTTTTGGATAGGCAAATAATTGCTTTGTAATATCTGACCCTAAATTTCCTTCTGACGCAGCACGAGTAACGACTATCCCTGTTGCAGTAGAAATTAATAGTGCGGGAATTTGACTAACGAGTCCATCCCCAATTGTTAATAGAGTGAATTTAGAAAGGGATTCTTGGAATCCTAACCCATGTTGTGTCATTCCAATGATAAAACCAAAAAGTAAGTTTATAAGGACAATGATGATACCGGCAATTGCATCCCCTTTTACGAACTTACTCGCCCCGTCCATAGCTCCGTAAAAATCCGCTTCTCTGCTTACCTTCTCACGGCGTTCGCGTGCCTGGGTTTCGGAAATCATCCCTGCATTTAAATCCGCATCAATACTCATTTGTTTACCTGGCATTGCATCTAATGTAAATCGTGCAGCAACTTCTGATACACGTTCGGAACCTTTTGTAATTACAATAAATTGAATAACAACGAGGATTAAAAAGACGACAAATCCAACGACAATATTTCCCCCAACAACAAAGGTACCAAAAGTGTGTACAACTCCACCTGCATCCCCAGTTGAAAGAATCGATCTCGTCGTTGAAACATTTAACCCTAATCGAAATAGAGTTAGAAGAAGTAATAATGATGGAAATATTGAAAATTGAAGTGGTTCCTGCATATTCATAGAGGTAAGGAGAACCAAGAGTGCAAGAGAAATATTGATGATAATAAGGACACTTAATAACCAAGCTGGAAATGGAATAATAAGCATCGCAACTATTAAGATAACACTTAATAAAACTGATAAATCTCTTGCTCGCATTGTTTTCTCTCCTTTAAGTCAAAAAAGCACTAGTGATGATTGAAGGTCGTTATGTCTTCAAACCTTCTCTTTTAAGCGGTACACATAGGCAAGTATTTCAGCTACCGCTTTAAAATATTCTTCGGGTACCGCATCCCCGATATCTGTACCTGCATAAAGAGCCCGTGCAAGTGGTCGGTTTTCAATCGTTGTAATTTCATGTTCTTTAGCAATTTCTTTAATGCGCTGAGCTACAAAATCTACACCCTTTGCGACAACGAATGGAGCATCCATTTTTGCCTCGTCATATTTCAATGCTATGGCATAATGCGTAGGGTTTGTAATAATCACATCAGCCTTTGGTACTTCTTGCATCATACGGCTCATTGCCATTTCACGTTGTTTTTGCTTGATTTTTGATTTAATCAGTGGGTCTCCTTCTGTTTTTTTAAATTCGTCTTTTATATCTTGCTTTGACATTCTGATGTTTTTTTCATAATCAAAGCGCTGATAAAGATAATCTAAAAAGGATAGGAACAATAGAGCTCCACCCGCAAATAATCCCATTTGAACAGTGAGTTTTGCTAGAACAATGAGTGCTGCTCCAACCGTTTTCTGAGACAATGTCAGAATATCTTCTAAGCGAAACCAAAGAATTGCGAAAGTCACACCGCCTACAATGACAATTTTTAAGATGGATTTAATCATCTCGACAAGCGCGCGAATCGAGTAAATACGCTTAAAGCCTTGAATGGGATCAAGCTTATTTAATTTCATTTGAATCGCTTCTGTTGAAAATAAAAACCCAACCTGCAGGAGGTTTGCAGCAACCCCGGCAACAAGGGCGACTACCAAGATCGGTGCCAGGATAATGGCAGCCTCTATAGAAAGCTCTATAAAAATTTCCTGAACACTTTGTTCAGTCGGTGTAATCGATAAATAATGGCTAAATGAGTGTTTTAAAAATGTCATAATACGCTCAAACATAAAGCCCCCAAAAACAAGCAGAGTAAAAAAGATGGCTAGCAATAAAATGGCTGTATTTACATCTGCACTTTTGGCTACCTGTCCTTTTTTCCTTGTTTCTTGACGTTTTTTAGGAGTGGCTTTTTCTGTTTTTTCACCCGCAAAAAATTGTAGGTTCAGACGAACAAAATACATCTAGCTTCCTCCTAAAAGTTCCATTAATCCTCTCATTGTATATAACATATTGTCTACCAGTTTCCCGACAAGCATAAAGATCATTGACATTGCAATTAACATCACAACAAAACTAACCCCAATTTTCAATGGCAGTCCTACTACAAAAACATTTAGCTGCGGAACTGTTCTTGCAATAATCCCTAGGGCAATATCAACTAAAAACAAAGCCCCAACAACAGGCATGGACATTTGGAAAGCAATAATAAACATTGTGCTAAAAGCCCTTAACACAAATTCCACAACATTCTCATTACCAAATGGAAGAGTCGCTTGTTCCATCGGAATAAATGAATAGCTATAAAAGATTCCGTCTAATAAAAGATGGTGGCCATTAATAGCTAGTAAAAAGAGCAGTGCAAATGTATATAAGTATTGACCCATTAACGGACTTTGTGCTCCCGTTTGAGGATCGATTACATTTGCAATGGCAAATCCCATTTGAAAGTCGATAAATCCTCCAGCAATTTGGATAGCCGCAAAAATCATATAGGCAACCAAGCCAATTAAAAGACCTACCATAGCCTCTTTAAAAATGAGGAGAATATAGTCGCCATTGATTTGGAGTATTGGTTTTTCCATTGATAGGAACATAATCCATGAAATAAAAAAAGCAATACCAATTCGATGTGAAGCAGGTAGTGTTCGATAGGAAAACAAAGGCATCGTTACAAAAAAACTCGTTACTCTAACTAAAACAAGCAAAAATGCTGGAAAATAGGTATAAACCTCTGTCATTTTTTCAACCTACAAATCTCGTCAAATTACTAAAAATATCATGTGTATATGCGAGCATTTTAGAAAGCATCCAAGGTCCAAAGAAAACTAAGCCAACAAGCACTGCAATGATTTTTGGGATAAATGCCAATGTTTGCTCCTGAATTTGCGTTGTTGCTTGGAACACACTCACTATTAATCCCACAACGAGTGCAACCAATAATAGTGGTCCACAAATCATTAATGTTGTATATACACCTTTCTCTGCCAATGAAATAACTACTTCAGGATTCAACACTGTTCACCTACTTCTAGAAGGTCTGTAATAAGGATTTAACGATTAAATACCATCCATCCACAAGAACAAATAAGAGTATTTTAAATGGCAAGGAAATCATAACAGGGGGAAGCATCATCATCCCCATCGACATCAGGATACTCGCAACAACCATATCAATTACAAGAAACGGAATAAAAATCATAAATCCGATTTGAAATGCCGTTTTAAGTTCACTTATTGCAAAGGCTGGGACTAATGCAGTCAAAGGTATATCTTGTATCGTCTCAGGTCTGTCTGCTCCAGTATAATTTAAAAACAACTCCAAGTCCTTTTGCCGGGTATGTACGCTCATAAACTCTTTAAATGGTACAGCAGCACGGGTATAGGCTTCTTCTAAATTTATTTCTTCATTAAATAATGGAGTTAACGCTTGATCATTCACTTCACTAAATGTCGGTGCCATCACGAAAAACGTTAAAAACAATGCAAGCCCAATCAATACCTGATTTGGCGGCATTTGCTGTGTTCCTAATGAAGTCCTAACAAATGAAAGTACGACAATAATTCTTGTAAAACTCGTCATTAAAATCAAAATACCGGGTCCCACTGAAAGAACAGTTAGAAGGAGTAGTAGTTTAACTGAAGTCGAAACATTTTCAGGAGCGCTAGTATTAAAAATTTCCATAAATTCATTCATTTTTTGCTAGACTCCTTATTTTCAAGTTGCTCAACAATCTTCTTTCTCCCTTGCTTAAGTTCTGTTAATTGTTTCTGGAGCATTGAGGAGAAAAGAGATTGGTCGGAATCCTTTCCTTTTCTCTTTTCAAGAAAACGATGAATGAGATCTCTTGGTTGAATCATGGAATCTAATGACGAATTATGTTGTTCTAGGATTTCATTTATTTCATCTGTGTCTTCGATTTCCTTAAGAAGCTGAATGGAATCTCCTACTCCTACGACTAAGATCCGCTCTCCAACCTTTACAATTTGAATTGAGCGGTTTGTTCCTAAACTGGTTCCTCCAAGGTTCTCGATGAACCTATGTTGGTTAAATATGCGATTTCGTTTATTTACAAATTTTAATAAAAAATAAATAAGTGCAAGTACAAATAATGTTGTAAAAATCATTTTTATAAAATCACCGGATGTTAGGTCATTGGCCGGCTCTCGATTTTCAATGGGATTTGTTCCCTCTTGATCCTTGGTTTGATCATTGGTTTGTTCATCTTGATTACCAATTACGTCATTTACACTTTTATCAACATGACCTTCTTCAGCTTGTACAGGGAAAGTGACAAGCAAGGCATGAAAGAAAATTAGTGCAAAAACAACTTTTTTAATGTGTTTCACTTTTGTTGCCACTCTCCTGAATATGGATTCCTTAGCTAAGTGTTTTACTGATGGCTTCAATAACTCGGTCTGCTTGGAATGGCTTAACGATAAAGTCCTTTGCTCCCGCTTGAATAGCATCAATTACCATCGCTTGTTGTCCCATTGCTGAGCACATAATTACTTTTGCATTTGGATTGATTTTTCTAATCTCTTTCAAGGCTGTTATTCCATCCATCTCAGGCATTGTAATATCCATTGTTACAAGGTCTGGTTGATGTTCTCGATATTTATCTACCGCCTGTGCCCCATCCGCAGCCTCTGCAACAACCTCAAAACCATTTTTAGTTAGGATGTCCTTAATCATCATTCTCATAAATGCTGCATCATCTACGATAAGAATTTTATGTGCCATTTGTGTTGCCCCCTACATTAATTCAATTTTTTAATTCGATCACTTTGGGAGATGATATCGGTTATTCTAACTCCAAAGTTTTCTTCAATTACAACTACCTCACCTTGTGCGATAAGTTTTCCGTTAACTAACACATCTACCGGCTCTCCTGCAAGTTTGTCTAATTCAATAATAGAGCCTGCTGTTAGTTCAAGAATGTCTTTAATCGAGCGTTTTGTTCGCCCTAATTCAACCGTAACTTGAAGCGGAATATCTAATAACATATTTAAGTTCCTAGATTCGGCTTCCTGTAATTGGACAGATTCGAATTCTGAAAATACCGCAGGTTGGATTTCAGGCTGTCTTGCATGAGTGCCACCAAGATGCTGTCGACCATTATTCGTTACTGGTTGTTTAAATTCCGGTTGATGATTTGGCTGTGTCAATTCAGATGGTATTTCCATTTGTTGTTCAACATTAGGCATAGTGTTGTTTGATTGTTGAACAGGCATCTGAGCATCTACAAGTTGAGTAGGAGTATCCATAGCCAAGGCATGTTTTTCCGCCTGAGGGGAAAGAAGCTCTCGAACAAGATCTTTAGCAAAATCAATTGGAACTAATTGCATGATTGTTGAGTCAATCAGCTCACCAATTGTAAGTCGAAAAGATATCTTCACTAACATATCATCAGATGGCAGGTTTTCAGCCCCTTCACCATGTTTAATATCAAGAATGTCAATACTTGGTGGAGAAATATCTATTTTCTTACTAAAGACTGTTGACATGGAAGTTGCGGCTGAACCCATCATTTGGTTCATTGCCTCCTGCACAGCACTTAGTTGTAAGTCACCTAAGGATTCCGGTGCGGCAAGTCCATTCCCACCTAACATCAAATCCGCAATGATGGCTGCATCACTTTGTTTTATTACCAATAAATTTGTTCCCGTAAAACCAGCTGTATAATTGACATAGATCGCTACATATGGGTGTGGAAACTCATCAGCTAATTCAGAACTTAGAACCAGTGAAACATTCGGTGTCGTAATATCAACCTTTTGATTAAGTAATGTGGAAAGCGCAGTGGCTGAACTTCCAAAAGAGATGTTTCCAATCTCCCCAAGCGCATCCTGTTCAATTAAAGATAAAAAATCTTCTACAAGGGGTTTATTACCTTTTGCTACCGGTTCTTCGTTGTCTAAGTCTGCTGTACCTCTTAATAACGCATCAATTTCGTCTTGTGATAGCATGTTTCCATTATTCATCCTCACGGTCCCCCCCTTTAATTTCCTCTAGGATTTGTACGGCTTGCTTTTTATTAACCTTACCAACCTGTGCATAAAATTTTGATATACCCTCTACCTTTAATTCGATTGGTTGTTGGATTGATTTATCAAGTTGAATAGTATCCCCTATATTTAATAAAAGGAATTCTTGGACAGCAATATTAGCTGTACCTAATTCTGCAATGATTGGCAATTTTGTATCCTTAAGATTATGTTGAATATGAGAAAGTTCTTCTCGATTTCTGTCTTTTTTAGGTGTTGATTGCATCCAGTAATGTGCCGATAATTTAGGAATGATCGGCTCAAGGAATACATGTGGAATACAAATGTTGATCATTCCACTAGTTTCTCCAATTTGTGTATTGAGCGAAATGACTACCACAGTTTCATTAGGTGAAACCATTTGTAGGAACTGTGGATTCACCTCAAATTCAGTTAAAATAGGGTCTACTTCTACCAAATTAGCCCACGCTTCCCGCGCTTGTTCAAAAGCTTTTTCAAACATATTGCTCATAATTTTTGTTTCGATTTCTGTTAAATTTTCAATTTTATTTAGACCCGTTCCTCGTCCACCGAGCATTCGATCAAGAATGGCATAGGCTATATTAGGGTTGACTTCTAAAATAATACGCCCTTCTAAAGGAGGCATTTCAAATACATTTAAAATGGTCATATTAGGAATGGAACGGATAAATTCCTCATATGGCACTTGATCGGCTGTCCCAACTGTAATTTGTACATATGTTCGCAGCTGTGCTGAAAAGTAGGTTGTTAATAATCGTGCAAAGTTTTCATGAATCCGAGTGATACTACGGATTTGATCCTTCGAGAAACGAAGGGCCCTTTTAAAATCATATACTTTCACACGGCGTTCACGTTCTTCTCTTTTTAATTCTTCTGGGTTCATTTCCCCAGTCGACAGAGCTGAAAGTAATGCATCTATTTCACTTTGGGATAGTATTTCACCAGGCAAGGTTCCACCTCCGCTCTTTTGAACTCTCATTCTTAAGTACTTAAGTTTCTAATGTTTACTGCGGAAGAAAGGATGTCGCATAAACTTTAATGACAGTTCCATCTTGCATTAATTCATTAATTCGGTCCTTTAATCTATTTTCAAGATTGATGATTCCTTCTTCACCTTTAAATTCTTCAGATGTCATGTTGGAAAGCTCTTTAATAATAATATTGTTTACCTGGAATTGTCTTTTTTCTAATTCCTCTTTCCCCTTTTTACCATCTGTCTGAATGTTAAAGGAAATACGAATATAATCATCGCTAAGTAGTTTTGTTGTGATTTCCGGAATTTCGACAGTCGCTTTTAAGACTTGGTCAATTGACGGTTCCTCTTTAGAATTACTTGCAGTGACCTTTGTTAAAATAACAAAAGCAGTGGTACCGACTAAAGTAATTGTACTTAAAATGATGACCATTATCACAAGTAGCTTATTTTTCATAGCACCATATCCCCCCAACCATTAACGAAGGCCAAGTACATTTATTTTTTGATAAAATTCAAGAACCTTCACGTGTACATCTTCTTCTGTTTCCTTCACAACAAATTTTTTGCCATTGGTTAAGGTGATTGTTGTATCAGGAAAGGATTCAACCTGTTCAATATAGATTGCATTTAATGTAAATTTTTTATTATTTAATTTCGTTAAAGTAATCAAAATTTAGCGGGGTTTTAACAGGATGCCAAAACCCCTACCCCCTTAACGTTTTAGGTTTACAAGCTCTTGTAAAATTTCATCGGAAGTTGTAATGATACGCGTATTTGCTTGGAATCCACGTTGGGCTACAATCATTTCCGTAAATTCTTCAGAAAGGTCAACGTTTGACATTTCAAGTGCACCAGATTCGATTGAACCGAGTCCAGAGGCACCCGCAAAATTGACTACTGGGTTACCAGAGTTTGATGTTTGTTGGAAGAGATTACCTCCCACCTTCTCTAAACCACCTGTATTCGGAAATTTCGCTAACACAAGCTGACCTGCCCAACGTAATGTTCCTGTTACATCCACATAAGTAACCGACCCGTCTTTACCGATGCTCATGCTTTTGGCATCAGTAGGAATCTGAATAGGCTGATATGATGGTGCAGGAGTTGCTCCTCCTGTATACGTAGGTGGAGTAGTTGTAAAATCAAAATCTCCAGGATTAATAGCTGTTGGTACAGGACTTGTTAACCCGTCTGGGGTATTAGCATTGTTATCATGATCTCCCATTTCATTCGCTGCAAAGCCGACAACATACATACCTCCACTTGTTACTAAATAACCATTCTGATCCATATAGAAGTTACCTGCTCTTGTATAAACAGCTTCTTCGGTAAAAGTCGAAGTATCTGCTGTTGGAGCTACCTGAAAAAATCCATCTCCCGCAATCGCTAAGTCTAGTATTCTAGCAGTCGTTTGTGTACTTCCACTGTTGTGAATAGTATCGATTGCTGCTAATGAAGATCCTAATCCAACCTGTTTTGGGTTAACACCACCGAGCGATTGTCCAGGAGCTGTTGCACCATTGATTGTTTGACTCATGATGTCATTAAAGATGGTTCTGCCCTTTTTAAAGCCGTAAGTATTAACGTTAGCGATGTTGTTACCAATTACATCTAATTTTGTTTGAAAGTTTTTCATTCCACTGATTCCTGAGTACATTGAACGTAACATTTCATTTTCCCCTTTCGATTGTAGGTGGCTTCTGTCGGTCCGCGCACCTCGGCTTCCTGTTAAGGTCCAGCCTATATAAGTGTTTTTAATCTAAAATAATTGTTCCATTTATATTCGTAAAAATCTGTGCGTTCGCTTCGTCTCGATTCATAGCTGTAATGACTGTGTTATTAGGGACATTTACAATTAATGCTGCATTATCTGTAACGACTAGTGAATCTTTGACTCCCTTTGTTTTTGCTTCTGAAATTTTCAATTGGATTTCATTCCATTTTGAATCTTGAATACGAATGTTTCTCTCATCCAACCTCTTTTGAGCATGCTTACTTATGACCAAGCTTGTCTCTTTTTCCAAGGTTTCTTTAAAGGATATTTTAGGTGACTCAGAGTGCTGAACCTTTTTTCTAGTTTGCAGTGATAAAGGATGATTTTGTATTTGTAAAATTCGATGATCCATGTTTCCACCTCCTATTCTTCTTCGCTAGAAGGTTGCTTTACTGTCAAAATTTCATCACTATAAATCGTCGTTCCATCCTTTAACTCAAGCTCAATATATCCTGATTTTTTTGATACGGATGTGACAATACCCTGTCCACTTTTTATGATGTCATTGCCATCCTCATCTTCAGTTTTAAAGCTGTATTCTACTTCTTTTCCAATCATGTTGCTGTATTTTAAAAGTTGCTCACCTTGTTGGCCACTTACAAATTTTTCTAAGGTGCTATTCATATTTGTCATTTGCTCCAACGAAGTAAAAGTTGCCATTTGTGCGATAAAATCTTTATCTTCCATCGGATTCATCGGATCCTGATTTTGAAGCTGTGTCATTAAAATTTTCAGAAAATCATCTTTTCCTAGAATGTCATTCCCTGTTTTTCTATCAGGTTTACTATTGGTTAGATACAGACTGGAATCAATTTTTGTCGTCACTTCAATCACCACCTATACTTTAAAATTCACCAGCTCATCAAGTAGAACGGATGTAAAAGTTTGTTCCTCATTTGTTTCTTGCTGATGATTCTCTTTCTGTTGTCTTCCTGATTGTTGTCCTTGTTGCTGTTCACTTTCTCTTTGCAGATTTCTTTCTGTTTGATATTGAAGCTGTGATGTAACTTCAATTTTTTCAACCGAAATGTTTTGTGCTAGGAAAGTATGTTTTAGGTTTGTAATTTGTGATTCAACTAGTTCCTTTGCTTGAGTCGTTGAAGCCATAATTCTAGCAATCATTCCTGCTTCACTTTGAAGAAGTTCAATTCGTAATGAACCTAAATGTTCAGGATATAAATTGATTAATAGTTTTTGCTGTCCTCCATTATTCAAAAAGCTACCTCTAGCAAGGATATTTTGAAACTGCTTAATGAAATGTTGCTGGTTTGGCAGTTGCTTTCCATTTTGCTCAACAAACAGTGTGAATTGCTGTGCCTTTGATAATGGGTTTGAACTCACATCACTTAACGGTACCGACTCTGATGCTGTTGTTACCTGAGTCGTAATACTCGCCTTTTGCAAAAGTTTTTCCGTTATAAGTGTTTGTGGGGTCTCCACCCCTTTTGGTGTAGAAAAATATCTTGCATGGACTGTCTGCAAATAATGATGCCTATTCTGTGATTCTATTAAAGGCTTTTCTGAAAGCTTGTTTTCTAATTTCTGGATCAACTCATGAACAAACTTATTAGAACTTGACTCAGCCGGTACTTTAACACCTTGTTGGGTTGCTGGAATTTCCTCATTAAAAACCATTTGCAATTGCTTTAGTAGATTCAATAGTTCCTTTTTATTTGTAAAAGAATGATTGTCAGCATAGCGTGCAGTCACTAAAAGTAGACCAATGAGCTCTGCTTTTCCAGTTACCTGCTCAAGTTCCAACGTACTTGTACCTTTTTGAATATCAACAATAAACGATTTTATTTGTTCCACCAAATCAGGCGGAAGGGTTATAAATACATCTTCAAAAGCTGATACATCAAGGGACTCCTTGGTAAACGTTTCGATGTTAGCTAAAAAATGCTGGATTGATTCATCTTCTTCAATTTTTTCTTCAACTTTGCTTATTAATCGATTTATATGATTATTTTCAACTGGTTGTTGAACGGCTGTTAACGTCTCTAATTGTTCACGAAAAGACAATTGCGATAAACCATTTCCTTGTAAAATTCCATTCCCCACTGCACCATTAGCGACTGCCTTTCTTATAGAACCCATAGAGGGATCGAAGCTTGCTACCATGTTCACGTCGTTTCACCTCCTCTCAAGTATTTCTTACATATACTTTATTGTGTAATTAGTTGGGTAAACTTGGCTGCATCCTCTGGAGACATTTTTTCAAAGATGGCAGCTAGTTTTTCAGTATTGATACTAGAAAGAATCTCCCTGGCCTCATTATCTTTTAAATTTGGAATGATTTTTGCCGCATTTTTTGGAGACATTTGTTCATACATTTTGGTTAAATCTTGTAACGATTTACTTTTCGCTAAACGTTCTTCCTGAAGTTTAAGTAGTTCATCTGAAAGATTTTCAATTTCAAGCTCTAATGACTGAATTTCACCATCTTTTGTTTCCAATACATTTTCAAGTTGCGTAATCTTTGATTCCTTTTCCTGTATTTCAGATTCTAAATCTGTAACCGAAACTTCATCCTCTTTTTTTACTTGTGTATCATTTTCTTCATCATTAAAAAGAGTAGAAATAACTGGAACCTTTGAGGCAAAGTCCTTCATGGCTCCAAGTGGTTTAAATCCTACCACAGATAATAAAACAAATACGACTACCAAAGTAAAAAAGGATGGAATTAGTACGACAAACAGAAACCACTGGAATTTGCTATATTCTTTTTCGTTAGGCTCCATGTTATCACCTATCTTCCTTTTGACATGTATTGCTGGATAGAAATCTCATCCATCATTTGGCTTTCCTGCATTTTTATTTGTCCCTCATAAATTGCAAAGTCCTTTTCGTGCATAACCTCATATTTTTTTACTTCAATATTTTTTTCGGTTAACAATGATTGCAGTTGCTGCATTTTATTTCTTGCTTTAATGACAAGTTGCTGGTAATACATAATCGTTTTTTCTAAGCCTGTTATGAAGGACTGTTGATGCCGAATGCTTTGGATAGATAAGCCATTTTGTAGTTGCCGTCTTTGACTTTCTTCTAATGTTTCCTTCTTCTTTAATGATTCATATAAGGCTTCTGCGGCTTCTTCAAATTCTTTTACTGATGTTTTATAATCTGCCAGAACTTGATTCTTCTCATTTTCTTTTATCGACATCACTTTTTGAAATTTGAACTTGTAGCTCATTTGTTTTATTCACCTTTTTCAGCCAATTGTGCCAATAACTGCAAACTTTGTTCGAATGTATATTTATCATCAGTTTGCTGTTTTAAAAATGAAATAATTTTGGGATAATACCTAATGGCTTCATCAACTTCAATGGAGGATCCCCTTTTATAAGCACCAATATTGATTAAGTCCTCAGAATTAAGGTAGGTTGCCATGATTCCCCTAATTTTTTCAGCGTAAGCCTTATGTTCACTTGTCGTAATTTGGTTCATGACACGACTAATTGACTTTAAAACATTTATTGCTGGATATTGTCCTTTATTAGCAAGACTTCGATCTAGAACAAAATGTCCATCTAGTATCCCTCGAACCGTATCCGCTATTGGCTCGTTCATATCGTCTCCGTCCACTAAAACGGTGTAAAAGGCAGTTATTGAACCTAAATGATTGGTACCAGTTCTCTCCAATAATCTCGGAAGTGTTGTAAAAACACTTGGTGTATATCCCTTTGTTGTCGGTGGTTCTCCTATAGCTAAGCCAATTTCCCGACTCGCCATTGCAACACGGGTAACGGAGTCCATCATTAACATGACATCCAGACCCCTGTCCCTAAAATACTCAGCTATTGCAGTTGCAGTCATAGCTGCCTTGATGCGAAGGAGCGCTGGCTGGTCTGACGTGGCTACAACTAAGATTGACCTTTTAAGACCTTCCTCACCTAAATCTTTTTCAATAAATTCCCGGACCTCGCGTCCACGTTCCCCGACAAGGGCAATCACATTAATATCAGCTGTCGTGTTACGGGCAATCATACCTAAAAGTGTACTTTTACCAACACCACTACCTGCAAAGATACCAACACGCTGCCCTTTTCCAACGGTTAACAAGGTATCTATCATTTTTACCCCAACCTCGATTGGTTCACGTATAGGTGGACGAGATAATGGATTTGGCGGATCTTGTTCTGTAGGTGCGGATGATAATCCCCTTGGCAGTACACTTCCGTCAAGGGGATGCCCTAATGGATCTAATACCTTTCCTACTAATCCTTCCCCAACTTTTATATCGAGCGGCTTTCCTGTTGCCTCGACAATGCTTCCTGGAGAAATATCCTTTACATTTGAAAATGGCATGAGGATGACATGCTCTTCACGGAAGCCGACAACTTCAGCTTGAATACTTCTTTTATGGTTTAAACCCACATAAATATGGCATAGGTCTCCAATCGAGCATTCAGGTCCACGTGACTCAATCATTAAGCCGACGACTCTATTAACCTTACCGTACCGTTTATAAGAATCGATTGAATGTATTTCACGAAGAAGCTCAATCGCCTTCACAGACTATTCCTCCAATAGCAAAGAAAGTAATTTTTCTTTTATCTCAGAAAGTTGAGTATCTACACTTGCATTTATCTTGCCAAATGACGATTCAATCACACAATCAGTTTCCCCTAGATCTTCATTTGGATAGATAAATAGATTAGTTTCACGATTAAGAATAGAAGATAACTCTTCCTTTTGTTCAATCACAAATGGATAGAATCCCGGATTCACTTGAATTGTAATCCCAGAATGCTCCTTTACTTCTTTAAGCGCCTTTTTCACGAGGTAAATAAAGTCTTCCGGTTGCTTAGTTAATTGAATTCCGATTATTTTTTCTGCTACCGTCATTGCAAGGCTTAAAATGACCTCTTCTGAAGAATCAAGATAATGATTGTAATCATGCTTTGAAAGATCAATGATTTGACGAGCTTCGGAAAGTAAATCAGAGTATTCTTGATACCCTTGTTCTCTGCCTTCAGACCTACCAGCTTGGAAGCCTTCTTCTGATGTTTTGCGGTAAAGTTCTTTTTTCTCTTCTTCCCATTCACGTTTTTCAACTAATATTTGTTGCCTTGTTGAATTGGAATAGGCAATCGCATCTTTGACGATTTTATCAGCTTGTTCTCTTGCCTCATCGAGCATTTTTTGAGAAGCAAATTGAAGATTTTGCTTCTCTTGCTCAACTTGATTGTTATCTGAAGTCTGTAAAACTTTTAGCCCGATTACTCTTTTGGGAATATCCTTAGACTGAGCAGCAGTTGACTTAATCACATTAGACAATGATATCATCTCCTCCGCCACGAGCGATTACAATTTCGCCTGCTTCCTCCAGTCTTCTGATAACGGCTACTATACGTGATTGAGCTTCCTCAACGTCACGTAAGCGAACAGGCCCCATATATTCCATTTCCTCTTTAAATGTCTCAACCATACGTTTGGACATGTTTTTAAAGACTATTTCCTTTACTTCTTCACTTGCAACACGAAGCGAAAGCATAAGATCCTCATTTTCCACATCGCGAATGACGCGCTGAATCGCACGATTATCAAGTGTAACAATGTCTTCAAAGACAAACATTCTCTTTTTAATTTCTTCTGCAAGCTCTGGATCTTGAATCTCAAGCGCATCTAAGATTGTTCTTTCTGTTGAACGGTCGACACCATTTAATACCTCTACGACGGCTTCTATTCCTCCGGTTTGAGTATAATCATGTGTCACTGTAGCGGATAGCTTTCGTTCAAGAATTTGCTCAACCTCATTTATAATTTCTGGTGATGTTCGATCCATAATCGCAATTCTTCTCGCAATATCAGCTTGAACCTCTTGTGGCAACTCCGATAAAATTTGTGCTGCTTGTCTTGAATCTAAATAAGATAATATTAGTGCGATTGTCTGCGGATGTTCATTTTGAATAAAGTTCAATATTTGTCCAGGATCTGCCTTTCTTGCAAAATCAAATGGTTTAACTTGTAAAGAAGAAGTTAATCGGTTAATAATTACTCCTGCTTGTTCTTCACCAAGCGCTTTTTCAAGTACTGTCTTTGCATACCCAATTCCACCTTGGGTAATATAATCCTGGGCAATCGCAATTTGGTGGAACTCTTCCATGATTTGTTCCTTAGTATTGGCCTCTACCCTTCGAACGCCAGAAATTTCTAAAGTTAGTTTTTCAATTTCTTCCTCTGACAGATGCTTATACACAGAAGCCGAAACATCTGGTCCAAGTGAAATGAGGAGAATGGCTGCTTTTTGTTTGCCAGTCAGACCATTATGAATATCCCTCTTTGCCATTACTCCACCTCCTACTCATCTGCTAACCATGAACGTAATAATTTTGCAAAATCCTCTGGTTTGTCCTTAGCCAGTTTTTCCAGTTGTTTTCTTCGGACTGTTGCTTCTGATTCATTTTCTTCATTAACATCTGGAATATGATCAAAGAATACAGGTTCGGGTTGAGGCAATTCCTCCTCGATTTCTGCATCTTTCTTTTTACGTAAAAACAAGAATAGTAGAATGATAAGCCCAAGAACTAATAGACCACCCACAATATAAACCCAGATAGGGACTTTCGCGATTGCTGGTGTATCAGGAACCGTTGTTGTTTTTCCGTTAAATTCTGAAACCGAAACTACAATTTTATCTTGTATTTCATCCTCTGTTAATTGATTGGTTGCGTCTTGATTAATACTAGTACTGACAATCGTGCTTAAAATTTTCTCAATGTCATTTATTCTTTCCTGTGGCATTGACGCAGGGTCTTTAGGGTCTGGCGCTTCAACCATAACCTGAATACCTAAATCTCTTATTTTATACGGAGCTTCAACAATCTCCTTTGTGATTCGATTCACATCTTTATTGACTCGTTCTTCAATACGTTCGTAATCCCCATTACCCGCTTGTCCATTTGCGTTATAAGTAGGGACATCTGTCTCACCAGTTCCAACAACTCCACCTGCTGCAGCACCTTCACCAGTGAATGTCTCGGTAATTCTTTCAACACTGATTTCAATGCCTTCCATGTTTTCAGGATCAACAGGTGTCACTAAGTTTTCCTGGCGATTTTCCTGAGTAAAATCGATATCAGTTGTGACAGACACCACGATCTTATCTTGTCCCATCATCGTTCCAAGCATTTGTTGGACTTGTCTTTGAATATCTCTTTCAATTTCACGTTTCAAATCAAGCTGTGATACTACATTTCCGACTACCGATAAATTTTCTTCATTTTCCAAGTCAAAATACTCAAAGTTTTGGTTGGTTATGACGATATTATCAGTAGGCAGGTTAGGAATACTTTTTGAAACCAAATGATATAAGGATTTTATCTGCTGTTGCTCGAACCGATATCCAGGTTTTGTGTTAAGAACGATCGATGCGGAAGCCTCTGCCTGGCTGTCCTTTACAAAAATGCCTTCGTTCGGCATGCTGATCATAACCTTTGCATCGTTTATCCCATCGATGCCCTTGATAAGGTTGGCTAGTTCAGTTTGAGTGGACTCGAGTTTAAGCATATTAAATTCATTATCGGTCATTCCAAAACCCGCATTTTGGCCGAAGAACGAATAGTCGATATTACCGCTGTCTGGTATTCCTTCTGCCGCAAGTTCAACCATTAAGGTTTCTACCACTTCCTCTGGTACCTTAATGGTTGATCCATTATCCGCTATTTCTGATTGTATTCCTCTTGAATCTAAAGTAGCTTTTATTTGCCCTGTTTCCTGTGGTGTAAGATTGCTATATAAAGGAACAAGGGTTGATTTTGTTGTAAAAAACACTGTAATCGAAATGACGAAAATTAATAGCAATGGCAATCCAATAATCGTGGTCTTTTGTAGACCGGATTGTTTCTTCCAATATTCACTTATCTTCGTTTTATACAAAAGTAGTTTCTCTTTCATTTACATACCCCTAATATCAAGTTGTTGTAGAACCCCGAAATCAAATACGCCTAAGCGTATTTGTGCGATTTTCCGCCGGAGGCTATAACTTTATTCAGTTGGGGTTTGTACCCCTACTGAATAAAGTTATACCTGCATCCTCATGATTTCTTGGTATGCTTCTATTACTTTATTTCGAATTTGAAGTGTCGCTTGCAACGAAACACTCGCTTTCTGAGAAGCAATCATTACTTGGTGCAAATCAACGTTCTCGCCTTTTACTAGCTTTTCGGTCATGATGTCAGAAGCCTTTTGTGAATCATTCACATTGTTGATGGCGTCTTTTAAGAAATGACTAAACTCTTTTTGCACAGAGTCAGCTGTCTTTGGCTGTACGCCAGGCTTCGAAAAAGCCTGAGTCGTTTCTATGTTTATCCTATCAATCACGATTCATCACCTATTTTCCAATTTCTAAAGCTTTCATTAACATTCCCTTTGAAGCGTTAAAGACCGTCACATTCGCCTCATACGATCTTGTGGCACTAATCAAATCGACCATTTCCTTTAGAGGGTCTACATTCGGAAGTGCTACATAGCCTTCTTCATTTGCATCGGGATGTTCCGGGTTGTATACGAGCTGAAATGGAGTGTTATCTTCAACGATTCCAGTCACCTTCACTCCGCTTCCTGCTTTCGATTGATTCATTGCTTTTGATAAATGTGAAGAAAAATTACTAGCTTGCGGTTGTTGAACAACCATCTTCCTTCTATATGGCTGCCATTGTCCATCGACAAGTTTTCCCCTTGTTGTATCCACATTAGCCATATTTGAAGAAATAACGTCCATTCTGAGTCGTCCAGCTGTTAATGCTGAGCTAGTCGTATTAAGGCTATGAAAGATCGACACGCTTAATTCCCTCCTTTAATTACCGTTTTTAATGTATTGAATTTCCCACTAATTCTCTCGGTTACGGCATTATAATAGATTTGGTTTTCAGCTAATAGCGCCATTTCTTTATCAATATCTACGTTATTACCGTTATGGTTATATGCTGTATCATTCTTAGTAGTAATAACCGGGCCGTTTGTGCGATTACTACTATTAAATTCGAAATGTTTTTCATTCGTACGATTTGCTTTCAATTGATTATTCATTTCATTTGAAAGAAGGTTCTTAAAACTAACGTTCTGTGCCTTGTAATTTGGTGTGTCGACATTTGCAATATTATTTGAAATTACCTTCTGTCGTAGAGATGAATAATCTAAAGCTTTTTCTAACGAATTTATCGTATTAGAAAAAAGTTTCATCTTATCCCCCCACAAAAAATAGTTATGATTCGAATTTATATATCGTATTGTTATAACTCTTTCTTATTGTAATGAAATTAAATCTATCTGTCTATGAAGCTTACGATAAAAAGTGATGTTTTTCGACAATATAGGACTTTATCCCTACTGAATCCTCTTTTAATTATAGGAGTTTAGTTGTGAGGTTTCACGTATTTTTTACAAAAAAGGACAAGTACTTATTTCCACTATTAAAAATCGACATTTTATGATAGTTATCTAATAGTTGTTTGTATAAGTACAATCCAAACATTCAACAGCCCATAAAAAAAACGAAGATGAAAAATGAAGAGACCTAATTAAATGAGACAAAGGAAAAAACACCCCTCAAGTCGTATTTATAAATATGACATGCAGGAGGTGTTTTTCTTATGGGGAGAACTAAGAATTTTTACTCATATGAGACAAAAATGAAGGCTATCGAAATGAAAATGTCAGGACAATACTCCAATCGTGAAATCATGGAGGAATTGGGGATTGTTAATGACTCTCAGATAAGAATATGGATGATGTGGTACAGAAAGGGGGAAATGCATCGTTTTTCACAACCAATCGGCAAACAGTATAGCTTTGGAAAAGGCCCTGAGGAATTGACTGAAATCGAGCAGTTAAGAAGAGAGAACAAGCATTTGCAGATTCATCTAGAAATTTTAAAAAAGTACAAGGAGATCGAAAGGAGTTGGTACCAGAAGTTGTTTTAGAACTTGTAGAGGAATTAAAAAGTAAATATACCATTTCCACCATTTGTGATTTTATAGGGGTTCCACGTTCCACCTATTACCGCTGGAAAAAACAAGGGGCCCGTAAAATTAAGAAATTAGAACTTCAAATCATAGAGATTTGTAATAACCATAAATTTCGAATTGGATATCGAACTGTTAAAGCTTGGCTTAAACGAGATTATAATGTGAAAGTTAACAGAAATACTGTGCAAAAAATTATGCAGAAATATAATCTCCAATGTAGAGTAAAACCAAAGAGAAAAGTAAAGTTTGCAGGTGAAAGCAATATAGTCGTTCCTAATCGTTTGGAACGTGATTTTAAAGCATCTAAGCCGAATGAAAAATGGGTGACAGATATTACTTATCTTCCATTTGGACAATCTATGATGTACCTTTCAAGTATCATGGATCTTTACAACAATGAGATAATCGCTTACCGAATTAGTTTAAACCAAGATGTAACCCTTGTATTAGATACTTTAAGAGACGCTGTTAAGAACCGAAAGGTAGAAGGAGTAATACTACATAGTGATCAAGGGGCACAGTATACATCCTATGCTTTTCAAAATTTAGCCAAAGAAAAAGGCATCATCACAAGCATGTCTCGGAAAGGCAACTGCTTGGATAACGCCGTCATTGAATCCTTCCATTCCACATTAAAGTCGGAAGAATTCTACTCTCAGCCACGAGAGTATCTTACAAATCCTATTGTAGTGGAAAAAGTAAAGAATTTCATCTGTTATTACAATCAAATCCGACTTCAGGCAAAATTAAACTACCTGTCCCCAATTGAATATAGGGAACAGGTAGCTTAGGTGTTTTTTCTATTGTCTCAAATTACTAGGTCAGTTCAAAAAACCATCTTCGTTTTTTTGACTTTTTAATGTGATTTTAATTTTTCTAATTCAAGTAAGAATTTATCGTTTAGTACCTTAATGTAAGTTCCTTTCATTCCTAAAGAACGAGATTCAATTACACCAGCACTTTCAAGCTTTCTTAAAGCGTTAACTATAACAGATCTTGTGATTCCAACGCGGTCTGCAATTTTACTTGCTACCAATAAACCCTCGTTGCCGTTTAACTCTTCAAAAATGTGTTCAATTGCTTCAAATTCACTATATGATAATGAACTAATTGCCATTTGAACTACCGCTTTGCTTCTTGCTTCTTCTTCAATTTCTTCTGCTTTTTCACGTAGAATTTCCATTCCAACAACTGTTGCACCATACTCAGCCAAGATTAAATCATCATCTTCAAAGTTTTGATCAAGTCTTGAAAGGATAAGCGTACCTAGTCGCTCGCCACCACCAATAATTGGTACAATCGTTGTCAAACCACTTTTGAACAAATCTTTGTTCTCAACTGGAAAAGCAGTATATTCACTCTCAATATCTAGGTTTGATGAAGTTTCCTGAATGTTGAATAGGCTTTGAGTATACTCTTCCGGGAAATGACGGTCTTCAATCATCTTTTTCATTCTTTCGTTTTCAATCTGCTGATTGATTGCATATCCGAGCAGTTTTCCACGACGACTTAAAAGAAAGACATTGCCTCCAATTACGTCACGTAGTGTTTCTGACATTTCCTTAAAGTTAACTGGTTTACCTGCTGCTTTTTGTAGCATCGCATTAATTTTTCGTGTTCTTTCTAATAATGGCATTTTTGTTCCTCCTGATAATCTTACAAAATAAACTGACTTAAATCTTTGTTTTTTACAATTGTGCTTAATTTCTCATCCACATATTGTGGAGTAATCGTGATTTTTTCCATTGTAATATCCGGTGCTTCAAATGATAAGTCCTCTAAAAGTCTTTCCAAAATCGTATGTAGGCGACGAGCACCAATATTATCCGTGTCTTGATTCACTTGGAAGGCAACTTCAGCTATCTTACGAATAGCATCGTCAGAAAATTCAAGTTGTATACCTTCTGTTTCTAATAATGCTGAATATTGTTTCAACAAGGCATTATCTGGCTCAACTAAGATTCGATAAAAATCGTCGACAGTTAGTTTAGTGAGTTCTACACGAATCGGAAAACGACCTTGTAACTCAGGGATTAAATCTGATGGTTTAGACATATGAAAGGCACCTGCTGCAATAAATAACATATGATCTGTTTTAACAGAGCCATATTTCGTTACAACAGTTGAACCTTCAACAATCGGTAAAATATCACGCTGAACTCCTTCTCTTGATACATCCGCCGAAGAAGAATTATGACTTTTACCCGCTACTTTGTCAATCTCATCTATAAAAATAATACCTGATTGCTCTGCCCGATTAACTGCTTCTTGAGTAACCTCATCCATATCAATTAATTTCGCAGCTTCTTCATTTGTTAGGACTTTTCGAGCTTCTTTGACGGTTAATTTGCGCTTTTTGCGTTTTTTCGGCATTAAGCTGCTTAGCGCATCCTGCATATTCATTCCCATATTCTCCATACCGGAACCTTGAAGAAGATCGAACATGGATGGCTGCTGTTCTTCTACCTCGACTGTTACGTAATAGTCTTCAAGTTCTCCAAGTGCAAGCTTATGAGCCATTCTCTTTCTTCTGTCACTTAAGCTTTCATCTTCGGTAGATTTTTCGACCTCTGGTTCATTAGTATTCCCACCAAAAAGCATTTCAAGTGGATTTTTATAAGTCGTTTGCTTTTTAGTACCGGGGACAAGCATTTCAACAATGCGTTTATTGGCATTTTCCTGAGCCCGTTCGGATACTTCCGCCATTTTTTCTTCTTTCACAAGGCGAACAGCAGTCTCGACTAAATCCCGAACCATTGATTCCACATCACGACCCACATAGCCGACTTCCGTAAATTTAGTAGCCTCTACTTTAATAAATGGAGCTCCAACTAGCTTGGCAAGTCGTCTAGCAATTTCGGTCTTCCCAACCCCAGTTGGTCCAATCATTAAGATATTCTTTGGTACGATTTCATCTTTCAGCTTTTCGTTAAGCAAACTGCGACGGTATCGATTTCTTAATGCAACTGATACAGCTCGTTTTGCTTCATTTTGGCCAATAATGTATTGATCTAATTTTTCTACAATCTGTCTTGGGGTTAAATTCGTTTTCAAAGAAGTCCCCTCCTTATAGTTCTTCAACTATAATATTTTCATTTGTATACACGCAAATCTCACTTGCAATCTCTAATGAAGCTTTTGCAATTTCTTTCGCTGTTAAATGATCACCTGAATATTTTTTTAATGCACGTCCAGCAGAAAGAGCGTAATTTCCACCAGAGCCAATTGCAAGAATTCCATCATCAGGTTCAATTACTTCACCAGTTCCTGAAACAAGAAGTAAATCTTTTTCATCCATCACAATCAGCATAGCCTCTAATTTACGAAGAACTTTGTCACTTCTCCATTCTTTGGCGAGTTCAACTGCTGCCCTTTGTAAATTGCCATTAAACTCTTCCAGGCGTCCTTCAAACATTTCAAAAAGGGTAAATGCATCTGCCACCGATCCGGCAAATCCTGCAATAACTTTCCCTTGAAACAGCTTGCGGACTTTTCTCGCTGTATGCTTCATAACAACAGCGTTGCCAAAGGTTACTTGACCATCCCCTGCCATCGCTGATTTCCCTTTATGCTTTACTGCGAATATAGTTGTTGCATGAAAATTTGACATTTATTAGAACAACCTCCTTATGCTCGTGGATGTGAGGATAGATAAATATTTCGCAAATGGTCCTTTGTAACATGCGTGTAAACTTGTGTTGAAGACAGATTTTCGTGCCCGAGCAATTCCTGAACAGACCTCATATCAGCGCCCTCGTTTAAAAGGTGTGTAGCAAATGTATGTCTTAATACGTGTGGACTAATATGTATCGTGGATGATGTCTTTTTAATCATATTATTTAAGATTAAACGGACTCCCCTCGTTGTTAAAGGTCCACCTCGATAATTAAGGAATAGATTGTTTGTATGTACTGATGCTTTTTCGAGCAATTCCTTGCGACCATTTGATAGATAGTTTGTAAGTGCTTGTTCAGCATAGCTTCCAAAAGGAACATAGCGTTGTTTATTACCTTTTCCATGAACAAACACAGTTCCTAATGTAAAATCTAAATCCTGAAGTGTAAGTTTACAGCATTCACTTACACGGATTCCAGTAGCATAAAGCAATTCAAGCAATGCTTGATCCCGCTGCCCCATACTTGTAGAAACATCTGATACTCCGAATAGTTTTTCTAATTCTTCCTCATACAAAAAATGCGGGAGCTTTTGTTCCTTTTTTGGCAACGAAACTAACGTAAAAGGATTTTGAGAAATAAGCTTTTCCCTTAGGAGAAAATTAAAAAAACTGCGCAATGTTGAGATCTTTTTTGCAACAGTACGTCTTGCATATTGTTTCTTATAAAGCTCTGTAAGATACAATCGCACATCCGAATAAGTTACTTCAGATAAATTAGAAATGGATTCTCGTTTCAGAAATAAGAAAAAATGGTCAATCGATTGTTCATAATGCACAATTGTATATTCTGAATAATTTTTCTCAATTTGTAAATATTCCTTGAATATCTGTAACGATTTGTTCACATTTTCCATTATTTTCACCTCACAAGGGCTACTAAATATTATCATAATTTAGTAGCCCTTGCAAATAAAAACTCTGATTTTTTTACAAAATTCTGAATTGTGCCAGAAATCAAACCAAAACCTTTATATAAAAACATAGAAAGTGGTGAGCAATGAAAGTGCTCACCACACAAGTTATTTTTGAGGTTCTTCTTTGTAATCACACTGAGCACACTGCACTTGAATTCCTTTTTTAAGCTTTTTCTCAACTAACAAGTTTTCACATTTTGGACATTTTCTCGGTAGTGGTTTATCCCAAGAAAGAAAATCACATTCAGGATATTGATCGCAGCCATAAAAGATTCTATTCTTTTTACTTTTTCTTTCAACAATGTTTCCTTTACCACATTTCGGGCAAGGAACACCGATTTCCTTCACAATTGGTTTTGTATTGCGACAATCAGGGAAATTAGAGCAAGCCATGAATTTCCCATAACGACCCATTTTATAGACCATTGGATGTCCGCAATTTTCACAATCAACACCTGCCGGCTCATCCTTGATTTCAACTTTCTGCATTTCTGCTTCTGCAATTTCTAGTCTTTTTTCAAAGTCTCGATAGAAATCATCAATAATCTTTATCCACTCTGTTTTTCCTTCTTCTACTTCATCAAGTTCATGCTCCATTTTTGCCGTAAATTCTACATCTAAAATTTTCGGGAAGAACTCAAGCATCAACTCATCGACGATTTCTCCAAGTTCCGTAGGTATGAATCGCTTGTTGTCTAACGCTACATACCCTCTCTTTTGAATGGTATCTAGAGTCGGAGCATAAGTAGAAGGTCTGCCTATTCCTAATTCCTCAAGAGTCTTAACCAGTCTTGCTTCTGTATACCTCGGTGGTGGCTGGGTAAAATGTTGCTTTGAGTCAATATCCTTCGAAAATACCTGGTCTCCCTCTACTAAATCCGGAAGCATATTTTCTTTTTCTTCAATATTATCATCATTACCCTCAACATAGACCTTCATAAAACCAGGGAATTTAACCTTTGAACCAGTCGCCCGAAATATAACATCCCCATTATTAAGGTCAACACTCATTGTATCCATAATCGCTGGTGCCATTTGACTTGCAACAAAGCGTTCCCAAATAAGCTTATATAATCTTAATTGGTCTCTGCCTAAATATTGTTTTATACTATTTGGCTCTCTAAAAACGGAAGTAGGTCGAATCCCTTCGTGAGCATCTTGGGTATTCGTCCCTTTTTTATCTTTTCTCTTTGTACCTGTTAAGAATTGATTGCCGAAAGTCTTTTCGATATATTGTGTACTTTCTTCTACTGCTGTATCTGAAATTCGTGTTGAATCCGTACGCATGTATGTGATTAGACCGACTGTTCCTTCCTTGCCTAGGTCAATACCTTCATATAATTGTTGTGCTAGCATCATGGTTTTCTTCGCACGGAAGTTCAACTTACGGGCTGCCTCCTGTTGTAAGGAGGAAGTAATAAATGGCGGTGCTGGATTTCTTTTTCGTTCTTTTTTTGTAACAGACGTAATCGTAAAAGAGTTTCCTTCAATCGTTGAAAGAATATTTTTTACTTCTGCTTCATTATTTAACTCTAATTTTTTTCCTTTTACGCCATAAAATTGGCCTTCGAATTGTTCATTTCCTTTTAAAAAGTCAGCTTTGATTGTCCAGTATTCTTCAGGCTCAAATTTTTGAATTTCTTTTTCCCTGTCAATAATTAGTCTTACAGCAACGGATTGTACTCGCCCTGCACTTAGCCCTTTTTTTACTTTCTTCCATAGGAGCGGACTAATATTATAGCCTACTAATCTGTCAAGGACCCTTCTTGCCTGTTGCGCATCAACTAAATCCTGATTAATCGGACGCGGATGCTTAAAAGATTCTTTAATCGCGTCCTTTGTAATCTCGTTAAACACCACTCGACAGTCAGAATTAATATCTACATCTAATGAATGTGCTAAATGCCATGCGATTGCTTCTCCTTCACGGTCGGGGTCGGCTGCTAGATAGACTTTCTTAGCTTTTTTAGCCGCTGTTTTTAACTCTTTCAGAACAGGACCCTTTCCACGAATAGTTATATATTTTACTTCAAAATTATTTTGTGCATCAACGCCCATTTGACTTCTTGGAAGATCTCTAACATGACCCATTGAGGCTTTAACTGTATATTTTTTTCCTAAATATCTTTCAATTGTTTTTGCTTTTGCTGGTGATTCAACTATGACTAAATAGTCCGACATGTATCGCTTCCTCCTTAGAGGTTAAAATTATATCCGGTTAATCAATGATTTCGGAGTTATTATAATAAATCCTCCATATTATTAAATATTCATGGACAGTTTGTCAAACTGTTAAAATTATTTTTAAACATTTTCAATCATCATTTTATGAAAAAAGATTGATTTCTGATAAAATATCCTCGCTGTTAAGCACCAATTTTGCTCCTGATTGAATTAATTTATTCGTTCCAACACATGAAAGTTCTAAAATAGATCCAGGAATTGCAAAAACTTCTCTACCTTGGTTTAGCGCTTGATCAGCTGTAATCAATGAACCACTTCTTTCCTTCGCTTCTACTACTAATGTGCCTTGTGTCAAACCACTAATGATACGATTCCGCATTGGGAACTGCCATTTTTCTGGCTTTGTAAAAGGGGGATATTCAGAAATAAGTATATGATTATGAGTGATGGTAGTTGCCAAATCTTTGTTTTCAAGAGGATAAATATATTGAAGGCCACCAGCAATGACCGCAATGGTTTTCCCATTATGATCAATAGCTAACCTATGAGCCATTGTATCTATTCCACGCGCCAAACCACTAACCAATACCCAATTTTGCTTGATTAAAGGCACCAACACCTTTGCCATACTTCGTTTGCTTGTGGCAGTTGGTGTACGAGACCCTACAACGCTTAATAATTTCTCACAATTCAATAGAGACTTGTCTCCGGAAGTATATAACACCCATGGCGGATCATAAATTTGTTTCAGAAGACGTGGATATTCTTGATCGATTATGGTAATAATCCCCACATTATTATTGCTATATTGTTTTAGCATATATTGGATTGATACAGAATGCAAATCTTTTAAAAAAATATTTACCTGATTTTTTGATAATGGAAGGATTTTTTCATAGAAAGCCTGGGGGTAATTATAAATAGAAGAAAGTGTAGGATCATGTTGCAGGATGCGAAAAATAGATTTCCAGCCTATTCCTCGACAATGATGAAGATGTATTAAATTTTCACGAAATTTCTCCATGTTTCCTCCTTATTTCATCAGAAAGAGACAGTTCCTTAAGAGAACTGCCTCTAATCAATATTTGATTAATGCGTTTTACACTTTTCGTATAATCCTTTTTCTTTAAGAACAGAAATTAACGTTTCGCCCATTACAGATGGCGTTTCAGCAACCTTAATTCCACATTCATTCATGATTTTGATTTTTTCAGCAGCTGTACCTTTTCCACCAGAAATAATCGCACCAGCATGGCCCATACGTTTTCCTGGAGGGGCAGTTTGTCCACCGATGAATCCAACAACTGGTTTTGTCATGTTTGCTTTAACCCACTCGGCAGCTTCTTCTTCAGCTGTTCCACCGATTTCACCAATCATGATAACGGCATATGTTTCTTCATCTTCGTTAAATGCTTTTAATACGTCGATGAAGTTTGTTCCGTTAACAGGGTCCCCACCAATACCTACAGCTGATGTTTGTCCAATTCCAGCTTGTGTTAATTGATGTACAGCCTCATATGTTAACGTTCCAGAACGTGAAACAACACCTACATGGCCTTTTTTATGAATATATCCAGGCATAATCCCAATTTTACACTCGTCAGCTGTGATAACACCAGGGCAGTTAGGACCGATTAAACGAGTCTTCTTACCTTCCATATAGCGCTTCACTTTAACCATGTCCAACACTGGAATATGCTCTGTAATACAGATTGCTAAATCCAATTCAGCATCAACTGCTTCCATTATTGCATCAGCAGCAAATGGAGCAGGAACATAAATGACAGAAGCTGTTGCGCCTGTTTGATCTACTGCTTCTTTTACAGTATTGAATACAGGAACACCTTCTACCTCAGTTCCACCCTTACCTGGTGAAGTTCCACCTACAATTTTAGTTCCATATTCAAGCATTTGTTTAGTATGGAAAAGGGCCGTAGCGCCTGTTATCCCCTGAACAATAACTTTTGTATCTTTATTAACAAAAACACCCATTTTTGTCCCCTGCCTTTCTTACCCAACTAGTGATACGATTTTTTGTGCACCGTCTGCCATTGATTCAGCAGCTGTAATGTTTAGACCAGATTCTTGTAAAATCTTTTTACCTAAATCTACATTTGTTCCTTCAAGACGTACTACTAGAGGAATTTCCAAGCCTACTTCTTTAGTTGCAGTTACAACACCTTCTGCAATAACATCACACTTCATAATTCCACCAAAAATATTTACAAAAATACCTTTAACGTTTTCATCAGAAAGAATGATTTTGAAAGCTTCAGTTACTTTCTCAGCTGTAGCACCGCCCCCAACATCAAGGAAGTTTGCGGGGTCTCCACCGTAGTGTTTAATGATGTCCATCGTTGACATCGCAAGACCTGCGCCATTTACCATACAGCCGATGTTTCCATCAAGAGAAATATAGCTTAAATCATATTTAGATGCTTCAATTTCCTTTGCATCTTCTTCATCTAAGTCACGATATTCTAATACGTCTTTTTGACGATATAATGCGTTAGAATCGAAGTTTAATTTTGCATCAAGAGCCATAACTTTACCATCGCCAGTTACAACTAACGGGTTGATTTCTGCAATTGAGCAGTCCTTTTCAACGAATGCAGTGTATAAAGCTGTCATGAATTTAACCGCTTGATTCACCAATTCTTTTGGAATATTAATATTAAATGCGATTCGACGAGCTTGGAATGGTAATAATCCAACAACTGGATCAATTTCTTCCTTAAAAATCTTTTCAGGTGTTTTTTCTGCTACCTCTTCGATTTCGGTACCACCTTCTTCAGATGCCATTAAAACAACACGTGAAGTTGCACGATCAAGAACAAGTCCAATATAATACTCTTTTTTAATATCACAGCCTTCTTCAATAAGAAGACGCTTTACTTCTTTACCTTCTGGACCTGTTTGGTGTGTTACAAGTGTTTTACCTAGGATTTCATTAGCGTATGTACGAACCTCATCAAGGTTTTTCGCTACTTTCACTCCGCCTGCTTTACCGCGACCCCCTGCATGAATTTGTGCCTTTACAACACAAACTTGGGATCCAAGTTCTTTTGCAGCTTCTACAGACTCATCAACTGTGAATGCTACCTTACCATTTGGAACAGCTACCCCATATTTTCTGAGGATCTCTTTCCCTTGATACTCATGGATATTCATTTCCCATCCTCCATTCTTATGTAAAAAAAGTAAAGAATTTTTTGTCAGTCCAAATGTTATTATACATTTTCTTCTTTAAACTTTCTATGACAATTATAATTTTTCAGAAAAATCCTACATGCATAGAAATGTACATCATTTTAGGATAGGGCTATTAGCCAAATCCTAATGATGCAAACTAGACAAAAATTAGACTGCGCTTTCATTTTATAACTGAAAATACTACTTGTCTACCATTTCGCATGAATTTGTTCTTTTTTCTGCTATTTACAAAAAATATTATATCAAAAAACTATCCATCTCACTTTTCGAGGCTCTTGTCCATTTTATAAATAAAAGCAAAGATTTCCGCTATTACCTGATACAATTCCTCGGGAATCCCCTGATTTAATCGAAGCTCCCCTAATAGTTCTACTAATGCGGTATCCTCCTGAATTGGAATTTCGTGAACCTCGGCCATCTCGATTATATTTTGAGCAACGATACCCTTACCCTTGGCAACAATCTTTGGTTCAGAATCAATTGTTGCATCATATGACAACGCAACAGCTTTCACTTCATTCGCTCGAGGTGATTTATTCATACCTTAACATCCACTCTTTCATAGCATCCTTCAAATCTTGTTTTCTCTAATTGTTTGTTTCTCTCAAGTAGGTTCACAATTTTAATCGATGAAAGCTGATACCCTTCATGCTCCAAATTGGTTTGAAGAGTAGTTTTTAGTTCTTCTACGAGTGCCCCAATTCCCTCTGTGTCATTATAGATAGCAATTGAAAGAATCCGATTTTGAACCTTCACATCAATTACCACCTCTCTTAAATACTTGAGTTCTAACGAAAAAAAAAGGTGACAAAAATCAGGATCAATTTTACCATTTTTCTTCCTTCCATCCATTTGAAGTGATACATGTTTAAAGGCTGGGTGTTGAAAGGTAATTTGTTGCTGGAGAAATTGGCTTGAGTCGTTCGTTGTTAATTCAACAGTATCCGTTTGATGCGAAAGACTGTGTTGGACTACATTTTCTCTTCTGTCTCCCTTTAATACCGGTAACAAGGTAGATAGGTTTGGAGTAGAATTATGAGTCTTTTGGTCACTTTGATTTACATTTGAAAGAGAGTGAAGCTTTTGAAAGGCTTCACTCTTCATTAATGCCTGAAGGATATGGATTTGTATCATTCTTTTACCCCTATTAACTCTCGTATTGGAGCAAATGAACGGCGATGTTCACTTGTCACACCATATTTTTTAAGGGCTTCTAGATGATATGCCGTTCCATATCCCATGTGATTTTCAAATCCGTATTGTGGATAGGCGTGACTTAAGCGTACCATGAGACGGTCTCTAGTTACTTTTGCAATGATAGAGCTTGCTGCAATGGACACACTGTTCGCATCCCCTTTAATAATAGACGTTTGCGGGATATTTACGGGTATTTCCATTGCGTCAACTAGAAGATGGTCTGGCTTGACAGACAAACCTAGTATCGCCTTTTTCATTGCCTGTTTTGTCGCTTGGTAAATATTAACATCATCAATTACATTTGCCTGGATGATGCCGATTCCGACAGAGATCGCACATTCATTTATTTGTTGAAACAGTTCTTCTCTTTTTTGTTCAGACAGTTTCTTTGAATCATTTAAGCCTGGCAAATAAGCATCTTGAGGCAAAATAACGGCTGCAGCTACTACTGGTCCAGCCAATGGCCCACGCCCGACTTCATCAACACCTGCAATATATGTAATGCCTTTATTATATAAAGCTTGTTCATATTGGCTCATTTCTTTGTATTGTTGCTCTAACGCCTTTTCTTCGTCCTTTTTCTTGTTCCAGCGTTGCAATAGTACCTGAACCCCTTTTCGGGTATCTAGTTCGCATTCTTTTAGAAATGAATCATTTTCATCACATATTGTGGAAAGTTTTTGTTCCACTTCTTTAATGGTTAGTTGTGCCATTTTTTCACCTTCACAATTTTGTTCTCTATATATTATATATCGACATTTCCGAAGAAAAATGAAGGCTCACATTTCGCCTTTCTAAGGTCTTTCAAATGTGAGCCTACCTAATTTTTCAGTTCGGATTTCTCGAATAATTAACTCAGCTGTTTTGTCGTAGTCGGTTACACCACCCGACATTCTGGTGCCTCGACGCTTTGCTATTTCATCAAAAAGAAGAACAATATCATCCGGTATTTCTTCAAGATTAAAACGGTCTTTTAACTGTTCAGGATAGTTTTCTTCTAAAAATCTTAAAGCATATACTGCGATATCTTGCAGGTTTAAGATTGTATCTTTAATCGCTCCAGTAGTTGCTAGTTTCAAACCTACTTCTTGGTCTTCAAATTTTGGCCATAAAATTCCGGGTGTATCAAGAAGTTCTAGTTCTTTACCAACCTTGATCCACTGCTGTGCCTTCGTTATACCGGGGCGATCGCCAGTTTGCGCGATGTTTTTCTTTGCTAAACGATTAATCAAAGTCGATTTCCCTACATTAGGAATCCCGACAATTAACGCACGGATTGCACGTGGTCGTATCCCTTTTGCGGCCATTTTGTCAAATTTATCTTTTAATATGACCCTTGCTTCACTCACAATTTGTTTCATACCATTTCCTGCTTGTGAATTGATAGCAAGAGCATGTACACCATTTTCTTTATAGTGGTCAATCCATTCCTTTGTTACTTTTGGATCGGCCATGTCTGCTTTGTTTAAAAGGAGAAGTCTCGGCTTATTTTTAATAATTTCATCAATCATTGGGTTTCGTGATGATGCAGGAATTCTAGCATCAACAAGTTCGAATACGATATCGATGAGTGAGAGTTTTTCTGTAACTTGTCTTCTCGCTTTTGCCATATGGCCCGGAAACCATTGAATTGTCATGTTTCTTCACCAACTTATATGGTTATAGTTTACTTTATGATTATTTTACAATACCAAAATCAGATAGTGGCCAGTAAATTAGGCTCGTTTCTCCTAATACTTCGTTTATAGGGACTGGGCCTATATGACGTGAGTCTTTACTATAGCGACGATTGTCCCCCATCACAAACAAATGTCCTTCTGGAACTTCCTCTAAAACAAATGGGTCTGTAAGTGGCCCATCAATTAAATTTTTCTTATATTCATCGAGATATGGTTCATCATACGCTTCTCCATTGATGTAGAGAATATCGTTTTTGTATTCAATTCGATCACCAGGTAATCCAATAATACGCTTAATGTAATCTTTTTCTACTGTTGCATGGAAGACAACGATATCGAAGCGTTCCGGTTTACCGACCTTATAACCAATTTTGTTAACAATCATACGGTCTTGGTGATGAAGAGTTGGCATCATTGATAGCCCATCTACTACAATCGGCGCAAAGAAGAAATAACGTATCACAGCCGCTAATATAACAGCAATGGCTAACGCCTTAATCCATTCCCAAAGTTCATTTTTTTGTTTGGCCATCATTGCTCCTCCACCTGTTCTTTTCTCATCTACCAAATAGCTTTTATCTAAATCATTATGTATTATTCTCTTATTATAATTATTACCTGCACAAATGTAAAAGGAGCTTGTTATTTTTATACAAGCTCCTTTCTTTTTTATTATCGAATTTCTTTAATACGTGCTTTTTTACCACGAAGTTCGCGTAAGTAGTATAATTTCGCACGGCGTACTTTACCACGGCGTACTACTTCAAGCTTCGCAATTTTTGGTGTATGCACTGGGAATGTACGTTCAACACCAACTCCGTAAGATACCTTACGAACAGTGAATGTTTCGCTAACTCCTCCACCACGACGCTTAATCACAACACCTTCGTAAACCTGAATACGTTCACGAGTACCCTCGATAACTTTCACGTGTACACGTACAGTATCTCCAGGACGGAATACAGGAAGGTCAGTTCTTAATTGTTCTTTTGTGATTTCTTCAATAATGTTTTGCATCGTCTTTTCAACTCCTTCCAACAGATGCTCTTACCAATATCTATTCATTGCAGCGGAACATCTTAATAAGACAACGGACAAAATGTCCTAAGTCACAAAGAGTATAATACCATAATCCTTGTGCTGTTGCAATAGCTACTATTCATCTAATTTAAATTCTTCGAGCCATTTTTCTTGCTTTGGTGATAGCTTATATTTTTCTAGTAAATCTGGTCTTCTTTTATAGGTTCGACGAAGGGATTCTTTTTCCCGCCATTCTTCAATATTCATATGATTTCCCGATAATAACACATCCGGGACTGACATCCCTCTAAAATTAGCTGGCCTTGTGTAGTGGGGATGTTCCAATAACCCAGTACTATGTGAGTCAAGTACAGGCGAATCTTCATTTCCTAAAACGCCTGGCAAAAGTCGTACAACACTATCAGAGATAACCATTGCAGCAAGCTCCCCACCAGTTAAAACGAAATCGCCAATTGAAATTTCTTCTGTACTTAAATGTTCACGAATTCTTTCGTCATAGCCCTCATAGTGTCCACAAATAAAAATGAGGTGTTCTTCCTTTGATAGTTCTTCCGCTTTATGCTGGGTAAACCTTTCACCCTGAGGACATAGAAGAACCACCTTTGGCTCGGACTCCGTTTGTTTCGTTAAATCCTCAACTGCATCAAAGATCGGCTGTGGCATTAATACCATTCCAGCTCCGCCACCATATGGATAATCATCCACCTTTTGATGCTTGTTATTCGCATACTCACGGAAATTCACCACTCGAAACGAAACCTTTTCTTTTTCTTGAGCCTTTTTTAGAATGGATTCACCTAATACTCCATGAAACATGTCAGGAAACAAGGTTAAAATATCAATTTTCATATTAAATTAATCCTTCCATAAGGTGAATGGTAATTCTTTTTTCCTGAGTATCAATTTCCCTCACAATATCATCAATATAAGGAATTAATATTTCTTTGCCTTTTGCACCCTTTACAACCCAAACATCGTTCGCTCCGGGTGTTAAAATCTCTTTGATTGTTCCCAGCTCTTCGCCTTCCTCTGTTACAACCTGACAACCGATAATTTCATGGAAGTAATATTCTCCGTCTTCCAATTCACCGAGTTGACTTTCATGAACTTTAACAAGTGAGCCTTTAAAACGCTCAACATCATTTACATTGTCATATCCTTCAAAGGAAACTAAATCAAAGTTTTTATGTGTACGATATGATTGGACTTTTACTTCAATTGGTTCTTTATCTTCCATAAAAATAGAGAGTGTATTGCCTATCCTATATCGTTCCTCAGGAAAGTCCGTTCTTGAGATAATACGAACTTCACCTTTGATTCCATGTGTATTTACAATCTTTCCAACGTTATACCATTTGTCCATTTCTTTCACCCCTAACGAATTTCTACAACGATCCCTTCTCTAATTACGATTGTTCGTGAAGTTGTTGCTTCATCCCAGTTGTCGCCTACGTGTATGTCAATAATAGATTGGATTTCTCTTTCTTTAATTTCACTGCCTAATGGTAGCATATGTATTTGTTCGATTTGAAACTCGAGTTGTTTAATTTTTTCCTGCCTGAGGTCAATTTCATTTGTAAAAAGGAGTTTAATTTTAACAGGATCGAATTTTTTTAGTTTTTCCATCTTTTTACGTTCAAATTGAAGTTGATCGCACTCTTTAAGAAGTTGGTCTTTAGTTGTTTGCAAGGAACCCATGAGATTTGTTTTACTACTTTCAGTTAAAATTTGTTTTACTTCAACTGTCTGGATGATTTTCACACACTATACACCCCTTACAATTCATTCAAAAGACTTATCCTTAAGTGTTAAAGATTAATACAGAAAAAAGGGGGAGGTTGCCCTCTCCCTTTTTTCTAATGATCACTCGTTAATTTCTAGATGAATTCGTTTATTATGGCCTGTTCCTGCTGCATAGACAACAGTTCGAATCGCCTTAATGACACGGCCTTGTTTCCCGATAACTTTACCCATATCTTCTTTATTTACTGTTAGTAAATACGTGATATTACGGTCGTCGGAAGTCTCGCTTACTTCGACTTCCTCAGGATGATCAACAAGCGGCTGTACGATTGTTTTAATTAACTCTTTCATCTGTAAGTTACCCATTACTTCCCGTTTTTAACGTTATGGAATTTCTCCATAATACCTTGTTTTGAGAACAGGTTACGAACAGTATCAGATGGTTTTGCACCATTTTGTAACCATTTTAATGCTAACTCTTCGTCAATTTTAACCTCTGCAGGTTGAACAACTGGATTATAAGTTCCAAGAGTTTCAATTTGACGTCCATCACGTGGTGAACGAGAATCAGCTACTACAATACGATAGAAAGGAGATTTTTTTGCTCCCATACGCTTTAAACGAATTTTTACTGCCATTTTATAAAGCACCTCCGAAAATATTTCAACAAGATATAATATTAACTGTTCCACATCTGTTTGTAAAGTGTTTTTTCTTTACATCTGTGAAATGGTTATTATTACTACATTTCTGCAAGAAAAAGCAATGCCTTTTCTTGAGTTTTCGCCTACATAAAAGGAAACTTAAGTCCTTTTTTCTTACCTTTTGTCATGTTTGTCATTTGCTTCATCATTTTCTTCATGTCTTCAAATTGCTTTAATAAACGGTTTACTTCTTGGACGGTTCGACCGCTTCCTTTTGCAATTCGCTTTTTGCGACTTGAATTGATGATTTCAGGTTGTTCTCTTTCAACTTTTGTCATTGAACGAATAATCGCCTCAACATGGCCGATTTGCTTATCATCAACCTGAACATTCTTGAGACCCTTCATTTTGTTCGCACCTGGTAGCATACCAAGGATCTCATCAAGAGGACCCATTTTACGCACCTGTGCTAACTGATCTAGGAAATCATCCAATGTGAAAGACATTGACTTGAATTTCTTTTCCAGCTCTTTTGCTTTATCCTCATCAACAGAAGCCTGCGCTTTTTCGATGAGTGAGAGAACATCGCCCATCCCTAAAATACGTGAAGCCATACGCTCAGGATGAAATGGTTCAATCGCATCTAGCTTTTCACCAAGACCAACAAATTTAATTGGTGTATTTGTAACAGCCTTAACGGATAATGCTGCACCCCCACGGGTATCTCCATCAAGCTTTGTTAACACAACACCTGTTAAACCTAATAAGTCATTAAAACTTTGTGCCACATTGACTGCATCCTGTCCTGTCATCGCATCTACAACAAGGAAAATCTCGTCAGGCTGTGCAACTTCTTTGACTTGCTTTAGCTCGTCCATCAGTTCTTCATCGATATGCAAACGACCGGCTGTATCAATTAATACATAGTCGTTATGCTCCTCTTTTGCCTTTTCGATTGCTTGCTTTGCAATTTCAACAGGACTGATTTTATCTCCAAGGGAAAAGACCGGCATATTTAGCTGTTTTCCTAAGGTTTGCAATTGGTCAATCGCAGCTGGTCGATAAATATCAGCAGCCACAAGAAGTGGTTTACGATTATGTTTTTTTCGTAATAGATTTGCAAGCTTACCAGTAGTGGTTGTTTTACCTGCACCTTGTAAACCGACCATCATAATGACAGTTGGCGGTCGTTTGGCAACCGCAATTTTACTTTGCTCGCCACCCATTAATGCAGTAAGTTCCTCCTGAACAACTTTAATGACTTGCTGTCCTGGAGTTAAGCTCTTCATTACTTCTTGACCAACAGCTCTTTCACTAACACGTTTTACAAAATCCTTGACAACTTTGAAGTTTACGTCTGCTTCAAGTAAGGCAAGACGTACCTCACGCATCATTTCCTTTACATCGGATTCTGATACTTTTCCTTTACCGCGAATTTTCTGTAGAGTTCCTTGCAGTCGGTCGGCTAATCCTTCAAATGCCATTCTTGCCGCCCCCTATTCTAATTTCTCAAGCAACTGTATCACATTTTGAAGCTCTGCGCTATCATCACGTTGATGTGAAAGTCGTTTTAGCTCGTCAATCAGTTTTCTGCGCTCTTGAAATTTCTGAAATAGTAACAGTTTTTCCTCATACTCTTCAAGCATTGTCTCTGTTCGTTTGATATTGTCATAGACCGCTTGACGACTAATCTCATATTCCTCTGCTATTTCACCAAGGGAAAAGTCATCTAGGTAATATAAAGACATATAGTTTCTTTGCTTAGGTGTTAACAACGATTGATAAAAATCATAGAGATAATTCATTCTCGTTGTTTTTTCAAGCATTAGTATCTCCCCCTTGTTAAGTGAAATACCTTTACAAGTCAATAGTTTACCTACTTTACAATTGGTTGTCAAGTCATTTTACTTTACTAAAAAAAGAGCCTGTCTTTAAGGCTCTTTTATACTACATTTTATTCTTCTGTTTTCTCAACTAGATCTGCGAATAATCCGTAGACGTAGTTTTGTGCATCGAATTCTTGGAGGTCATCGACTTTTTCTCCTAAACCAACCAGTTTAACAGGAATGTTTAGTTCATTTCGAATCGCTAGGACAATGCCCCCCTTTGCAGTTCCGTCTAATTTTGTTAACACAATACCTGTTACATTTGTTGCTGCAGAGAATGTTTTCGCTTGTGTTAAAGCATTTTGTCCAGTTGTCGCATCAAGAACGAGTAACACTTCATGTGGAGCACCTGGTAATTCGCGTTCGATGACACGTTTTACCTTTTCAAGCTCTTTCATTAAGTTTACTTTGTTTTGAAGTCGTCCTGCCGTATCACATATTAAGACATCAACATGTCGAGATTTAGCCGCTTGAACCGCATCATACATTACTGCTGCTGGATCTGACCCTTCTGATTGTTTAATAACATCCACACCGACACGTTCGCCCCAAACTTCAAGTTGTTGGATTGCACCGGCACGGAAAGTATCTCCTGCGGCTAGGAGGACTGATTTCCCTTCATTTTTTAAGCGATTGGCAATTTTTCCAATTGATGTTGTTTTACCAACACCATTGACACCAACCACTAAAATGACGGTAAGTCCTTCATCTTGAATATTTAGCTTTGGTGATTTTTCCTCACCGCCTTGGTATATTTCAACGAGTTTCTCAGAAATAACACCTTGAACCTCTTTTGTGTCCTGAATGTTTCTTTTCTTAACTTCCATCTTTAATTCATCAATTAATTCCATAACTGTTGAAACGCCGACGTCCGCTGCAATTAAAATTTCTTCAAGTTCTTCAAAAAAGTCCTCATCAACCTTTCGATAACGAGCAACTAAATCATTTACTCGTTCAGAAAAGGAATTACGAGTTTTAGATAAACCATCCTTAAATTTTTCTGTAACTGTGTCAGCCTGATTTGTAATCTTTTCTTTTAATTTCTTAAAAAAACTCATGTCAATCCCCTTTCAATCTAGTTTTGGGTAACCAATTCCTTCGTTTCTTCAAGACGAACGGAAACAAGTTTTGAAACGCCTGATTCCTGCATGGTCACACCATATAACACATCTGCCTCTTCCATTGTCCCTTTTCGATGGGTAATCACGATAAATTGAGTTTCTTTACTATATTTCTTTAAATATTGTGCAAATCGGAATACATTTGCTTCATCAAGCGCTGCCTCAACCTCATCCAATACACAAAATGGAACAGGACGAACTTTAAGGATTGAAAATAACAACGCAATCGCTGTCAATGCCCTTTCTCCACCGGATAATAGGCCTAAGTTTTGCAGTTTTTTTCCTGGTGGCTGGGCCACAATTTCTACACCTGTATTTAAAAGGTCATTTGGATCTGTTAGACGAAGATCGGCTCGTCCACCACCAAACAAGGCTTGAAAGACTGTCTCAAAATGGGAGCGAATATTTGTAAAAGTAGATTCGAATCTCTTTTTCATTTCATCATCCATTTCATCGATTACCTGGAACAATGTATCTTTCGCTTCCTGCAAGTCATTTTGCTGTTCAGTCAAGAAGGTATATCGCTCAGAAACCCTGTCATACTCATCAATCGCGCCAAGGTTCACCGTTCCAAGCTCTTCAATTGCAAGCTTTATTAGTTTTACCTTCTTTCTTGCTTCAGAAACTTCAATTTGAAGTGGAAATTGTTCCTTTGCAGCTTCATAGGTTAATAAATACTCCTCACGAAGATGTGTTAAACAATTTTCTAATTCAACATCCAAGCGATTCACCTTTACTTCTTCATCCTGTAAGATATCAACAAGCTGCTTGTATTGACGTTTTGATTCCTTTAACTCTCGTTCAATATCTTCAAGGGTTGTTTGTAGTTTTAGGCGATGCTCGCGTTTATTGCTGATCATCTGAATAGTTTCATTTTTATCTTTGGATTTTTGTTTTGCCGATTCTTCTAGCTCTCTTTCTCCAGAGTTACTTGAAGTCATTTCGTTATCAAGCAACGCTAAATCCTCTTTTAAATCAGTCAGCCTAGCAAACCCTTCACTCACTTCTTCTTCGATCCGATCCACTTTCTCTTGTTGATGTTCAAGCGCTTGTTTTTTCCTTGCTAAAATCACCTTCTGATCGGTAATTTCTGTTTGTACCGTTTCACGTGAGGTCTGTTGGACAGATTTTTGGGAATTGAGCTGGCTGATTGTCTTGTCTAATGTATGAAGCTCTTCTTCAAGAGCAGATAATTCAGATGTGAGCTCGTCTAAACGAGCAGTCATTCTTTCCTTATCTTCTTGATATTGTTTCTTCTCGTCATCATATAATTCTAAATGCTCATTCACATTTTGCTCTTTTACAGAAACTTCACGGTATTCACCTTTAACAGTTTGCTCTTTTAATCGCAAGGATTCACCTGCTTGTCGCAGACTTTCAAGCCTAACTTCTTGTTCCGCTATTTGCTTTTTCTTATCCTTGACTGTTTTTTCGAGTTCAGCCGTTTTCGCTTCCATTTCTGCAAGCTTTTCAGTTATGGTCTCGAGTTCTCGGCCACGGCTAAGTAGAGAATTTGATTTCTGCTTAACTGCCCCCCCTGTCATCGAACCGCCTGGATTGACAACATCACCTTCAAGGGTAACAACTCGATACCTATGCCCCACAAGCGAAGCAAGTTCATTCGCACCTTTTAAATCTGTTGTAATCAAGATTGTTCCCAAGAGATTTGCGATAACAGAGTGAAATCTTTCTTCATAGGTAACTAATTCAGAAGCTACACCAATGAATGCTGGATGCCCCTTGATTGCAACAAGTTGTGTTGCTGAAATCGAGCGTTCCTTAATCACATTCATAGGTAAAAATGTCGCTCTGCCGTATGAATTTTTCTTTAAATACTGGATAGCTGTTCTAGCATTTTTTTCATTATCTACGACAATATGCTGTGTTGCAGCACCCAATGCAATTTCAATAGCCGTTTCATAATCCTTTGGAACATGAATGAGCTCTGCAATGGCTCCTTCAATCCCTTGTAACTGATCATTTCTTGCTTTTAAAACTTCCTTAACACCTTGGAAGAAACCGGAATAATCATCCTGCATTTCTTCGAGCATTTCTTTCCTTGATTTCGTTTGCTGTAAGTATTGATATGCCTGATAAAGCATACTCTCTTGCTTCTGATAGTTTTTCTTATTATTTTCTAGTTTTGCTTGTAAGTCTCTAAAAGAAACAATTTGATGATTAATTTCTTGTTCAATAACGGAAAGCTTTGTTTGGAGTCGTACTTTTTCATCAAGAATTTCCTTGCGCTCTGTTAAATATTTTTGATTTGATTCATCTAGACGATTGACTTTCGCTTCTTGTTGCGAAAGTTGCTCCTTAATATAACCCACTTCGTTTCGATACGAGGCCTGCTTATTGAGCAACTCAAAATAATCACTTTTTAAGTTCTCAATTTTCTCTTCGATGTTTTGATCATACGAAGCAAGTAAAGTTTGTTTTTCCTTTAATTGTTGTTCAAGTTCATCAACTTCTTCACTTAACCTTGATAGTTCAAGTTGTTCCTTTTGTTTTCTTTCGGTTAAGCTCTCCAGCTTATGCGATAATTCTAGAATTGAATTTTCAAGCTGACCTTTATTTTGCGTCGCATTTTTTTTGCGTTCTTTTAAAACTTCTTTTCGCCCTTCCAGTTTTTCAAGTTCCTCACTGGTCCGTAAAAGAAGTTGTTGAAGTTCATGTATTGAAGAATCGGTCGCCTCGATTTCAGTTCTTAGCTCCTCAATTTTCGCTTCCTTACTTTGAAGTTTTGTGTTTAAAGCTAATTCCTGTTCTTTATGCTCTTCAACAAGCTTTGATAGCTTTTCCCACTTTTCGTGAAGATCCTCAATTTCATACACGGTTAAGCCAACTTCAATGGTTTCTAGCTCTTCTTTTTTCTCAAGATAGTCTTGCGCAATGGAAGACTGAATTTGCAATGGTTCAATTTGCGATTCAAGCTCATGAATAATGTCGTTGACCCGATTTAAATTTTCCTGAGTTTCAGCAAGCTTATATTCTGCTTTCTTTTTACGGGTTTTATATTTTAAAACCCCTGCCGCCT
>NZ_JBALOV010000035.1:0-210626 GCF_036965045.1 Bacillus sp. JJ1533 | reverse complement strand
CTTCAAAGATGCTTCTTCTCTCTTCAGCTTTACTACTTAAAATCTCTTCTACTTTCCCCTGACTAATAATGGAAAAAGCTTCGCGGCCAAGTCCAGAATCCATAAATAAGTCAACTATATCTTTAAGTCGACATGCTTGTTTATTGATCAAAAATTCACTTTCTCCAGATCGATAGACACGACGTGTGACACTTACTTCGTGGTAATCAATTGGTAAAAAATGATCCTCGTTATCTAATGTTATTGTGACTTCAGCTACATTCAATGCTTTGCGGCTGTCACTTCCTGCGAAAATGATATCTTCCATTTTCGATCCACGCAGTGATTTTGCTGACTGTTCTCCAAGAACCCAACGAATTCCGTCTGTGATATTACTTTTCCCACTTCCATTTGGTCCTACAACAGCCGTTACACCCGGTACAAAATCTACTGCAATTCTTTCAGCAAACGATTTAAATCCTACTATATCTAAACGTTTGAGGAACATAAACTTCCCCCTCAATTCGAAATTCAAGTCCTACATATTTTAACACAAACTTGTATGTTATTGGATTACTTTTTACAGCAACCAATTAGGCAAAAATATAACCCCACGAAATCGTGGGGCACTCTACCTTATTGTTGTTTGTTTTTTAACTTCTTTAATGCTATTTCTGCTGCATGTTGCTCAGCTTCTTTTTTCGATCTACCTGTACCTGTCCCAAGCTCCTCACCATTTAGGGATACTCTTGAAACAAATTCACGACTATGTGCAGGCCCTTTTTCTTGGAGCACCTTATACTCGATGATTCCAGTTCCATCTCGTTGTACAAGCTCTTGAAGCTGACTCTTATAATCCATCACATGAGAAAAAGCACCCGCATTAATTTTTGGTATGACTGTTTGATCTAAAAACTGGTTCACAACATCTAGACCTTTATCAAGGTATAGTGCCCCAATAAATGCTTCAAACACATCAGCTAATAGGGCCGGTCGCTCTCTTCCACCAGTCATTTCCTCACCTTTACCTAGTAAAACAAGCTCCCCAAATTTAAGTTCATTGGCAAACGTAACTAAAGATGGTTCACAAACAATAGCTGCACGCATCTTCGTTAATTCGCCTTCGCTCATAATTGGAAATTTGTTAAATAAAAACTTGGAAATGGTTAGCTCTAAAACAGCATCTCCTAAAAATTCTAGCCGTTCATTGTCTTCATGCGGCTTTTTTCGATGCTCATTCACATAAGATGAATGTGTAAATGCTTGAATAAGTAGGTTCTCATCTTGAAAATGAATCCCTAGTCGCTCCTGAAAAACTTTAAACTTCGGAGTGAACTTATTGCCTTTGTCTTTATTTATCCGCTTCACCTTACGTAACCTCCAATGAGAAAAGCGCAAACGCCTTGGGATGGAACGTCTACTAAATACCGCCACGTCCTGTGGCAAACGTAGACGTCAGCACATCCTGCGCAAGCCCGACAAGCTAATGTTCTGTGTCAAAAAAAGTCGTTCTTGGACTTTTCTTGACACAGGTTATTAGACCTCGAGGGGCTAGGCGCTTGCGCTAGACACTTTGAGAAAGCCCCGTTTAAATAACGGGACTTTTACAATTTAAGAATTATAGCTGGCTTTTTATGTAATTTACAGCGTCACCAACTGTAGAAATTTTTTCAGCCTCGTCGTCTGAAATTTCCATGTCAAACTCGTCCTCAAGTTCCATAACTAGTTCAACAACGTCTAGTGAATCCGCTCCTAGATCATCTTTAAAAGAAGCCTCTAAAGTTACTGCTGATTCTTCAACACCTAAGCGGTCAACCACGATTTTTGTAATTCTCTCAAATACATCTGCCATTCCATTCACCTCCCCTCAAAGTATTATATTGGTTTACCCTAGGAAAGCGCAAGAGCATAAAGTAAAAAGCAAGTGGTTTTATTTTTATACTGCTTTCAACTTACATCACCATTCCACCGTCTATATGCAAGGTTTGGCCTGTCATATAATTGCTTTGATCAGATGCCAGGAATAAAACAACTCCGGAAATATCAGTTGTTTCACCAAACCTAGAAAGAGGAATTAATTTTAGCATATCGTTTTTAATATCTTCTGGAAGCTGGTCGGTCATTTCTGTCGTAATAAAACCTGGTGCAACTGCGTTAACGTTAATATTGCGACTTGCTAATTCTTTCGCAGTTGTTTTTGTTAAGCCAATTACGCCAGCTTTTGCAGCTACATAGTTAGCTTGTCCAGGATTCCCACTAACCCCTACAATAGAGGCGATATTGATAATTTTACCAGAGCGCTGCTTCATCATTTGTCTAGTTACAGCTTTTGTACAAAGGAACACACCTTTTAGATTAATATTAATCACATCGTCCCATTCTTCTTCTTTCATTCTCATTAATAGATTATCTCGTGTAATTCCAGCATTATTAACAAGGATATCAAGACTACCAAATGTCGAGATAACCTCTTTTACCATATTCGTAACCGAATCTGCATCAGAAACATTTGCCTGAATCGCAAAAGCCTCCTGTCCTAATGCTTTGATTTCATCCACAACTTCATTTGCTTTTTGCTCACTGCCGGAATAGTTTACTGCAACCTTTGCACCTGCTTTTGCAAGTTCAATTGCAATCGTACGGCCGATTCCCCGTGAGGCACCGGTAACCAATGCTACTTTGCCATTTAACATCTTAATTTCCCTCCTTTATTGCTCGAATCGTTGCCTCAAGTGTTTCTATGTCACTGATTGCATAAGTTGCAACTCTACGATTTACTTTCTTAATTAATCCTGAGAGCACTTTACCTGGCCCAATTTCGATAAAGGTATCGACACCTTGGTCTAGCATGTATTGAACTGAATTTTCCCATAATACAGGTGAATACAATTGCTTTACTAGATTTTCCTTAATTTGCTGTGCTGATGTCATTTCAGCTGCGTTTACGTTTGCAATAACTGGTACATTTGCATCATTAATCTCAATCTGATCAAGTACAGCACGTAATTTAGCTGCTGCAGGTTCCATTAATGAAGAATGGAACGGTCCACTCACCTCAAGTGGGATAGCACGCTTCGCACCTTTTTCCTTTGCTAATTCACAAGCCTGCTTAACACCTTCTGCTGCTCCTGAAATTACAATTTGTCCTGGGCAGTTAATATTTGCCAATTGAACTGGATGACCTGCATGAGAAATTTCATCTGTTACCGCTTGTAAGTCCTCACGACTCATCCCAAGAATGGCAGCCATTGTTCCTTGTCCTGCCGGAACGGCTTCCTCCATAAATTCGCCGCGTTTACGAACCGTACGCACAGCGTCTTCAAAGCTTAGTGCACCAGCAGCGACTAATGCGGTGTACTCACCAAGACTATGTCCAGCAACAAACCCGGGTACTATATTAGCTTCCTTAAATTTCTCCAAAATTGCAATACTTGTTGTCAGTAGTGATGGTTGTGCATTTACTGTTAACGTGAGTGTTTCTTGCGGTCCGTTAAAGATGAGAGAAGAGAGCTCCTCCCCTAATGCTTTATCAGCTCTTGTAAAAATATCCTGAACCACTTCTTGAGAATCGGCTAATTCCTTTCCCATTCCCACAATTTGCGAACCTTGTCCTGGAAAAACGAATGCAATCATGCTCATTCTACATTCCCCCTATTCATCTACTTTTGGATGGATGTCCTCTAATGTTTTACGAATTGTACCGGCAACATCTTTTTCAACCATCTCGTATGTTTGTCTTATCGCACTAAATAGACCATTCGCATCGGAAGAGCCATGTGCTTTGATTACAGGTGCCTTTAAACCAAAGAGCCCTGCACCGCCATATTCTGAGTAATCCAGTGTCTTTTTTAACACCTTTAGCTCTGGCATTAAAAGTCCGGCTGCTATTTTACTCTTTAAATTGGTTGTGAAGGCGGTTTTTAGCATCTTAAACATGGATAGAGCAGTACCCTCGATGGTTTTTAAGGTAACATTTCCTGTAAAACCATCGGTAACAACAACATCTGCCACTCCGTCAAGTAAATCTCTTGCCTCAACATTTCCAATGAAATTAAGATGTGTGGCTTTGATTAAGTCAAAAGCATGTTTGGTAAGTTCATTTCCTTTTTTATCTTCTGTACCGACATTTAATAAACCAACTCTAGGATTAGCAACTCCACGAACCTTTGCGGAATATATCGATCCCATGATGGCATATTGAAGCAAGTGCTCTGGTTTCGCATCAACATTTGCACCTACATCTAGCATAAGAAAACCCTTTTTATCCAAAGTGGGGAGGGTTGGTGCTAATGCAGGCCGGTCAATTCCTTCAATTCTTCCGACGATGAAAAGTCCAGCAGTCATGAGAGCCCCCGTATTTCCAGCTGAAATACATGCGTCAGCACGTCCCTCGCTCACCTCTTTCGCCATTAAAACCATGGATGCATTCTTTTTTCTCCTCACGGCTCTTACAGGTTCATCTGTACCTTCAATTATTTCTGTTGTATGTATGATTGTTATTCTTTCATCTTCAGTCATATATTGACGAATCTTTGCTTCATCACCAATTAAAGTTACTTCCAGATCTTTATAATGCTGTAATGCAGTCATTGTTCCCTTAACAATTTCCTCTGGTGCATGATCTCCACCCATTGCATCTATCGCAAGTTTCATCTTAATCATTCCTTTTGTTTCTATTGAGAGCTGGGTACTTGTTTTGTTCACTATTATGAATCAGTTTTTACTTGTTTATTAGAACGATACATTGTAAATTCACCGGAAAACACGATTTCATTTCCGACATAACTATTTACATCTACAATCGTTCGATCTTTTTCCTGTGAACCCTTTACTTTAGCTTTTGCAACAACTCTCTCCCCGGCTTTTACCTGTCTTGTAAACCGAATATTTGCCTTTGCAGTAAGGGCAAGTTCATCATTAATAACAGCAACCGCTAATGAGTTTGCTTGGGCAAAAAGATGATGTCCACGAGCAATTTGATTTCGTTTAAACACATGCTCATTTGTGACATCAAAAATTGAAATTGCACTTTCGTCTAGTTCAATATCGATAATTTCACCAATGACTTCTTCAATTGGCAAAGCTTTGACTTCATCATCTAGTTTTTTCTCAGCAACATTCTTAATTCTCTCACGAAGCTCAGGGATGGATAACTCCAAACGATCCAAACGAATCGTTTGAACACTAACCTTGAATTTTTCGGCTAAGTCTTCATCCGTAATAAATGGATTCACTTTTATTGTTCCCTTAAGTAGTTGCTGCCGTTCTTTTTTATTTCTTCTCATTAAAAATACACCGTCCGCACTCTTATGACTAGGTACTAATAGTTAGTATATAATTTAAAAAGGCAGATTGCAAGAAAAAAAACTCCTTACAATCTGCCTTAAAGCAAATGGTTTAATCCAGTTTTTCTCCATCTAAAATACCCGTTTGTAATAAATCCTCCCGGAGGTATTTATACGATTGATCCTCCCAAAACGCCTTTGAATTAATTAGTTTGGCAGCATCATTTCGGGCTACTTCTAGTGTACGATAATCATGAACCATGTCAGCTACCTTAAATTCAGGGACGCCACTTTGTTTACGACCAAAGAAGTCACCTGGTCCACGAAGCTCCAGATCTTTTTCTGACAGAACAAAGCCATCATTTGTTTCTGTCATGATCCGCATTCTCTCTTTTCCAACTTCAGATTTTGGGTCAGCAAGAAGAATACAATAAGATTGTTCACTACCTCTTCCGACACGTCCTCGTAATTGGTGTAGTTGGGAAAGACCGAAACGCTCAGCATCATAAATCACCATCAAAGTGGCATTTGGAACGTTTACACCTACCTCAACAACCGTTGTGGATACGAGAATTTGAACTTCATTTTCACTAAATTGTCTCATTACATCTTCTTTTTCTTCTGCAGATAATCGACCATGCATTAATCCAACTTTCGCCTTGTTTTGAAAATGGAAGGAGAGCATCGTATGAACATCAATCGCATTTTGAACATCTAACTTATCGGATTCCTCAATCAGCGGACAGATGACATAGGCTTGTCTCCCTTTTGCAAGCTCTTTTTCAATAAAGACTAAAATCCGCTCAAGCATGTCATGCTTTACCCAATAGGTTTCAATTTTTTTTCTGCCTGCTGGCATTTCATCAATCACCGAAACGTCCATCTCACCAAAAACCGTTATCGCAAGCGTCCTTGGAATTGGAGTTGCAGTCATGAAAAGCACATCTGGATTTTCACCCTTTTCACGTAAAACTCTGCGCTGCTCTACACCAAAACGATGCTGTTCATCTGTAATTACGAGACCAAGCTTTTTGAAATTAACCTCATCCTGGATAAGCGCATGGGTACCTACCAAAATATGAATTTCCCCTGTTTTAAGCTGTTCGAGTATTTCTCTTCTTCGTTTGCCTTTCACAGAGCTTGTTAAAAGTTGAATATTTAATCCGTAATTTGAGAAAAGCTCAGCAAGTGACTGGGCATGCTGTTCAGCTAAAATTTCTGTTGGCACCATTAATGCTCCTTGACATCCCGAAAGGATTGCAGCATATAAAGAAATCGCTGCAACCACGGTCTTTCCTGAACCAACATCACCTTGAAGTAATCGATTCATTCGATAGGGTGAACGTAAATCATCGATTATTTCATCAACAACGCGGTTTTGGGCACTTGTAAGCGGAAATGGTAATCCATTCGTAAATTCCTCTAGCTTCCCGGTCTGAAACTCCATGGGTGTGCCCGATGTTTGTTCACGCTCAAATTTTCTTAATGCCTGCATTTTAAGTTGAAACAGCAGAAACTCTTCATACACAAAACGTCTTCTGGCTTGTTTTAAGTCCTGATGACCAGATGGATGATGCATGATTTTAATAGCATCCTTCTTAGGTAAAAGCCGATACCTTGCTAATAATTGCTCAGGAAGATTGTCCTCAATTTGTTCACCAAACTGGTTAAGAGCAAGTGCGATAAACCGCTTCATTCCTTTTACCGTGATTTTCCCTTTTACGGAATACACAGGTTCAATAAGGTTATCCTTTATCATCGGCCCGAAGACAATCTCACTAACCGTTATGGTTTGCCGATGCTGATCCCATTTTCCTGTAACTGTAACAGTATCATTTAACGAGATCTTATTTTTATAATATGGCCGATTAAAACAGGTCGCTGTTATTAAATAGCGACCTACCAAGACCCTGAAAGTTAAGCGTGATCGTTTTCGATTGTAATAGGTTAACAGGGGTTCACTGTGAACCTTCCCCTCAATCGTTATTTTCTCCTCGTGCTTCACCTCGGCAAGGTCTCGTAAATTATAATCTTCAAATCGATATGGAAAGTATAAAAGTAGGTCAAGAATAGTAAAAATGTGCATCTCATTTAGCTGAATTCCTGTTTCTTCACCGATCCCTTTAATTTCAGTGACAGGCTGCAGTAATTGACTATTCACTTTTGGTTAGCGAAATCCCAAAGATCTTTGCTTCAAGTGCACGACCTGTTTGGGTTGCCGCTAGCCCTCCCCGTGCTGTCTCTTTTAACGCCGTCGGCATTGTCTGACCTATTCTATACATTGCATCGATTACTTCATCACATGGAATTCGGCTTGTAATACCCGCCAATGCCATATCTGCGGCGACCATCGCATTAGCTGCACCCATTGCATTACGCTTAACACAAGGCACCTCGACGAGACCGGCAACTGGGTCACAGACGAGACCAAGCATGTTTTTTAAGGTAATCGCCATTGCTTCAGCAGATTGCTGTGGTGTGCCTCCTGCCATTTCAACTATGGCTGCCGCAGCCATTCCGGCAGCTGAGCCCACTTCTGCTTGGCAGCCACCCGCTGCACCTGAGATGGAAGCGTTATTGGCAACTACAAATCCAAATGCCCCAGCTGTAAACAAAAACTGAACCATCTCGTCTTTTGTCGGATTCAATTTTTCCTTCACCGCAAATAAAGTTCCTGGAACAACTCCAGCAGAACCAGCAGTAGGTGTTGCACAAATGGTTCCCATTGCCGCATTGACTTCATTTGTCGCTACAGCCTTACTAACAGCATCAAGTACGGTTTTACCAGTTAAAAAGTTTCCTTTTTTTATATAGTTTTGTAACAGAACAGCATCTCCTCCTGTTAAACCAGAATGAGATGAAACGCCAGCAAGTCCTCTTTCGACCGCTTTTTCCATTACTTCAAGGTTGCGTTCCATTTGAGCGATGATTTCTTCACGGCTTTTTCCTGTAACTTCTATCTCTTGTTCAATCATCACATCTGCTATTTTCATATTTTTAGTAGTGGCAAGTTCTACTAACTCAGCAACATTACGAAACATACAAAAACCTCCTGTCGAGTAAACGTTTAAAACGTTTTTTATGATGCCTATTCGACAATTTTAGCTACTTTTAAAATATTGGGTAAGGTAGATAGTTCATCTAAAACCTGTCCATCGATGTTTTGGTCAACTTCAATTGTCATCAATGCTTGCATCCCTTTTTCTTTCCGTGCTACTTCCATATGACCGATGTTAATCGCGTATTTTGCAAGCACATTCGCAACGCCTGCAATGGCGCCATAACGGTCATTGTGGACGACAAGAATAGCTGGATGATTCCCAGATAAACGAAGCTGAAAGCCATTTAACTCAGTAATTTCAATTTTTCCGCCACCTATCGATATACCGACAAGCTCCAACTCCCCCTCTTCATCACCAATTGAAACTCGAGCGGTATTAGGGTGTTCCGGAATCGCTTCTTCTTCTGTGAATTTTATTTGCATACCTGATTCTTTTGCAATTTCCAAAGATGTTTTAATTCTTTCATCAAATGTGTCAAAATCAAGCAGACCACCAATGATCGCAACATCTGTTCCATGGCCTTTATACGTCTCGGCAAATGATCCGTAAAAGGAGATGTTTGCCCATTTTGGTTCTCGACCAAATAAGCTTCTAGCGACTCTTCCAATACGCGCTGCTCCAGCTGTATGGGAGCTTGACGGACCAATCATGACCGGACCAATAATGTCAAAAACACTTCTAAATTTCATATTTTTTCCCCCATCCTTACTATAAATTTATGGAGTAAGGTCAAACTGTGTTCCTACATATTACTCTATTTGTCCTTGACTTTTTTATCTACAGGAAATTGTCCCCAAACATTGAAATAGAAGGGATTGATCCCTTCTATTTCATCATCTTATTCAACTGAGAAAATAAATGCATAAAGTGGCTGCTCACCATTATGGACTTCAACTTCAATATCTTCAAACTCTTCTTCAAGATATTGGACAATCTGCTCGACCTCATCCTCTGAGGAGTCCTGCCCATAAATAATTGTCACAATTTCATCATCATCTGCAGAAATAATTTTTGCTAATAAGTCTTTTGCAGCTTTTAGCTTATCCCTATCGGTTACAACAATTTTCCCTTCGGCAATTCCCATGAAATCATCTTTCGCAATGTCGATACCGTCGATATTGGTATCGCGTACCGCATACGTGATTTGACCCGTTTTTACATTGCTTAAAGCACTTGTCATAGTCTTATGATTTGCTTCTAATTCACCAGCCGGGTTAAAGGCAAGTAATGCAGACATCCCTTGAGGTACTGTTCGTGAAGGTACAACAATCACGTTACCATCAACGACGGATGATGCCTGTTCAGCTGCCATAATAATATTTTTGTTATTTGGAAGAATGATAAAGTTTTCCGCATGTACTGATTCAATTGCTTTAACAAAATCCTCAGTACTAGGATTCATCGTTTGTCCACCTTCAATAACAACATGAGCTCCAATGCTCTTAAATAATTCTGTAATTCCTGAGCCCATCGCAACAGTGATAATCGCATATTTTTCTTTTTCTTTGTTACGTTTCATTTGTTCTGGAGCAAGTGTCTCATCTTCATTTAAAATGGCTGTATGCTGTTCACGCATATTTTCAATCTTCATTTTAATCAAGCTACCGTAGCGCTGGCCATATGATAAAACCTCACCAGGTTGCTCGGAATGAATATGTACTTTCACAATATCTTCGTCAGAGATCACTAATAACGAATCACCATAGTGACTTAAATCATTTCGGAACTGTTCTTCAGAAAATGGATGCTTGCTTGTTTTTTCCGGTTCAAACTTGACCATGAATTCTGTACAGTAACCAAATACAATATCCTCTGTATTCATATGACTCTGAACACTTTTATGATGCTCCGCATTTACAAGCTCATTCATTGATGGTGTTGCAATCGACATATTATCAATTGTCTCACCTTTTAATTCTGATAGGAATCCTTCGTAAACTAGCACTAACCCTTGACCACCACTATCTACAACCCCAACTTCCTTTAATACAGGTAGTAGATCAGGTGTACGGTTTAATGATGCTTTAGCTTCCTTTAAGAGTTCTTCCATCACAACAACAATGTCAGTCTCATTCTTCGCAGCATCAACAGCTTGTTTTGCTGCATCTTTTGCCACTGTTAAAATTGTTCCTTCAACTGGTTTCATAACAGCTTTATAGGCTGTTTCCACACCCATTTCAAAGGCATGGGCAAATTCACTAGCGTTCAACGTTTCCTTTTGTTCGATCGCTTTAGAAAAACCTCTGAAAAGTTGAGAAAGAATAACACCAGAGTTACCACGCGCTCCCATTAATAGTCCGCGCGCTAAAGATGATCCAACCTTTCCAATATGTGGGGTAACATTATTTTTTACTTCTTTTGCACCAGATGTCATGGAAAGATTCATATTCGTTCCTGTATCACCATCTGGTACAGGGAAAACGTTAAGGGCATCTACCATTTTTGCATTATTAGATAAATGTGTTGCTCCTAATAACACCATTTTTGCAAAACGTTTTCCATCTAATGTAGTAATTGACACGCAATTTTCCTCCTCTTTATGGGTTCGTTACACGAACTCCTTGCACGTAAATATTAACCGAGTTTACAGCAAGTCCTACTGTTTGGTCTAATGTATATTTCACCTTAGATTGAACATTGTGGGCAACCTCAGAGATTTTCGTGCCATAACTTACAATTATGTACATGTCGATATGCACTTCATCATTTGCTTGACGTACAACAATACCACGGGCAAAATTTTCTTTTCGTAAAAGTTCAGAAATACCATCTTTAATTTGACTTTTTGAAGCCATTCCGACGATCCCGTAACAATCGATAGCAGCTCCACCAGCAACCGTTGCAATTACATCGTTTGATATATCAATTTGTCCGTACTTCGTTTTTAATTCGATGGACATGTGAGACTCCCCCTTTATAATTGTTCACCTTTGGCTACAGTAATTTTACTATAACATCTCATATTTTAAAAGTAATTCTCAACTTCCTATGTCGATTCATTATCTTTTATTATATAGCTTTTTACTATTTCTATGTCTTGACAAGGATTTTTCCTTTAAAGCACCGTTTTGAAGTATTGCAATATCCCATTAGTTATGATAAATTATATAAGTATTTCTATGAAGAAAGCGATATGTTTGATTGTTGCTGTGCAAGTTAGGAGGGAAATAGAATGGCACGTAAATGTGTAATCACAGGTAGAAAAACTACTACTGGTAACGCTCGTTCCCATGCAATGAACGCTTCAAAACGCAAATGGGGAGCTAACCTACAAAAAGTTCGTATTTTAGTTGATGGTAAACCAAAACGCGTATACGTTTCTGCAAGAGCATTAAAATCTGGTAAAGTAGAACGCGTGTAATAAAGAAAAGCGTAAGGCGCCCGTCAATCGGCGACAAGCATAAGCCAATCGCTTCGGAAGGTGTACTTCACCTTCCGAAGCGATTGGCTAGACCAGAGAGCCGATGGCGCCTGAAGCCAGACAATAAAAATGTCTTAGCTCTTACATTTGTAAGAGCTGAAAATTTGCACAAAAAAAGCACCTATGGACGGTGCTTTTTTTATCCCTTTTTAAATGATCCTAACATCGCACGGACGATACCGCCTAAGAACTTTGGTAACTTAATTGTATAAAATTTCATACTTTCCCTCCTCAATGCAATATCCACGTACTTTCATTGAAATCACACGGTCTTCTTTATTAATAATATTCAAATGAAAAAAAATAGTACCATAGTACATATAAATAAAAGCAAATTCATGTAAACCTCTTAAAACATTCTTATGCCTAATTGATTAAAAAAAGTACAATTCAATTTAAGTTCATTACTAAAACATAGTTCTCACTTAGATAAAATATGCAAAAAAGCATATAAAAAAGAGCAGAAATGTCTGCTCTTTTTTTACAAACCTCGGATTCTTTCAATCGCCGTTTTCCGATCTTCCTGATTATAAATGGCGGAACCTGCAACTAGAACATTAGCACCAGCACGGGTACAAAGCCTAGCTGTTTCTTCATTGACTCCTCCATCAACCTCAATCTCAACATTCAAGTTTTTTTCCCTCACCATTTGTGCAACTTCCTCGATTTTCGGAAGAACAGAATGAATGAACTTTTGGCCACCGAATCCAGGGTTCACAGTCATTAACAACACTAAATCAATATCCTCAATGATATGTTTTATTGTATCTACCGGTGTAGCTGGGTTTAAAACGACGCCAGCCTTGACTCCATGAGATTTAATTAACTGAATGGTACGATGCAAATGCGAACATGCCTCAACATGTACCGTTAAAAAGTCTGCCCCTGCTTTGGCAAAAGCTGGAATGTATTGATCAGGGTTTTCAATCATTAAATGAACATCTAATGGCAATTTGGTTATAGGTCGAATCGCTTCTACAATAAGTGGACCGATTGTAATATTCGGAACAAAGTGACCATCCATGACATCAACATGAATATAGTCTGCTCCCCCATGTTCAACATCCTTAATCTCTTCTCCTAGCTTTGCAAAATCTGCTGAAAGAATGGATGGTGCAATTTTAATCATCATTAGTACCTCGGCTTTCTTTCCTTTATTTCTTCATAAAAACTCACATAGTGATTATAACGGAATTGTTCAATGCTCCCGCTTTCTACGCCTTGTCTCACTGCACACTTTGGCTCAGAGGTATGCGTACAGCCACGAAATTTACAATCTGCACCCGCCTTATATATTTCGGGGAAGCAGTATGAAAGTTCCTCTGCCTCAATGGTTAGAAATTCTAACGAACTAAATCCCGGGGTATCTGCAACAAGTCCATTGCCAACTTCAATTAATTCCACATGTCTTGTTGTATGCTTTCCCCTGCCTAATGACGTTGATATTTCATCTGTTTTTAATGCTAAATCTGGTCGAAGCATATTTAACAGGGAAGACTTTCCAACTCCGGACTGACCTGCAAATACCGATATTTGATTTTCCAATAACGGTAACAGCTGATCAAGACCTTCCTTTTCCTTAGTCGAGGTTAATAAGACATGGTAGCCGATTTCGCGATAGCTTCGTACATAGTTCTCTATTTCTTGAACCGCATCGTCCGAAAGTAAATCCGTTTTACTAATACAAATAATAGGTTCTATATCGTTTGATTCGACTAAAACAAGAAAGCGATCTAACAACAATGGACTGAAATTAGGTTCAATCGCTGAAAAAACCAGTATAGCTTGATCCACATTAGCAATTGGCGGACGAACCAATTCATTCTTGCGTTCTGATACTTCTAAAATATATCCATCTGTGTCATTCTCTGCTTGGAATAACACATTGTCGCCTACTAAGGGAGTTACTTTGTTCTTCCGAAAAACTCCTCTCCCACGACATTGAATCAGCTCACCATCTTCGTTCTGAACATAATAAAAACCACTTAAAGCTTTTATAATTTTGCCTTCTGGCATAGTTTCACTCCTTGTTTTATTCATTCGTCACGACATACAGGGTAGCTAAAAAATCAACTACCCATTTGTAACCTACTCTTCTGGATACGGAATTTCCTCTCTCATAGAAGGTTCACCGTCAATAGACACCATGTATTGGGCAGTTTCACCAGGATTAATGACAAATGTAAGGTCAACAGTTTGTTTTTCCGTCATTTCAATCTCTTTGTAAACATCCGTGATTTTATGTTGAGCATCTTGAATATAAATTTTCACCGTTTGCGGGTTTCCTTCTTCATCAGGTGTATAGTCGATCGTAATCGTCCGCTTCACGTTTTTCGGCTCTTTCGGTTCAGGACCTTTTGACATAATTACTTTGACCTTGTTACCCCTCGTTAATTCAGTTCCCTTTTCAGGTGTTTGCGAAATTGCTTGGCCTGCAGGAATCTCATTTGAAAATTGTTCCTCTGAATAATCGATATTTAATCCAGTTGAGTTGGCATATTCATTAAGTGCATTTTCAGGGTATCCTGTTAAATCAGCAAGATTAATAGTTTCAAGTCCCTTGCTAATCGTAAAAATAACTTCTGTTTCTTCAGGAACAACCTCTTCCCCTTCTTCAATTGATTGCTTAAGGATGGTTCCGGGAGCACTCTCATCGAATACTTCTTCCTTATCAACATAAAAATAATTTTCTTTATCTAATCTAGCCTTAACTTCCTCAAAGTCTTTACCGACATAATCCTTGAATGCCACTTTCTTTTTACCAGTACTTTCATATAAATCAATTGTGGCGCCTTCCTTTACAGAAGCTCCTGCTTCAGGGTCAGTTCGAACAATATACCCTTCTTGGATTTCTTGATCACTGATTTCAATGGTGTCACCAATTTTAAAACCCGCTTCCTCCAGTTTGGAAACTGCTCGGTCATATGCCATATTTGATACATTTGGTACTTCAACATCCTTTGGTAAAAATAATGCAGGGAAAACCGTAACAGCAGCAACACCAGCTGCTATGATAAAGAAAAAGATGATGGCAAGCGTTACTAAAAGCTTGTTTTTCTTCTTCTTTTTCTTTGGTTTTGGTTCGTCTTGATCAGGCTTTTTCATGTTTTTCTGAGAATCTCGGACCATTGTTTCAGCCGATAATGGGCTATTATCTTTAATAATTGGAATGGCTTTTGTTACTTCATCATCCATATTTGGTATTACGAATTTTTCTTCGTTTAAACGATTCGGAAAAAGCGCTGTCTGCAAATCCTCTTCCATCTCTTCAACTGTGTCATAGCGATGAAATGGATCTTTTGCAGTTGCTTTTAAAATAATGTTTTCTACACTCTGTGGGATGGTGGCATTCCATCTTTTTGGTGATGGAGTATCCGATTGTAAATGCTTTAAAGCAATGGATACCGCAGATTCCCCTTCAAAAGGAACACGACCTGTTAATAATTCAAACATAACAATACCAAGAGAATAGATATCAGACTTACGTGTTGACATTCCACCCCTTGCTTGTTCTGGTGATAAATAATGAACAGAGCCTAGCACAGAGTTTGTTTGTGTAATGGTTGTTGAACTTAAGGCAACTGCAATCCCAAAGTCCGTTACCTTCACTGTTCCATCATGGTCAATTAAGATATTCTGTGGTTTGATGTCACGGTGAACAATCTGATTTTGGTGTGCATGTGTAATCGCAGATGTCAGTTGCAGCATAATGTTAATCGCTTCTTTAGGATGAAGTGGTGCATTTCGTTGTATGTATTGTTTCAAGGTTTGGCCAGGAACATATTCCATTACGATATAATAAATATCCTCTTCTTCCCCAACATCATATATACTTACAACATTCGGGTGTGCCAAGCTTGTAGCCGCATGAGCTTCACGTCTAAAACGTTTAATAAATTCTTCATCATTTGAAAAATCTAAACGAAGAACCTTAATGGCTACATCTCGTTCAAGGATTATATCACGTGCGAGGTATACATTGGCCATCCCGCCGCCACCAATGACTTCAAGAATTTTATAACGACCACTTAATCGTCTTTCAATAAGCATAGGATTATTCGCCCTCACTTTCAGACGTGTATTCGACGATTACGAGTGTGATATTATCTTCTCCACCATGATCATTGGCCAATTGAACGAGTTTTTCGCACCTTTTCTCAATAGAATCGTCACTTTCTAAAATGTCTTTTAATTCAGCTTCCGAAACTTTATTCGACAAGCCGTCAGAGCATATTAATAATAGATCACCTTCATCTAAAATGATTGTTTTTAAATCCATTTGGACCTGTGTTTCCGTCCCTAATGCACGTAAAACGACATTTTTTCGTGGATGATGCTCTGCATCTTCCTTTGATATATGCCCAGAACGAACTAGTTCATTAACAAGTGAATGATCTTCGGTAATTTGCTGGAACCCATGGCTATTCAGCAGGTAGCAACGACTGTCTCCAATATGCGCCACAGATGTAAATAGGTCCGTACATATTGCTGCGACAACTGTCGTCCCCATACCCTTGCATTCATCATTTTCTTGTGAATGTTTGTAAAGATTTGTATTAATTTTTGAAATATGCTCTTTTAACCACGCTTCTGCTGATTCAGATGTGGTAATTTTTTCACTTGCTTCCCAAAAGGACTGGAGCTGAGATGTTGTCATCTGGCTTGCAACATCTCCAGCTAAATGTCCGCCCATTCCGTCAGCAACGACAGCTAAAACTTGTCCATCCTTGTTATGGTAAACACCACAGCTATCCTCATTAATTTGCCTTACTTTTCCCCGGTTTGTTAAAAAGAACGACTTCATAAGTTTCACCTCGTCTCCTCTTTACGCTCCTTTGCTCGTAATTGACCGCAGGCAGCATCGATATCATGACCTTGTTCACGGCGAATTGTTACATTTACACCATGCTTCTTTAATGTCTTTTCAAATTCAAAGATCTGTTCTCTTGGTGTTCTCACATAGTCGCGTTCAGGAACATAATTGACTGGAATTAAGTTAACATGACATTTAATTCCCTTTAATAGCTCTGCTAGTTCTTCAGCATGCTCAACTTGATCGTTGACGCCACCAAATAACCCGTATTCAAAGCTAATTCTTCTCCCTGTTTTATCAATATAGTAGCGCACAGCTTCCATTAAATCAGGCAGTTTATACGCACGATTAATCGGCATTAACCTGCTCCTTATCTCTGTATTAGGTGCATGTAAAGAGATTGCAAAATTTATTTGTAACTTTTCATCAGCAAACTTATAGATTTTTGGAATGATTCCACTGGTTGAAACGGTAATATGACGAGCACCAATATTTAGGCCCTTATCATGATTAATAATTTTTAGGAAGGAAAGCATTTGATCGTAATTATCAAACGGTTCTCCAATCCCCATGATAACAAGATGACTTACACGCTCACCCATTTCATCTAATGCTTTTTGAACTTTTACAACTTGGGCAACAATTTCCCCGGCCTCTAGGTTCCGCTTTAGTCCTCCTAATGTTGATGCACAGAAGGTACAGCCTATACGGCAACCAACCTGTGTTGTCACACAGATGGAGTTTCCATAGCTATGTCTCATGAGAACCGTTTCAATTGAATATCCATCATGGAGTTCAAATAAAAACTTCATCGTTCCATCAGCAGAGGTTTGCTGAATGATGGTTTTAAGAGTCGTAATCGTAAATTGCTCAGCAAGCTTCTGACGCAGTGCCGTTGATAAGTTTGTCATCTCATCAAAATTGGTCACCCGCTTCGTATAAAGCCATTCAAAAATCTGATTTCCGCGAAATTTCTTCTCACCATTTTCAATGAGCCAGTTTTCAATCTCTTCTAGTTGAAGAGAGTAAATGGATGGTTTTGAATTTGGTAAGTTTTGTTTTTTTCTTCTAGTTGTTTGTACTTCTTCCAATACATTACACCTGCTTTCTTAATCTTGCAATATAAAATCCATCTGTACCAAAATAATGTGGATAAAGCTGAAGTTGTCCAGTTTTAATATATGGTTTCACTATTTCAGGCAGGTAATTTTCAATTGTCTCATCTAGTATAAAATCTTTGTTTTGTTCAAGGAAGGTTTTGATGACACCTTCATTTTCTTCGTAATCTATTGTACATGTGCTATACACGAGTATACCATCTTTTTTTAATAAAGATGAAACCTCAGTTAAAATGTCTAACTGTATTTTTGCAAGGTTTTCATTGTCTGATGCTGCTTTTGAATATTTTATGTCTGGCTTTCTTCTAATAACCCCAAAGCCTGAACAGGGTGCATCAACCAGAATTTTATCAAAGCTTTGTGATTCGAAAACTTCCCTTGCTTTTCTACTATCAAGAGCCTTTGTTTCGACATTTTTAAGGCCCAATCGATTGACTGCTTCATTAATTAACTTTATTTTATGTTCATGGAGATCTTGGGAAAATACCTTACCTGTGTTATTCAGTAATTCCGCAATATGTGTTGTTTTACCACCTGGTGCCGCACAGCTGTCCAGAATTTGATCACCTTTTTCAACTCCAAGTGCACGGGCTACAAGCATAGAGCTTTCATCCTGGATGGTCAAATATCCTTCCTTAAAGGCTTTTGAATGGGCTAGATTCCCACGAACTGCTTTAATAGCATCAACAGAGACACTTCCTTTTTCTGCTTCAATTCCTTCGTCTTTTAGCATTTGAATAAGCTCTTCTTTTGTTATCACTGCCTTATTAACACGAGCGGTTTGTTCCGGTGGTGTACAATTGACCTCACACATTTTTCGAGTTTCTTCAAACCCTATGTGCTGAATCCAACGCTTAACAAGCCATATCGGATGACTTGTTTCAATCGCAAGTCTTTCCACCTCATCTTTTATTTGCTCTAATGATGGCAAGCCCTCACGTTGGATAGATCGGAGCACTCCATTTACAAGGGACGCTGTACCTTTATGCCCTCTTTTTTTGGCAATCTCGACGGCTTCAAAAAAGATCGCTCGTTCTGGTACCCGGTCTAAATAGACCATTTGGTAAAGAGATAGCCTCAATAGTATTCTCACCCATTGATCAAGCTTTTTGCTCTTTTTTAAAAATGGAGCTAAATAAAAGTCTAATGTATCGCGGCGTTGAAGGGTTCCATAGACAATCTCAGTGAGTAGACCTACATCCTTCCCGTTAACCTCATGCTTTTTAATCATTTGGTTCAAAAGAAGATTGCTATAGGCTTGATTTTTTTCTATTTGCAATAAGATCTCCAGTGCTACATTTCGAACATTAGATTTCGCCATCTTTGTCTCCTAACTGAGTCCCTACCTGTAAATCGGCACCCAACAAGAATTGCTCTGCGCTCATTTTTTTCTTTCCTGCAGGCTGAAGTTGAGTAATTTTTATAAAAGTAGTATTCCCAGTCGAAACAATAAACCCATCTTTTTCAGTTGAAACAACAGTACCAGGTTTTGTTGGTGTAGCGGATGGTACTTTTTCACCCCACCAAATTTTCATGACATCCCCATTTATTGTGGTATAGGCAACTGGCCAAGGGTGGAGCCCCCGAATATGGTTATAAATATCTTCCCCAGTTTTTGTCCAGTCTATCTTTTCCTGCTCACGTTTAATATTTGAAGCAAAGGTTGCTTTGGTGTCATCCTGTTTAATTGGTGTTATCTTATCATCTAAAAGTAATGGAATGGTTTCTGATAATAGCTTTGAACCAGCCACACTTAATTTATCGTGTAATGAACCTACATGGTCTGTTTCAACTATTGGGATTTCTACTTGTGTTAGGATATCCCCTGCATCTAGCTTTTCAACCATATACATGATGGTCACACCTGTTTTTTTCTTTCCTTGAAGGATTGAATAATGAATCGGCGCTCCACCTCTCAACTCAGGAAGTAATGAGGCATGGACATTTATACAGCCATACTTTGGAACTTCCAGTATTTCATTAGGCAGGATTTGTCCAAATGCAGCGGTTATGATTAGATCAGGCTTGTAGCTTAATACAGTTTCTATTTCTTGTTTTTCTCTTATTTTATTTGGCTGGAGGACCGGGATACCGTGCTTTAAAGCCTCTACTTTAACAGGTGGTGGAGTTAACACTCTTTTTCTCCCAACTGGTCTGTCTGGTTGTGTCACAACAGCAACAACCTCATAGCCATCCTCTATTATTTGACGTAAAACAGGTACTGAAAAATCTGGAGTACCCATAAATACTATACGTTCCATGTCATTACCTACCCTTCAATTTCTCCTTCTTCATAAAAACGGTTCACCTTCGAGGTAAATAAAATACCGTGAAGGTGATCAATTTCATGCTGAATCGCACGTGCCATGAAGTCTCTTGCCTCGAATATGTATATTTTCCCTCTACGGTTTTGCGCTCTTACTTTAACATAATCATGACGTGTAACTTCACCAAAAAGGTCCGGAAAACTGAGACAGCCTTCTGGACCTACCTGTTCACCTTTTCGCTCAAGGATCACGGGATTAATTAATTCAATAAGTCCGCTCTCGTCCCCTATATCAACGATGGCGATTTGTTTTGCAATTCCAACCTGAGGTGCAGCTAATCCAACACCGTCTGCCTCAAGCATGGTATCGTACATATCTTTAATTAGTATTGATAGTTTTCGGTCAAAGGTTGTCACCTTTTCACATTCAACCTCAAGTATTTCATTTGGATATTTAACAATTGGTAATAAAGCCAAGTGAGTTCCTCCACTACAAGTTTTTACATATCTAGCTCTATGCGCCTTGCGCTTTCTATCAGTCTCTCTCTTTTATCGTAACTTTAAACTACATCATGATATATGGGTTTAAGTCAATGGATAAGGTAAGTGAGTTTTGTGCTATTTCTCTTTGGTATCGATCAAGAATCCCTTTCAAAAGCATATTAAGATTTGGCTCATTTTTGTATTTTATCATGCATTGGTATCGATATCTATTATTAATCCGAGCAATTGGTGAGGTCACCGGGCCTAAAATGATGGATTGATTTGATAGTGATTTTCGTAAATAGATTGCAATTTTCTCAGCAACATCGACGGTTTTTGTTAGTTCTGGATGTGTTACAGTCACTAAAGCAAGATAATAATAAGGTGGATAAGCATGGGCTTTCCTTATGCGCATTTCATTTTGATAGAAGCCATCATAATTATGATGACTCGCGAGCTCAATACTATAATGCTCAGGGGTATAGCTTTGAATCACAACCTCACCAGGAAGTTCATGACGTCCGGCTCTCCCGCTAACTTGCGTGAGTAGTTGGAACGTTTTTTCTGATGAACGAAAATCCGGAAGATTAAGCATCGTATCAGCAGTTAGGACACCAACTAATGTAACATTTGGAAAATCTAATCCTTTGGCGATCATTTGTGTTCCAAGTAATATATCTGCTTTTCCATCACCGAATTCGTTCAACAATTTCTCATGGGCACCTTTTCGGCTTGTTGTATCAACGTCCATTCGAATGACTCTTGCTTCTGGTAAAACCTTCGCAAGTTCTTCTTCCACCTTCTGTGTACCAGTACCAAAAAATCGGATATGCTCACTACCACACTCATTACAGGTATTAGGCATGTAGGTTTCATACCCACAATAATGGCATTTCAAACGGTTATGTGGCCTATGATAAGTTAGTGATATATCACAATGCGGGCAATTGGCAACATACCCACAGTCCCGACACATCACAAAAGAGGAATGGCCACGTCTATTTAAAAATAAAACCGATTGCTCGTTTCGTTCAAGTCTTGCTGTTAATTTCTCAAAAAGGGGAGTTGAGAACATAGAGCGATTTCCATTACGTAATTCCTCACGCATATCGACTATTTCAACAGTGGGTAAAGGTCTTTGATTGACCCTTTCCTTTAATGTAATAAGCTCATAGACATTCTTTGATGCACGTGCAAAGGATTCAAGCGTTGGTGTTGCACTTCCTAAAATAACAGGGGCATTATGCAACTGACCACGGAATATCGCGACATCTCTTGCATGGTATCTCGGATTATCTTCCTGCTTATAGCTTGATTCATGCTCTTCATCAATAATAATTATCCCGATATTTTCAAATGGAGCAAATATGGCAGACCTCGCTCCAACTACAACACTTACTTCCTTACGATAAATTTTTCGCCACTCATCATATTTCTCACCAATTCCTAGTCCACTATGCATGACGGCAACTCGGGAGCCAAAGCGCCCCTTGAATCGACTCACCATTTGTGGTGTAAGTGAAATTTCTGGAACCAGGACAATCGCTTCTTTGCCTTTTTTTAATACGGCATCAATTGCCTGCATATAGACCTCTGTCTTTCCACTTCCGGTTACACCATACATTAAGAACACCTTATGAAGTACATCTTCAATCGAGGCAAGAATTGGAGAGATCGCATTTTGCTGTTCAACTGTCAATGGCATTGGTGTCGTTTGTTCAAAATGCCTGTCCGCATAGGGATCTCGGTAAACCTCAACATTTTGTTCTGAAATAAAACCTTTCTTTACCATTGTTCGAATGGTACTATCGGTAACGGCAAGCTCCTCTAAAAGCTCCTTTACGAAGATTGGTTTATTGTTTTTCAGAAAAAACTCAAGGACATCTTTCTGTTTTTTAGCTGCCTGTGAAAGCTCTTGAATCACTTTTTCAGTTTCCTCTATTGAAAGTGCAAGCTGCACTTGCTTCATCGTTTTTTTATTGCTACGATTTTTTACTTTGTAGACAACCTCAAGAAGGCCTTTTTTAATATCCTTTTGGTATATATGCAATAAATCGTTTTTTTCAGCGTCTTCCCAGTGAACTTCATCATGCTGTGCAAACGAAGCTTGAATTGCTGGTTCCAATTCGATTCTTTTTGATGGATCAAGAAGTCTTATTTCCTTCTCGTATTTTGCACGCATTGCTGATGGAAGCATTGCTTGTAACGCTGATATCGTAAAGCAAAGTGTTTTTTCTGTTAACCATTTACCAATATGTAGTAGCTCTTCATTCAGAGCCGGCGTCAGATCAAGCAAAGAGTGAATTTCCTTCAGCTTATCCACTCCTGCCTTGTTTGATAGACTCATTACAAATCCCTGGACTTTACGAGGACCAAATGGAACAACGACCCTCATTCCTGGTACAACTACGTCACTCCATTTTTCAGGAATAATATAATCATATGGTTTATCCGTTTGCATTGCAGGAACATCAACAATAATACTGGCAATTTTCATTCCTTTTCGCCATCCAACATTTGTTTTACTTCAAGCAATAAAGTTTTTGCAACATCAAGCTTTGTCATCATTGGCAATTCTTTATGGGTTCCATCCTTTTTATAGATGGTTACAAGATTTGTGTCCGTACCAAAGCCTGCTCCTTGTGTCGTCACATTGTTTGCAACGATCATATCAAGGTTTTTTGATGATAATTTCCGTTTTGCATATTCTTCAATATGTTCGGTCTCAGCTGCAAAGCCAACTAAAAATTGGTGTTCCTTTTGTTCACCTAATGTTTTTAAAATATCTGTTGTCCGTTCAAGTTCGAGGACAAGATCTCCGCCCTTTTTTTTCATTTTTTCAGCATAGACTTGTTTTGGACGATAATCCGCAACCGCCGCTGATTTGATGACGATATCGTTCTGCTTATAATTAGCCATGACTTGTTTGAACATATCTTCTGCAGATTCAATAGGAATCACTCTCACATTAGGTGGAGTAGGAAGATTCGTTGGACCAGAAATCAAGGTTACTTCTGCACCCATCTGGCTTGCTGCTTCTGCTATCGCATAGCCCATCTTACCTGTTGAACGATTTGTAAAGAAACGAACCGGGTCGAGCTTTTCACGAGTTGGTCCAGCCGTAATTAAGATTCGCTTTCCACGTAATACGGGTAGTTCTGAAAAATGGGCCGTTATGAGTGCGACAATTTTTTCGGGCTCTTCAAGTCGCCCTTTCCCAACATATCCACAGGCTAAATATCCTTCAGACGGTTCAATAAATTGATATCCGTCCTTCGCTAACATTTCAATATTCCGTTTTACCGCGGGATGATCGTACATATGGACATTCATTGCTGGCGCAATCCAAACGGGAGCTGTAGTGGCAAGCAATGTTGTGGTTATCATATTATCCGCAATTCCATTTGCAAGCTTGCCAATTGTATTTGCTGTAGCAGGTGCTACGACCACTAAATCAGCCCAATCAGCTAAATCGATATGAGCAATCACGGCTGGATTTATTTCATCGAATGTATCGTAGTACACATCATTTCTCGAAAGTGCTTGGAACGTTAACGGAGTAACAAATTTCATTGCTGAGTCACTCATGATCACTTTTACGTTTGCACCAGCTTGTGTTAGCTTGCTTGTTAAAGCTGCAGCCTTATATACTGCAATCCCCCCACTCACGCAAACTAAAATATTTTTACCTAGCATTGGAATCCCCCTTAAAAAAATAACAACCTGCATGAGAGGTTGTTATTTTCGGTTATTCATTAATTGTTTGTGTTGGTTCTCCAGCGTCTTTTTTATCAGTTGTATAATAAAGAAGACCGGCATCGATTTCCTCTAGTGCTTTACCAACGGATTTATAGGATACAGGCTTCTGTACCATTCCATCATTTTTTTCTTGCATCACTCTTGCTCTTTTAGCAGCAACTGTTACAAGAGTATATTTAGAATTTAATTTATTTAATAACGCATCAATAGATGGAACTAACATTAAAAATCAACCTCCAGCATTTGTTTATAACGTCTTGCCACACGGTCACGGCGACAATGCTCAGCAGTGACAATTGCATTAATCCGCTCGCAGGCAAGCTCAACCTTATCATTTTCAACAACATAATCATAAGCGTCCATCATTTCAATTTCTTCTTTTGCAACCTTCATTCTGTTAAGGATTAAATCGTCAGACTCTGTACCCCTCGTAACTATTCTGTTCTTTAATTCTTTCAGACTTGGTGGTGCTAAGAAAATGAATAAACCTTCAGGGAATGCTTTTCTTACTTGAAGTGCCCCCTGTACTTCAATCTCTAGGAAAACATCCTTACCTTCTTGTAAAGTAGATTCCACGTAATCAATTGGGGTTCCATAATAGTTCCCAACATATTCTGCCCATTCAAGAAGCTTGTTGTTTTTTATTAATGCTTCAAACTCTTCTCTCGTCTTAAAGAAGTAATCAACACCATCCACTTCTCCTTCACGCGGCTTTCTTGTCGTCATTGAAATGGAATATTGAAATTTTGTATCGGGCTGTGAAAAAATTTCTTTACGGACAGTACCTTTTCCGACACCAGATGGACCTGATAAAACTATTAGTAAACCTCTTTCTTTCATTCGTTCTTAAACCTACCCTTCGTCTGTTAGCTCATCTTCTTTTGATAGCCTTTGTGCAACTGTCTCTGGCTGGACTGCTGATAGGATAATATGGTCACTATCCATTATCATAACAGCACGCGTTCTTCTTCCATATGTAGCATCAATGAGCATTCCTCGATCACGAGCATCTTGAATAATCCGTTTAATCGGAGCAGATTCGGGACTTACAATTGAAATAATTCTGTTGGCCGAGACAATATTTCCGAATCCGATATTTATTAATTTGATTTGCACTTAATCTCCCCCAGTATATCCCCTCTATTTTTGCCGCGAAAATGGCTTTATAATCAAGCTATTCAATATTTTGAACTTGCTCTTTAATTTTCTCTAATAAGCTTTTCATTTCCACAACATGATTTGCAATTAAAGGGTCGTTTGCCTTTGAACCGATTGTATTGGTTTCTCTGTTCATTTCTTGAATGATAAAATCGAGTTTTCTTCCAATTGGTTCATTTGTTTTTACAGTTTCCCTAAATTGACTAATATGGCTTTCGAGTCGTGTAAGTTCCTCACTGATATCCGCTTTTTCTGCAAATAATGCTACTTCAGTGAGAATTCGATTCTCATCAAATTCATCCCCAACAAACTCTCTGATTCTTTTTTCAATACGGTCACGATAATGGGTAACTATTTTTGGTGCATATTCCTTAATAATATGTACATTTTCATCAATTTGTCCAAGGAAGCTAATAATATCCTGGTTTAACTTCTTACCTTCAACTTCCCTCATTTGTCTCAATTGCAATGTCGCACTTTCAATGACCTCAAGGACGGTTTCTTCAAGTTCTTGGTTCTCCATTTCTTTCTCTTCTATGGAGAGGATATTTTCATTTGAAAGTAGCTGTCCTGCTGTAATTTGATCAGTAAGCTGGTATTTTTCCTGGATTTGTCGAGTCGATGCAACTAAAGAATCTAATAAATCCCAGTCAATGGAGATCGTTTTCGTAACAAGCCCTTCACCTTCAATTGTAAGAAATACCTCGACACGACCTCTTTTCACATGCTCGATTATTGCTTTTTTTATTTTATCCTCAAGAAACAGCAGTTGTCTAGGTAATCTTATATTGATTTCACAGAATCGATGGTTTACAGATTTCAGTTCTGCATGAACGGTGAATGCATTTGTCTCTTTTTTTGCACGTCCAAAACCTGTCATACTCACAATCATCATATCACTTCCAATCTAACATAACAGGCAGCGCTTTATGTATACGCTCATCTTAACCATTTATATTTTACCATTGTTTTCTAAAATGGAATAGTTCTTATTAAATGAAAAAAGGTAATAGAGTCTACACTCCATTACCTCATGTATTATAACACAGGTCTATATCTAAAATCCAAGTCTAGCTTATTTTTATGCACGAGCTGCGGATCTTTTTCTTGTTAATAATGATCCTGCAAGTAGGAATGTTGGTATAGCTGACATTCCGATTACGAGAAGCCAATCTCTTGGTGCAATGGCATATGTTTTGAAAACAGGTTGCAGTGGTGGATAGTAAATCACGATTAGCATTAAAATTATAGATGAAATAACCGCCCACACTAAGTACATATTTTCGAATGGATTGCGGTGGAAAATAGAGCGTTCGCTTCGGCAATCAAATACATGGATTAATTGAGCCATAACTAGTGTAGCAAATGCGATTGTTTGGGCATAACCAAGATTACTAGGGTCTCTATGATAAACCACCATAAAAGCAGCCAAAGTGGCAATTCCAATTAAGAATCCGCGGCTGACAATCTTCCAACCCAATCCTCTCGCAAAGACCCCTTCCTTCGGATGTCTCGGTCCATGTTTCATTAAATTCCCTTCCGGTTGGTCAAGTCCAAGAGCCATTGCAGGTAACCCGTCTGTTACAAGGTTAACCCAAAGAATTTGAATCGGAACGAGTGGCAATGGAAGCGCCATTAACATGGCAAACAGCATGACAAGAATTTCACCGACATTGGATGCTAATAAATAACGAATAAATTTTCTAATATTTTCATAGATATTTCGGCCTTCTTTTATTGCAGCTTTAATTGTTGCAAAATTATCATCGAGCAATATTAGGGATGAAGCTTCTTTCGCTACATCTGTTCCAGTTATCCCCATTGCAATCCCGATATCGGATGCTTTAATTGCTGGAGCATCGTTTACCCCATCACCCGTCATTGCAACAATATGTCCCCTACTTTGAAGAGCTTGAACAATTTTAAGTTTATGTTCAGGTGATACCCTAGCATATACATAGACATCATCTACAATTTCCTCCAGCTCTTCTACATCCATTTTTGAAAGGGCATATCCATCTAACACTTTACCGCCAGCTGGAAGAATTCCAAGCTGAGTAGCGATAGCTTTTGCTGTAATGACGTGATCACCTGTGATCATAATTGTTTTGATTCCTGCGTCTTTACACTCTTTAACTGCTGCTTTAACTTCTGGACGTGGCGGATCAATCATTCCTTGAATTCCAATAAAGGTTAACTCGCTTTCTGCCTCACGTTCAGAAACTAATTTTTGATTCGGTCTTAATGGTTTAAAGCCAACCGCAATCGTACGAAGGGCATTTGAAGCCAATCCCTCAATCGCATCCTTAATCTTATTCTCGTATTCTCCTGATAGTGGTTGTTGTTTATGATCCCAAAGAACCGATTTACTTACACCAAGTAATACATCTGGTGCCCCCTTTGTAACAACAAATTGATTTCCAGATCTATCTCTTACAATAACACTCATCATTTTTCTTACAGAATCAAATGGAAACTCTTCAATGATTTCAAATTGTTCTGCTAAAAATTCATTTGTAAGTCCTGCTTTAATACCTGCAACAAGAAGGGCGCCTTCTGTAGGATCACCATCAACGACAATATCCTCATCTTTTCTTTTTAATGAAGCATTATTACATAAAACGCCAAACGTCAGTAATTGTTGAAGGGTTTTGTTTTCAGATGGTTTTATTTCTCTTTCCCCAAAGAAGAACTTCCCGTCTACATCATAGCCTGTACCTGAAACAGACCATGTTTTGCCGCCAGACCAAAGATGTGTAACCGTCATTTTATTTTGAGTCATGGTGCCTGTCTTATCTGAACATATGACTGACGCGCAGCCTAATGTTTCAACAGCAGGTAAACGGCGGACAATAGCATTTTTCTTAATCATTCGCTGAACACCTAAGGAAAGGGCAACCGTCACAATAGCTGGGAGTCCTTCAGGGATTGCGGCTACAGCCAACGATACTCCCGCTAAGAACATTTCATACATTTCATGTCCATTTATTACACCAACTATGACGACTAACAGAGTTAAAATTAATGCAACGGTTATCAAGATCTTCCCTAATTGCTCTAATCTTCTCTGCAATGGTGTGATCATCGCTTGTGCTGTTTGAAGAAGCTCCGCAATTTGACCCATTGCAGTATTCATACCAGTTCCAACTACAATACCGACACCACTACCACGTGTTACCATCGTTCCCATAAAGGCCATATTTTCTTGATCACCAAGTGAAACTTCACCATCACGAATCGGTTCAACGTGCTTGGTAACTGGAACAGATTCCCCTGTTAATGCAGATTCTTCAATTTCTAAGCTTTTGACATCAACTAGGCGTACGTCGGCACCAATGCGGTCACCACTAGTGAATTTAATGATATCCCCTACAACAAGTTCTTTTGACAGAATTCGAACCCATTCATTATTTCGGAATACGTTCACCTGTGGTGCAGAAAGCTCTTTTAAGGCTTGAAGCGATTTTTCTGCTTTTCGTTCTTGAAAAAATCCTAAAAACCCGTTAATTAAGACAATTGCCATAATTGCGATGGCATCAATGTATTCTCCTAACAACCCCGACACGAGAGTTGCAGCAAGTAATACAAGTACCATAAAATCCTTAAACTGAGCTAAAAAAAGCAAAAGTGCTGAAGGGCGTTCCGCTTCCTTCAATTCATTATATCCAAATTGCTTTTGACGCTGTTTTACTTCTTGGTCTTGAAGACCTGTGGAAAGGCTTGTATTTACTTTTTTTTCGACCTCTTCTGACCTTAGCTCATACCACTTCATCCGTCTTTTACACACCCCTCACTAAATCTGTATCTATGAAAGCTTATTCAGTCTCGTCCAAAAAAATGCTATACTTTTTCTAAGTTGCCTTTTTGTTGGTACAATTGTAGAAGTGCTGTAGAAGACCTGCCTTCTATTGACATAGAAAAGAGGATATTGATATGACATTCGATGGAATATTCACGAAGGAAATCGTACATGAATTACAGCTAACACTTGAAAATGGAAGAATTTCAAAAATTTATCAACCATATAAAAATGAATTAATTTTTCAGGTTCGTTCAAATGGCAGGAATCATAAGCTCTTACTTTCTGCTCACCCTAGTTACGCCCGTATCCATGTGACAAATGGATTATATGATAATCCACACGAACCACCGATGTTTTGTATGCTCCTTCGAAAACATCTTGAGGGAAGCATTATAGAAAATATCCGTCAGGTTGACATGGACAGAATCATTGTTTTTGACCTTAAAGGTAGAAATGAGCTTGGCGATGTTTCCTTTAAACAATTAGTGATTGAAATCATGGGCAGACATAGTAATATCATCCTTGTTGATACAGAAAAACAAACAATTCTAGATAGCATTAAGCATGTTTCACCAGCTGTCAATCGTCACCGCACCGTGTTACCAGGATATACATATGTTTCACCACCAGCACAAGAAAAGACGAACCCTTTTACAGTCGATGAAGAAGCATTTTTGAAAAAAATTGACTTTAATGCTGGCAAATTAGATCAACAGATTGTGAATAAATTTTCAGGCATTTCCCCTTTATTCGCGAAGGAAGTTGTGTTTCGAGCAGGAATAGCGAATCGCAAATCTCTGCCAGGACCGTTTTTGTCGATGATTGAGGCCATTAAGCAAAATAAGATTACACCACAAATCATCACAAAAGGTCAGAAGGACTATTTTTATATCCTTCCTCTACAGCATATTGGTGGTGAGGCTAAAGAATTTGCAACGATAAGTGAAATGCTTGATCGTTTTTATTTCGGGAAAGCCGAACGAGACAGGGTTAAACAGCAAGGACACGATTTAGAGCGGTTTATAATAAATGAAAAAATGAAAAACGAGAAAAAAATCAAAAAACTGGAAGCAACCTTAGTCGAATCGGAAAAAGCTGAAAAATATAAGCTATTTGGTGAGCTAGTGACAGCTAATATGTATGCGATCACCCGTGGTGAAAAAGTAGCCCGTGTGTTAAATTACTATTCAGAAGAAAATGAGATGCTCGAAATCCCATTAAATCCTCAAAAAACACCGTCTGAAAATGCTCAAAGTTATTTTTCAAAATACCAGAAGGCAAAGAATGCTGTTGCTTATGTCGAACATGAAATCGAAAAGGCAAAAGAAGAAATTACGTATTTCGACTCACTTTTACAACAAATCGAATCTGCTGCACCAAAGGATTTACAGGAAATTCGTGAGGAACTGATGGAAGAAGGCTATCTTAAAAACAAGCAACAAAAAGGCAATAAAAAAATGAAACCTACAAAACCAGCGATTGAGCATTATGAATCGACTGATGGAACAGAAATCCTTGTCGGTAAAAACAATAAGCAAAATGATTATTTAACTAATAGACTAGCAGCGAGAGATGATATTTGGCTACACACGAAAGACATTCCAGGTTCACATGTCATAATTAGAAGTAAGCAACCAACAGAAGAAACAATCCTTGAGGCGGCGACAATTGCTGCATATTTCAGTAAGGCCAAAAACTCATCTTCTGTTCCAGTTGATTACACATTGGTACGGCATGTCAAGAAGCCAAATGGTTCGAAGCCAGGCTATGTGATTTATGATAATCAACAAACGGTTTATGTTACGCCAGAAGAAGATGTAATTGTAAAACTAAGAAAGCCCTAGGAACGATTTCCTAGGGCTTTTTTTAGGCTTACATTGTATACCATTCAGCTGGATTCTCTCTCCAGCTTTGAAGACTTTCAATATCATTTTCTGACACGACATTGTTTTCTAAAGCAACTTCGATTAAGGTAGGATAATCTGTTATCGTATGGGCTGAAACATTTGCCGCTTTTAAACGGTCTGTAGCTTCTGGAAGTTGATAGGAGAAGATTGCGACGATGCCTAATACTTCACATCCAGCTGCACGAAGAGCTTCAGCAGCCGTTATTGCACTGCCACCTGTTGAAATAAGGTCTTCAATCACCACAACTTTTTGTCCCTTAACTACCTTACCTTCGATTTGATTTCCTTTGCCATGTGCTTTTGCTTTACTTCGAACATAGCACATTGGTAAATCTAAAATATCACTTACCCACGCTGCGTGAGGAATACCGGCAGTTGCCGTTCCAGCTATTACTTCCACTTCAGAATAATGCGTTTGTATTAATTCAGCTAATCCCTTTGCAATTTTTCTGTGAACATGTGGGAATGAAAGGGTCATACGGTTATCACAATAAATAGGAGATTTTATTCCAGATGACCAAGTAAATGGTTCATTTGGCTGTAAAAATACGGCACCAATCTCTAGTAAATGTCCGGCTATTTCTTTTTTCATACTTGTACCCCTTTCCATGCTGCTTTCATTTGTTTATATGTTTGTAATGGGTTCGTTGCGCGTGTGATTGACCGACCAACCACAATCGCTGTTGATCCTAATTCTCGTGCTTTTTCAGGTGTAACAACCCGCGCTTGATCACCGATTTCATCAGATGCCTGACGGATTCCGGGTGTAACTGTCATAAATTCGTTTCCTAACCTGCTGTTAATCACTGGAACTTCAAGAGACGAACAGACGACACCATCTAATCCACTTCTTTTCGTTAATGTCGCATATTCCACAACTACATCTAGTAGATTACGGTCGATCAACAATTCGTTTCTCATCACGTCTTCGGTTGTACTTGTAAGTTGAGTGACCGCAATACACTTGGGTCTTAATTGCCCTACTGCCGTTCCAGCTTCTAGTCCTTCTCGAGCTGCCTCCATCATCTTTGTCCCTCCTGCAGCATGCACATTGACTAAGTCAACACCAAGCCCTGCAAGACGCTTCATGCTAGAATAAACAGTATTTGGAATATCATGAAGCTTTAAATCTAGGAAAATAGAGTGTCCTTGCTCTTTTAAGAAATGAATGACAGATGGCCCTTCTTGATAAAATAACTCCATTCCAACCTTAACGAAAAGCTGTTCCTCATGAAATTCGGTTAGAAAACCTTTCGCATCTGTTAAACTTGGAAAATCAAGAGCGATTATAAGTGGACGGTCCATTACTTCCAACTCCTTCCTTGACACTCAGTAATATGCGTAAATCCATATTTATCTAATAAACTCGGAAGCTCTTCAATTATTGTTGGGCATACGTATGGGTCAATAAAGTTTGCTGTACCCACGGCAACAGCGCTCGCCCCAGCATAGTAATATTCAAGTACATCTTCCGCTGTTTGAACGCCTCCCATACCAATGATTGGAATAGACACGGCCTGACTGACTTCATGAATCATTCGAATTGCAACAGGCTTGATTGCCGGACCTGATAGGCCACCTGTTTTATTTGCTAAAATTGGATTACCGGTTTTAAGGTCAATTCGCATTCCAATTAACGTATTAATCATGGTTAAACCATCTGCACCTGCTTCTTCAATGGCCTTCGCCATTTCAACGATGTTTGAAACATTCGGTGATAATTTTACATAAACCGGTACACTTGATACTTCTTTTACATATCTCGTTAACTCAGCAGCTACCTCTGGAATTGTACCAAAGGCAATCCCTCCTGTTTTAACATTCGGACATGAAATATTTAATTCAAGCGCATGAACATTAGGTGCTTTTGAAATTTCTCTTGCTACCTCAACATAGTCTTCGATTTGTGAACCCGCAACATTCGCGATAATTGGTACATCAAACTGCTCAAGCCATGGAAGTTCTTCTGATAAAACCTTTTCAAGTCCCGGATTTTGTAGTCCAATTGCGTTTAACATCCCTGCACTCGTTTCGGCCACTCGAGGAGTTGGGTTTCCAAATCTCGGCTGGGCAGTGGTTGCCTTGATCATAATTGCACCTAGAGTACTTAAATCATAAAACTTCGCGTATTCTTTTCCGAATCCAAAGCAACCCGATGCTGGCATGATTGGATTTTTTAGTGATAAACCTGGTAGCTCAACTTGAAGTCTGTTCATAGTACCACCTCTCCAACCTTAAATACTGGGCCATCACTGCAAACCTTTTTATACGAAGACCCATCTGGATCATTTTGAAGATGACATACACATGCAAAGCATGCACCAATCCCGCAGCCCATTCTTTCTTCTAAAGAGATGTATGCATTTCGGTCAGGATATGCTTTTTCAAGCGCCTTAAGCATGGGTGTCGGACCACAAGAATAAAGAGTATCAAATGTAATCCCGAAAGTAGTAATAACATCCGTCACAAATCCTTTTGTTCCAATCGACCCATCAACTGTGGCAATATAAGTTGTGCCTAACTCATTAAATTTTCCTTCATAAAAGACAGCGGATTTTGATTGAAATCCAAGTACGTGGATGACATTTACACCTTTTGCGACTAATTGTTTTGATAATTCATAAAGAGGTGGAACACCAATTCCTCCACCAACCAGCAAGGCTGTCTCCCCTTCACCGACTTCATCAACAGGAAAGCCGTTCCCAAGGGGACCTAGGACATCAACTGATTGATCAATGTTTTTTTCAGAAAGGACCCGTGTTCCGAGTCCTTCCTTTCGGTAAATAAGTGTGCATTCTTGATGTTGATGGTCAATATTTGCAATACTAATCGGTCTTCTTAACAATGGGTCAATCCCATCACTCACTTTTACATGGACAAATTGTCCTGGCTCACCCATTTCCTGAACCAATGCTCCCTCTAAGGTAAGCTCGAAAATATCCTCTGCAATTTGGGTGTGGCTAACCACCTTCATTTGTTCTTTTTTCATCACGAATGTACCACCTCACGGTTTTGCAAGTGAGAACCCATTGATTCACTTGAGAATGTCATAGATTCTAGAACTTTCACGATTGCTTTTGCTGTATCTAATGAGGTTAAGCAGGCAACTCCATTTTCAACGGTTTCACGGCGAATTCTAAACCCATCTCTTGCAGGTTGCTTTCCTTTTGTTAATGTATTAATAACAAATTGTGCTTTTCCTTGACGGATCACATCAATAAGATTTGGAGCTTCTGCACCAATTTTATTAACAACCGTAACTGGGATGTTTGCCTTTTGTAAGTAGCTAGCAGTTCCGCTTGTTGCTAGAAGCTGATAGCCAATTGTATGAAAACGTTTTGCGATTTCTAGGGCTTCTTCCTTGTCTTTATCTGCTACAGTTAAAAGCACAGAGCCATATGTTGGAATCGTGATTCCTGAAGCTACTAGTCCTTTGTACAATGCCTTTTCTAGTGTATAATCCTTACCCATAACTTCCCCAGTCGATTTCATTTCAGGACCGAGGGAAATGTCCACATTGCGAAGCTTCGCAAATGAGAAGACTGGAACCTTTACGTATACTCCTTCAGTTTCTGGGTGTAATCCTGTTGAGTATCCAAGTGATGGTAAAGATTGTCCTAGAATAACCTTTGTCGCAATATTTGCCATTGGGATGCCGGTAATTTTACTTAAGAAGGGTACTGTACGGCTTGATCTTGGGTTTACTTCGATTACAAATACTTCTTCGTTATAGATAACAAATTGAATGTTTAATAGTCCGATGATATTTAAACCTTTTGCAAGTGCGATTGTATGGTCAATAATTTGTTGTTTTACATGCTCTGACAATGTTTGCGGAGGATACACGGCAATTGAGTCACCTGAGTGAACTCCAGCACGCTCGATATGTTCCATGATACCTGGAATATATACCGTTTCCCCATCTGAAATAGCATCTACTTCAATTTCTTTACCAGTTAAATAGCGGTCAATTAAAACAGGATGCTGCGGATTAATCTTCACCGCATTTTCCATATAATGAAGGAGCTCTTCGGTTTGATAAACAATTTCCATTGCTCTTCCACCTAATACATACGATGGTCTAACAAGAACTGGATAGCCAATTGCTTCTGCAATAACCACTGCTTCTTCCACAGAAGTTGCTGTTTTTCCTTTTGGTTGTGGAATTCCAAGTGAAATAACCGTTTGCTCAAATTTATCTCGGTTCTCAGCACGGTCTAGGTCTTCTAATGATGTCCCTAGAATTTTAACACCACGTTCAGCTAAGTCACTTGCGAGATTGATAGCTGTTTGGCCACCAAACTGGACAACCACTCCTTCTGGTTGCTCAAGGTCAACGATATGCATCACATCTTCAATTGTAAGTGGCTCAAAATAAAGCTTATCTGAGATACTGAAGTCAGTAGATACTGTTTCAGGGTTGTTGTTAATAATAATTGCTTCATAGCCTGCTTGATTAATCGCCCATACAGAATGAACAGTTGCATAATCAAACTCCACACCCTGACCAATGCGGATTGGTCCTGAACCTAGGACGATGACACTTTTACGGTCCGTTACAATGGATTCATTTTCATCTGCGTATGTTCCATAGTAATAAGGTGTTGCAGATTCAAATTCAGCTGCACATGTATCTACCATTTTATATGTTGGAACAATTCCGGCTTGTTTACGAGTTTCATAAATTTCAATTTCTTTTTTATCCCAAAGCTTTGCAATCATCGAATCTGCAAAGCCTCTCTTTTTCGCAAGTTGTAAGGTTTCTAGGTTACCAACATTTTGGCGTAAAGTGGCCTCAAGCTTAATAATATTTTCAAATTTTTGTAGGAAGAATAAATCAATTTCACACCATTCATGAATTTCCTGTATCGAGATGCCCCGTCTAATGGCCTCTGCAAGGTAGAATAGACGTTCATCTCCTGCTTTGCGAATTCGTTTTTCAATCGTTGCTAAATCAGCATTTGTTGCATCTTCAAGGTCGATATGCGTTACATTTGCCTCTAGAGAACGAACCGCTTTTAAAATCGATTCCTCGAAATTACGTCCAATCGCCATGACTTCTCCTGTAGCTTTCATTTGTGTTCCCAGTCGGCGGTTAGCAGATTCGAATTTATCAAATGGCCAACGAGGAATTTTTGTAACCACATAGTCAATGGTTGGTTCAAATGCTGCATATGTCGTACCTGTTACAGGATTTTTCATTTCATCTAAGGTTAAACCAACCGCAATTTTTGCTGCTAGCTTTGCAATTGGATAACCAGTTGCTTTTGATGCTAAGGCAGATGAACGACTTACACGCGGGTTGACCTCGATAATGTAGTAATTAAAGCTGGATGGGTCTAGTGCTAGCTGTACATTACAGCCGCCTTCAATTCCGAGTGCACGAATAATTTTTAATGATGTATGTCTTAATAATTGATATTCACGATCAGTTAAGGTTTGGCATGGTGCAACTACTATAGAATCACCAGTATGGATACCAACTGGATCCACATTCTCCATACTACATACAACAATTGCATTATCCGCCGAATCACGCATTACTTCAAATTCGATTTCTTTAAATCCTGCAATGCTTTTTTCTAATAAACATTGTGTAACGGGACTATTTTTCAAACCACTTGTCACAATTTCAATTAATTCTTCTTCATTGTTACAAATTCCGCCACCGGTTCCTCCGAGTGTGAAGGCAGGTCGTACAATTACAGGGAAACCAATCTTTTCAACAAAATTGTAAGCTTCTTCTAAGTTATGGATAATATCACTATCTGGCACAGGCTCATTTAGCTCATTCATTAAGTTTCGGAATAGGTCACGGTCCTCTGCTTGTTCAATGGCAGAAAGGGTAGTACCTAGGATTTCAACTCCACACTCTTCAAGAATTCCTGAATTTGAAAGTTCCACTGCCATGTTTAAACCGGTTTGCCCACCAAGTGTAGGAAGAATGGCATCTGGTCTTTCCTTTCGAATGATTTTACTAACGAATTCTAGTGTGATTGGCTCAATATATACTTTGTCAGCAATTTCAATATCTGTCATGATCGTTGCAGGGTTTGAGTTTACAAGAATAACTCGGTACCCTTCTTCCTTTAATGAAAGACATGCTTGAGTTCCTGCATAATCAAATTCTGCAGCCTGACCAATAACAATTGGACCCGATCCGATTACTAGTATACTGTTAATGTCTAAGCGTTTTGGCATAGCTCTTCGCCTTCTTTCTTGAAGTTTTCAATCATCTGTAAAAAGTCGTTAAATAAGCTATTTGCATCGTCAGGTCCTGAGGATGCTTCTGGATGAAATTGGACCGTAAATGCTGGATATTCTATATGTCGTAATCCCTCAACTGTATCATCGTTGAGTGCAATATGTGTAACTTCAAGCTTTGCGTTTGCTAATGATTCTTTATTCACTGTATAGCCATGATTTTGTGAAGTAATCGCAATTTTACCTGTTTCAAGGTCCTTTACTGGGTGGTTCGCACCTCTATGTCCAAATTTCATTTTTTCAGTTTCTGCGCCATTAGCTAAGGCAAATAATTGATGCCCTAAGCACACTCCAAATAATGGTACTTTTCCTAAAACTTCTTTGATCATTTCAATTGCTTCGGGAACATCCTTTGGATCCCCAGGTCCGTTACTTAATAAAATGCCATCTGGGCTCAAACGTAAAATTTCTTCTGCTGGTGTATTATACGGAACGACAATGACATCACAGTCACGTTTACTTAATTCATGTAAAATACTATGCTTCATTCCAAAATCAACTAACACGATGCGATACCCTCTCCCAGGGCTTGGGTACGCGCTTGTTGTAGAAACTTGTTTGACTTGGTCGATTGGCAGAGTCAATTCATTCAGTTTGTTTACAACCTCCTGGACATTGGCATCCATCCCACAAATGACGCCCTTTAATGTACCATGTTGACGAATCATTCTTGTAAGCTTTCTCGTATCGATTCCAGAAAGACCCGGGATGTTTTTTGACTTAAAATATTCATCAAGACTTAATTGACTTCTAAAATTTGATGGATGATCACATACCTCATTTACAATCAGTCCGCTAATTTTAGGGTTAATCGATTCAAAATCATCTCTGTTAATCCCGTAATTCCCAATTAGTGGGTATGTTAATGTGACAATATGTCCACAGTTTGATGGATCTGAAATGATTTCTTGATACCCGGTCATTCCTGTATTAAAAATAACCTCACCTGTGTTTTCTGTATCACTTCCAAAACCGTCACCGATAAATACTGTTCCATCTTCTAAAATGAGCTGTCGCTTCATGCTAAAACACTTCCTTTCTGCCAAACAATGTTGCCTTTTACGAGTGTCATGACTGGCCAACCTTTACATTCCCAGCCACCAAATGGTGTGTTTTTTCCTTTTGAAACAAATTTTTCAGGATCAATTGTTCCTTTTGCCTCTAAATCAATAACAGTTAAATCAGCATTTTTTCCAATTTCTAAACTCCCAAATGGTAGCTTAAAGGTGTTTGCTGGTTTGCTAGTTAAAAAGTCCACTAATTGCTTTAACGTGATTTTCTTCGTCTCAACAAAATGTGTATAAAGAAGCGGAAAAGCTGTCTCTAGGCCAACGATGCCAAACGGGGCTAGGGCCATCCCTTGTGCCTTTTCCTCACTTGAATGTGGAGCATGATCCGTAGCGATAAAATCGATTGTTCCATCCATGAGACCTTCAATAAGGGCTTCTAAGTCCTCTTTTCCACGTAATGGAGGGTTCATTTTATAATTGGTGTCAAGGCTTGGAATGTCTTCATCACATAGCAGTAAGTGATGTGGAGTAACCTCGGCTGTTACATGAATACCAGCACGCTTCGCATCCCTGATGACACGAACTGATTCCTTTGTACTGACATGGCAGACATGGTAGTGACAGCCTGCAGCTTCTGCTAATAAAACATCCCTTGCAATATGTACGGATTCGCATACTGAAGGAATTCCATTAATCCCATGCTTCTTTGAGAATTCACCCTCATGAACAGCACCTTTATTAATGAGTGTGTTTTCTTCACAATGAGCAACAATTGGCATATCGATGGCTGCAGCTTGCTTCATTGCTTCAAGCATCATTCCAGCTGCTTGAATTCCAACACCGTCATCGGTAAATGCGAATGCTCCAGATTCCTTTAATGCTTTCATATCTGTTAGTTCCTCGCCAAGCTCACGAATCGTGATAGATGCATATGGAAGGACATTAACATGAGCTGTATCCTTAATTCTTTGTTGTAGCCAGTTCATTTGACGGGCTGTATCAGGAACTGGTCTTGTATTCGGCATTGCTGCAATGGTTGTAAAACCACCCTTTGCAGCTGCAAGAGTCCCCGATTCAATGGTTTCTTTATGTTCTCCGCCAGGCTCACGAAGGTGGACATGGACGTCAACGAATCCAGCTGATACAAACATCCCTTCAACATCAATTACCTCACAATTGGTTTGATCTAGACTAGTACCTATCGCTTCAACTAAACCATTTGTGATTTTAATATCTGCTGGTATTAAATCACCATGTTCATTAAGAATTTTTGCGTTTTTTAGTAATGTGCTCATATTAAAATTCCTCCTTCTACATGCTGTAAAACTCTTTTAAGGACTGCCATTCTTACAAATACACCATTTTCCATTTGCTTAAAAATTCTTGATTTACTTGCTTCGACTAATTCACTTGCCATTTCAACGCCACGATTAATTGGAGCTGGATGCATAATAATGCTTCCTTTCTTCAAGTTCTTGCCTCGGTTAATCGTTAATCCGTATTTTTGATGATACTCTTCTTTCGTCAAACCCATGGATGACTCATGACGTTCATGCTGAATGCGAAGCAGCATAACGACATCTGCTTCTTTAAGCCCCTCGTCAAGATCGACATATGAACCATATGGATTTGTATGATCCTGCCACTCTAATGGAGCAGAAAAATGAACCTTTGCTCCAAGTCTAGTTAAACTTTCTGCATTGGATCTTGCCACACGGCTATGGCGAATATCACCAACAATTAAAATATTTAATTCTTGGAATCTATTAAACTCTTGTTTAATTGTTAATAAATCAAGGAGAGATTGTGTTGGGTGATGACCGCATCCATCACCTGCATTAATGATTGGAATATTGATGCTCGTTCTTAGCTCGTTGAAATATTCATCCTTAGGATGACGAATGACAACTGCATTTGCACCAATAGATTGAAGTGTCTTTACAGTATCATAAAGACTTTCGCCTTTTTGGACACTAGAGGTCATTGCTTCTAAATGCAATACATCTGCGCCGATTCTTTTTTCAGCAACCTCAAAACTAAAACGAGTCCGCGTACTTGGCTCAAAAAAAAGATTAGCCACAAATGTTTGTTTTTCAAGCCTCCATTTGCTCCCTTGTGCAAAAAGTTCTGCATCAAAAAGAATGCGATCAATGTCTTCAATACTTAATTCAGTCATCGAAAGTAAATGATTCATTTTCTCTCCTCCTAATTATTAGAAAAGCACAAGGCGCTCAGCCTTAGGCGACAAGCATAAGACAAGCGCTAACAGAAGGTGCTCTTTACCTTCCGAAGCGATTGACTTAGACCAGAAAGCCGATGGCGCCTGGAGCTAGACATCATTGCTATAAAAAACACCCTTACCTTTTACGGTAAGGGTGTAAGAAACATGGTTGTATAAAAAAGGGTACAAGAAAACTAAGCCCTCTTTCGCTCAAACCTTACACCCTTAATAACCTCGCCGGGTCATTTTAAAAGGTGTTGCATTATGCAACAGAGTTATCATCCTCAAGATGAGTCTCGTAAATATCTTCGTCTTCACTCACTTCTCCACCAGGAAGAATAATGTTCAGTAAAACACCAATGATTGCAGCTAATGCCATTCCGTGGATTTCAAAGCCTAACACTTTAATGAAGGCTCCACCAATCCCAATCACTAGGATGACTGATGAAATCACTAAGTTTCTATTTTCACCTAGGTCCACCTTGCTATCCACTAACATCCGTAACCCGGATGATGCAATGATACCGAATAGGAGGATGGACACCCCACCCATAACTGCACTTGGGATTGAACCAATTAAAGCATTGATTGTTCCACTAAATCCGAAGAAAATTGCGACTACAGCCGCCCCACCGATTACATATACGCTGAATACACGGGTGATTGCAAGAACACCAATATTTTCTCCATAAGTTGTATTTGGTGGACCACCAAGAAGTGATGCAATCATCGTTGCAACCCCGTCCCCCATAATGGAGCGATGCAAGCCTGGCTGCTTAATTAAATCTTTCTGAACGACTTTACTTAACACCATTTGGTGTCCGATATGCTCTGATAAGGTTACAATTGCCACTGGTACAATTAGTGCAATCATATCCAGTGAAAAATGCGGTGTGTATGAAACAAATGGGATAATAAAATCTGGCATTTCAATAAATTTCGCTTCTTTTACAGGTGTAAAATCAACTAATCCAATCACCAATGCGTATACATATCCACCGATTATTCCGATTAACACTGGGATTAGATTAAAGAAACCTTTGAAGAAGATTGTTGCGATAATGACAATAGCCAATGTTACTAAGGCCACTGAAAAATGCTGCAAGCTGTATGCTCCATTTGCATCATTCATTGCCATTCCTACGGCTGTGCCTGCTAGGCTTAGACCGATTACAATGATGACAGGACCTACTACAACAGGAGGTAAAATTCGTACAAGCCATTTATGACCTGTTGCTTTTATGATTAATGCTACAACCCCATATACTAAACCAGCTAGTAAGCTTGCCATCATAGCAGCGCCTGGACCATCGGCTGCAATTGCTGTTTGAAGTGGGATGATGAAGGCAAAGGATGATCCTAGATAAGCAGGAACCTGCCCCTTTGTAATGAGTAAAAATGCAAGTGTACCTAATCCGCTCGAGATGAGGGCCACTCCTGGACTAATTCCAACTAAATACGGTACAAGAATGGTTGCACCGAACATTGCAAATAAATGCTGTAGGCTAAGAATTGCGAAGAGCCCTGCTGATGGTTTTTCTTTTATGCCTAAAACAACCTTTTGGTTATGATTCATTACCTTATTTCCTCCTCAGTCTTAACATACCCAAAATAAAAAAATCTTTGTGTTTTTACACAAAGAGGTATACAAATCCCTTTCAAGTCGAGAAGGAATGTTACCCCTTTGTTAGCCTCTCTGGACTACATTTAAAGGGTACTTATTTAGTTCTTGTGAATCGTTACTTGATCAGTATTATCAATTTCTTCTAGTTCCACCACGATTTTTTCTGAGCTTGCGGTTGGAATATTTTTTCCGACATAGTCAGCACGGATTGGGAACTCTCGATGACCTCTATCAATTAGTACTGCTAATTGAATCTGGGCTGGCCGTCCGATATCGATGAGAGCATCGAGTGCAGCTCGTACTGTTCTCCCAGTGTATAAAACATCATCAACGAGGATGACTTTTTTATTGGTGATATCCACCGGTATATCGGATCCTTTTACAATTGGTTCACGATCTGCCGTTTTTGTTGTTAAGTCGTCTCGGTATAACGTGATATCCAGCTCACCGATAGCAATCTTTTTACCTTCAATTTGTTCGATTCGATTTGCAATGCGTTTAGCCAAGTAAATGCCTCTTGTCTTGATTCCAACGATCACACAATCCTCAATACCTTTGTTTTTTTCAATGATTTCGTGAGCTACTCTTGTTAGTGCTCTTCTAATTGCCTGATTATCTAGTACGACAGCTTTTTCAGTATCAGCCATTTGTTACACCTCACTCACTTGGTTAACTCCCTCTTAACGAAAAATGTCCTCTCACCGTTAGTGAGAGGACATCGACATTTTACCCAGGGATATAGATATACCTATCCCAGTGTATTTTCCGTTTCCTTCTCAGCCTCACGGGACTGATTTTAAAGGGGCTCATTTGATTAAGTTTATTTTACGGTGCATATCGAATTTTGTCAATCCTTTTATGTGACAAAATTTTAATAACGAAGTTTCTCGAGAAGATCCACAAAATATGCAGGAAGCGGTGCTTCAAATTCAAGATACTCATTTGTTCTAGGATGCACAAAGCCTAAAAGCCCTGCATGTAATGCCTGTCCACCTAACTCCAAAGTCTTCTTTGGCCCATACTTTGGATCACCTGCTAATGGATAACCAATATATTTCATATGTACTCGAATTTGATGTGTTCGACCTGTTTCAAGCTGACATTCAACTAAAGTAAAATCCTTAAATCGTTCTAAAACATTAAAATGAGTGACCGCTACTTTACTGTTCTCATCTGTTACTGTCATGCTTTGACGATCTTTCTTGTCTCTTCCAATTGGTGCATCGATTGTACCTTGGTCATGCGGTATGACTCCATGGACGATTGCTTTATATTTACGGGTAACCGTCTTTTCGACTAATTGATTTACTAAAGATTCATGGGCAACATCGTTTTTGGCAACCATTAACAAACCTGAAGTATCCTTATCAATTCGATGGACAATTCCTGGTCGGAGAACTCCATTGATTCCCGATAAATCCTTGCAATGGGCCATAAGACCATTTACTAATGTCCCGCTCAGATGACCTGGTGCTGGATGCACAACCATGCCCTTTGGTTTATTGACAACAATAACGTCGGCATCTTCATAATAGATGTCTAAATTCATCTCTTCTGGAACAACATCGAGTGGTTCCGGCTCTGGAATGTCAATTTGAATGTTGTCTCCCAGACTTACTTTATAATTAGGTTTTATCTTATTCCCATTAACCGTAATGTTTCCATCTTTAATCCACGTTTGAACCTGAGTCCTTGACCATTCTGAATTAAAGGCAGAAACAATTCTATCAATTCGGTCATTTTGCTGATGTTCCTCAATTGTTAGTTCGAATTGATTCATCCTTTTTCTCCTTTTCTAATTTCCCTTCAAATAGTGTTAAAATTAAGATCAAACCAACACCGATAACTAATGCTGAATCGGCGATATTAAAGATTGGGAAATTATATGTAAAAATGTATGTATCTATAAAGTCGACAACTTCTTTACGAAAGATACGGTCGATAAAATTACCAATTGCACCTCCTAGCATGAATGAAAGCGCAATGCCAAATAGACGTTGATTTGGTTTGAGACGTTGTATATACAGAACAAGCATAACAACAACAACAATGGTCACAATATAGAAAAACCACATTTGTCCCTGTAATATCCCCCACGCTGCACCACGGTTACGATGCGACGTTATGTACAAAAAATTAGGAATGATTTCAATGGAATCACCAAGCTCCATATAACGAACAATTACCCATTTCGTTACTTGGTCTAATAAAATGACAAACAAAGCTATTAAATAATACACGCAAACGCCCCCATGTTAACAAAACTTTACCTTTCTGCATTTTAGCACATGATTGGACGGGTGTACAATGTATTTGAGGGATAAAGCAAGCAGAAGTAGAAGGAAAACCTTCACTTCTGCTACACTAAATATAGATGGTTTTCACGTTGAGGGGGTATGACTTTATTTCTGTCATATAAATCAGTGAAGGAAAATTCAAAAATGGTTCGAGCTGTTGGAAGAATCCTCAGTTTCTCGATTGGAATTTCAGCACCTGTTTCCTCACAGATTCCATACAAACCAGAATTCATTTTATTTAATGCCCTTTCAACATCATATAAATCTTCTTTTATATGACTGATGACAATTTTTTCTTTTTCAGAATGCTCATTCTGAAAGAGAAATTCTTGACTAACCTCATATTGTGTTGACTGCATCAACCTTGATAGTAGTTCCTCTTTCGTTAATTCTAACTCCGCTTTAATCTCTGCATACTGATCGTTCATTGGAACGCCTCCTTATCATGCTTTTGATTAAACGCATAAGAATAAGTTTATTTCTATAAGGTAGTAAAGATAGTGTTGCCGATAAAGGTTTGTGTTAAAGCCAACAACTTTTTCCTGTTTGATAAACTGTTTCTAATTACATAATACGTAATTCTTATCAAAAATTGACGGTTGGCAAGCCGGTTATTCGTTTACAATTTTATTAACATATTATTTCAGGACACCTTTCAATTGAAAAAAGCACCATGAACCTTTAGATTCATGGTGCTCTACCAGTTAGTTTTAGTAATTTTCTTTTACAACAGCTGCACAGCGTGAGCAAAGTGTTGGGTGATCTTGGTCCTCACCAACAGTTGGTGTTACAACCCAACAGCGATCACATGTTTCACCTTCTGCTACCCCTACAACGATTTTTACTTGTTCAAAGCTCTGTGCATTTTCTGGCGCATCCTCATAAGAACCACCAATTTCAAAGCCTGATACAATGAACAATTGCTTTACGTTTTCTTCAATTGAATCGAGAAGAGCTTTTGCTTCATTGTTTGGATATAGTACAATGCTTGCAGCTAATGATTTTCCGATGACTTTTTCATTTCTTGCTGTTTCAAGTGCTTTAAGAACATCGTCGCGCAGCTCCATGAATGAATCCCATTTCGCTTCTAATTGGTCTGCATTTGGAATCTCCACAGAAGTAGGCATATCAACCAATTGAACACTTTCTTCTTTAACCGAATCGATATGAGACCATACCTCGTCAGCTGTATGTGGAAGAATTGGTGTTACTAGCTTCGTTAAGCCCAATAAGCTTTCATATAAAACAGTTTGAATCGAACGACGATCACGCTGATTAGCTGGTTCGATATATAAAATATCCTTCGCAAAATCTAGGTAGAAGGAACTTAACTCGATTGTACAGAAATTATGAACAGAATGATAAACACCTGCAAACTCATAATTTTCATAAGATGCTTTAACCTTATCAATTAATTTGTTTAATTTAACAAGGATATAACGATCCACTTCACGTAATTCATTTACTGGGACTGCATCTGTTTCCGGATTAAAATCACTTAAGTTTCCAAGTAAGAATCGGAATGTATTTCTAATTTTACGGTAAACCTCAGCAACTTGTTTTAAAATGGCGTCTGATACACGAACGTCTGATTGATAATCAACGGAGGCTACCCAAAGACGTAGAATATCAGCTCCTAGCTGTTTCATAACTTTCGCAGGAACAACTACGTTTCCTAATGATTTACTCATCTTGCGGCCTTCACCATCTAGAGCAAAACCATGGCTTAGTACACCCTTATATGGGGCTTTTCCTGTTACTGCTACTGCTGTAGATAAGGATGAGTTAAACCAACCACGATATTGGTCCGATCCTTCTAAATAAAGGTCAGCAGGACGTTGTAAGTCATCTCTTTCTAAAAGAACAGCTTGATGGGATGAGCCAGAGTCAAACCATACGTCCATAATATCTGATTCTTTTGTAAAAATGCCGTTTGGACTTGATTCATGAGTAAAGCCTTCAGGTAATAAATCTTTTGCTTCACGCTCAAACCACACATTAGAACCAAACTCTCTGAACAATTCAGATACATGGTTAATTGTCACATCCGTGATGATTGGTTCACCATTTTCACCATAAAAGACTGGAATTGGAACACCCCATGCACGCTGACGAGAAATACACCAATCTCCTCTGTCACGAACCATATTGTAAAGACGTGTTTCACCCCATGCTGGAACCCATTTTGTTTCTTTAACAGCTTCCATTAGCTCTTGTCTAAAATCCTTGATCGAAGCAAACCATTGGGCTGTTGCTCTGAAAATAGTTGGTTTCTTCGTACGCCAGTCATGAGGATAGGAGTGAGTGATGAAGGAAAGCTTTAAAAGCGCTCCAACTTCCGTTAATTTTTCAGTAATTGGCTTGTTGGCTTCATCATAGAATAAACCTTCAAACCCTTCTGCTTCCGCAGTCATATATCCTTTTTCATCAACAGGACATAAAACGCCGATGCCGTATTTTTGGCCGACAATAAAGTCATCTTCCCCGTGACCTGGTGCTGTATGAACACATCCAGTACCTGCCTCAGTTGTAACATGCTCACCTAGCATTACTAAAGAGTCACGTCCATAAATAGGGTGAGTTGCTACTACATTTTCTAATTCTCGACCTTTAAAAGTTTTCACTACAGAAACGTTTTCCCAGCCAATTTCTTTTGTTACTGCCTCTAATAACGCAGAAGCAACAACATATTTATGGTTGTCAACACTTACTACAGAGTATTCAAGATCTGGATGTACGCTAATTCCAAGGTTAGCTGGAATGGTCCATGGAGTTGTTGTCCAGATGATGATTTTTTCGTCACCCTCTAGCACACCTTTGCCGTCTTTAACAGGGAATGCTACATAGATAGACGGTGATCGCTTATCTTGGTATTCAATTTCAGCCTCTGCAAGTGCTGATTCACTTGAAGGAGACCAATATACAGGCTTAAGTCCTTTGTAGATGTAACCTTTTTTAGCCATTTCTCCAAATACTTTGATTTGCTGTGCTTCATATTCAGGTTTTAATGTAATATATGGGTTCTCCCAGTCACCACGAACTCCCAGTCGTTTAAATTGTTCTCTTTGGTTATTGATTTGTTCGTATGCATATTCCTCACAAAGCTTACGGAAATCTGCAACGCTCATTGCTTTACGATTCACCTTCTTATTCTTTGTAAGAGCTGTTTCAATTGGCAGGCCGTGCGTATCCCAACCAGGCACATATGGTGCACAATAGCCGTTCATTGATTTAAAACGAACGATCATGTCTTTGATAATTTTGTTTAAGGCATGCCCCATATGAATGTCACCATTTGCATATGGAGGTCCATCGTGTAAAACGAATAATGGACGCCCTTTTGTACGTTCTTGAACCTTTTGGTAAATATTCATTTCTTCCCATTGTTCTTGAATTTGTGGTTCACGGTTTGGGAGATTTCCACGCATTGGAAAATCTGTTTTTGGCATTAACAACGTATCTTTGTATTCCATTACCATTTCCTCCTAATTATCGTTCCAATTTACAATTGCAGCTTGCGGATACCTTTTATACATAAAAAGAAAGAGACCTCCTCATCCCAAAAAGGGACGAGAAGGTCTCTCGCGGTACCACCCTTATAGACGAAGATTTTTCATTCGTCCACTCGACATTCGTAACGTGAATGATTCGCGAGATGCTTACTCAGACATGATCAAACGACCACTTCTATATGTTCAGCACCGAACTCCGGGGTGATCTTCATTCTTACTACTTATATCAGGCTTCCACCATCCCTGACTCGCTTTTAAGAATTGATAAGTATAAGTAAGAACTACTGTCCCTTTCATAGCTGCTTATATATTGAATTTAATTTGTTGTTTTAAAATTATATGCGTATTAAACAAAAGAGTCAAGTATAGAAACTAGTTTTCTTCCGATTCGGCAAAAACTGGCTCTGAATTGTATTCCATTAGGTGATCCCAATCATCATTATTAAGCATGTCCAATTGGGCTTCAATTAACATTTTAAATCTGTTTCTAAATACTTTTGACTGCTTCTTCAATTCTTCGATTTCAATTGATATCTTTCTAGATTTCGCTAAAGATTCATTAATAATTCGATCGGCATTTTTCTCTGCCTCTTTAATAATCAGCTTTGCTTCCTTTGATGCATTGCGTTTTACTTCTTCGGCTGTTTCTTGAGCAATTAAAATTGATTTATTTAACGTTTCCTCAATATTTGTAAAATGCCCTAGTTTTTCATTCAGCTCTGAAAGCTTTGATTCAAGTTCTTTTTTCTCACGAATAACCATTTCATAATCTTTAATGACTTGATCGAGAAACTCGTTTACTTCATCCTCATCATAGCCGCGAAAACCTTTATTAAATTCCTTATTATGAATATCTAATGGCGTCAAAGGCACGAATGCCACCTCCAATAATTAATAAAAAAATAGAAATCATTACCTTTAATTATGATACTTTACATTTCGACAAAAAAGAAGAATATCCTGCATTCTTTTCAATTATTTTTGTTTTCCTACAATAATTCTCCATTTTTCCTTTTTCGTTTTTCCCTCAATTGAATGAAGTTTACTTCTTCCGTACCCGCGTACAGATAAGACATCCGTTTCTTTACATTCAAAGGAAGCATGCTCGATTTTTTTCCAATTCACCTTGACAAGGCCATTCTCAATCAAACTTTGCGCTTTTTGTCTTGACAAATTTAAAATAGAGGATAGAACAACATCTAATCGTAAGGAAGAAACAGTGACTGCTTGTTCTGTCCATTCTTCATCTACTTCAAGTAAATCTGTAGAAGTTATTTCTGAGAGAGAAATGGTTGCTTTTCCAATAGCAGTCAAATTCATACTTACATAATCGGCGATTTCTTTTGCAACGACTATCTGAATACGTTCATCCTGTGTTAATATGTCACCAAACTTTGAACGTTTTAGACCAAGTGACATTAATGAACCTAGCACTTTACGATGGTCTACCGTGACAAATTTAACTGGATATTTCACTTCAAAGAAGGATAGATTGTAGTCAGTATCATTGGGTTCAAAATAGGTTGGATATAATAATGCACGCTTTCGCTCAAGCCCTTCTGTTCCACCAAAAAAACCAACAAGGATTTCTCCATTTGCACCAATTACTTGTTGCACGATCTCCTGCTCACGCGGATCAAGAAAATCGGTTAACTTTGGACTATATTGGTTTTCTACAGTCTGCTTCCATTCCAAAACTTGATCAATGAACGCATGCTCTTCTTTTCGAAAATGTTGATATAAATTCATATGTATAATACCTCTGGTTGAAATAAAGAAAGGGACCTAGCAATGAAGGTCCTTTTATTAGAACATAACTTGTAATGCATGAATGCCTCTACTAGCGAAATTTAAAACCAGAATGGCGACGATTGGAGAAATATCAATCATTCCTAGTGGTGGAATAAATCTTCGGAATGGTTCTAAATATGGTTCACAAATTTTTGCAAAGAATTGACCAATTCCAGACTCACGTGCATTTGGAAACCATGACATTAAAATATAAATGATCAGTGCATATGAATAGAGTCCTAGCACTTGACTTAAGATAGCGAAAATAATATCCATTAGCGATTACCACCCCTTTTCAGCGTATTCTTCGTTGGAAACAATTTCAGAAATATTTCCTGATACATCAATATTATCTGGTGTACATAAGAAAATATTAGACCCAATGCGTTGAATATCCCCACCGATTGCGTATACTGTTCCACTTAAAAAGTCAACAATTCGCTTAGCTTGATCATGTTGGACACGTTGTAGATTAACAACCACTGCCCGTCTATTTTTCAAATGATCAGCAATTTCTTGTGCCTCTGCATACACACGAGGCTCAAATAAAATGACTTTTGACGATTTTTGAACACTTTGTAAGCTTACCACATTTTGCTTTGCAGCAGCACGTGTAGGCTTGGTAGGCTCAATTTCATCTTCAAAATATTCATCTTCATCATAATCATATTCATCTTCCAGTGCAAAAAAACTTTTAAATTTTGATTTAATGCTCATTTATAACACCTCTCTTTTAGAATTCTTTTCCAACTAGTGATGTACCTATTCGAATGAAGGTAGCACCTTCTTCAATTGCAATTTCATAATCATTAGACATCCCCATAGATAACTCTGTACATGGTGCATACGATAAACCAAGAGCTTGTACATCGTCTCTAAGCTTTCGAAGTCTTTGGAAGCATTCACGAATGATGTTTTTGTCTTCAGTTAATGGAGCCATTGTCATAAGTCCGACAATCTCAACGAAAGGGAATTGTTCTATTTCCTTGATGAAAGGCTCAACCTGTTCAGGGGACATTCCATGTTTGGACTCTTCTCCTGAAACATTAACTTGTACAAAACATTTTATTTTACCGTTTGCGCGTCTTTGTATTTCCTCTGCCAAAGATACTCGATCAAGTGAATGAATGTAGTCCACCTTATCGATTATATTTTTCACTTTTCTTGTTTGAAGGGAACCGATAAAATGCCAAGTGGCCTCGTTCCCAATTTCTTCTTGTTTCTTTAACAGGCCAGTGTCACGATTTTCTCCAATATGATGTACTCCCGCTTCAATCGCTTCTCTAGCAGTTTCAACACTCACATATTTTGTAACTGCAATGATTGAAACAGAATCAACCGAACGGTTTGCGCGCTTGCATGCTTGTTCAATATTTTCTTGTATGTTTAAAAGATTTTCTTTTACACTCATTTCAAAAAATTAATCCTCCTTAAATCCTATAAAGCTCATCATTCTACCCGTTTTCCCGGCATCCCTTCGATGCGAAAAGAAAAGCTGATTCTCACAAGATGTACAGTGCGAGGAAACTTGTATATTTTCAGGAGGAATACCTGCTCTTACCATCAGCTGATAGTTTAGTTCTTTTAAGTCCAGTCGATATTGTGTATCACCGATTTTCTCATATGGCTTTGAATCGACATGGTCCAAATTTTTCACAAAATTCATTACATAATCATCCACAATGTAACAGCAGCTACCAATTGATGGTCCAATAATTGCTTGAATTTCATCTGGATTAACAGCTTCCGTTTTCCAAGCTTTAACCATCTCACCAGCAATATCCTGAACAGTTCCCTTCCACCCTGCATGAGCAATTCCAATGATTTGTTTCGAAGGTGAAAAAAAATAAAGCGGAACGCAGTCTGCAAAACAAAGGGTTAATAGAATATTTTTCTCAGCGGTATAGAATCCATCCGTATCTTTGATGCCATCTTCGTATGTAAAAGTCCCTGCACCAAGATCTTTTTTAGTGACCTTAGCGATTTTATTTTTATGTGTCTGTTCAGAGCATACCCAGGTTTCAGGTGGAAATTGGAGAATGTCTGCCAGTTTCTTGCGGTTGGATATGACCAATGATTTGTCATCCTTAACATGTAGCCCTAAATTTAGGGATTCATATTCCGCTTTACTGTCTCCTCCATTTTTAGTTGTAAACCCAACAACAAGATTTTCTGAAAACTTGCTCCATGTTGTGACTTTTAAAACCTGATCTGTATCTTGAATAAATGGTTCAAGCTTCATAACAACATCCTTTATTCACATGTTCAACCCACATTGCACAAATTGGGTCGACATTATTTTATTTTTTTTGAAAAATGAACCCTTCTCCAGCCTATTTTATCATATCTTAGCAAAAGAAAGGAGAATATGTTAGGAAAAATGTCAAAATTTAGCCGTGCTTATTCTATATTAGTTTGTGTTCTAACTAAAATGACATCTTTGCCTACCTTTATGATATTCTTCCATGGAATCACAATCTCTTCATCCCTACCAAATAACCCCAATACTTTCCCATAGCCACCGATCACAATGGACTCGATTTTCCCCGTTGTTAAATTAATATCGATATCACCAATATTCCCCAGTCTTTTACCGTCCACAACACTGACAACATCCTTAGCCTGAAAATCTGAAATTTTCACCATATCCTCCGCCTCCTTATATAAACTATATGACTGGCTCATCACTTTTTATGAGACAATTATAGACGGAAAGTAAGTTGTTCATATCGCGGACGAAAAAAAGACATTCGAATGAAACGAATGTCTAGTTATTTTTCATATACAAGCTTTTGCTTGTCCACAAAATGGGTCCTGAGCCCATTAATTTTGGATATTCTTATTCATTTGTTTAATTGCTGCTTTTTCAAGTCGTGATACTTGGGCTTGAGAGATTCCGATTTCTTCAGCAACTTCCATTTGTGTTTTTCCTTGAAAAAATCGTTTGCGAAGGATGAGTTTTTCACGATCATTTAATCGTCGCATTCCTTCTTTTAAGGCAATCTCTTCAATCCAATTGGAATCCCGATTACGCTCATCACTTAGTTGATCTACAACAAAAATCGGATCTCCACCATCATTATAAATAGGTTCAAATAATGATACTGGATCCTGAATCGCATCAAGTGCAAAAACGATTTCCTCGTGTGGCACTTCAAGCACTTTTGCGATTTCTTCTGCTGTAGGTTCCCTAGATGTTTCACTCATTAAACGCTCTCTTACTTGCAATGCCTTATAGGCAATGTCCCGCAGTGAGCGCGACACCCTGATAGGATTGTTGTCTCGTAAATAGCGCCGAATTTCACCGATAATCATCGGGACTGCATAGGTTGAGAATTTTACGTTTTGACCAAGGTCAAAATTGTCGATTGATTTCATTAGGCCAATACAGCCAACCTGAAATAAATCATCCACAAATTCTCCTCTGTTGTTGAAACGTTGAATCACACTGAGAACAAGTCGTAAATTACCATTTACGAGCTTATCGCGAGCTGACAAATCATTACCGCTTTGCATTTGTCTAAATAATTCCCGCATCTCTTCATTTTTTAATACTGGAAGCTTTGAAGTATCAACACCACAAATTTCTACTTTATTTCGAGTCAATTCTTTCCCTCCTAACAGGAGTTGCTGTACAAAGTTAAGTATCTCCGTTAGAGGGAAAAATATGCATTTTGAATTCACAACTATTTCCAAAATAGTTGTGAAAAAACGACGAAATCAATCATTCACAACCGTAATATTTTTTTCTTACACCATTTTATTAAATTCTTTACGAAGTCGTTTAATAATTCGTTTTTCCAATCTTGAAATATAGGACTGCGATATCCCAAGCATATCTGCAACGTCTTTTTGTGTCTTTTCCTCTCCACCAATTAAACCAAACCGAAGCTCCATAATTTGTTTTTCACGGTCGTTAAGCTGGTGAAGTGCTTTTACTAGTAATTTACGGTCAACGTTTGCTTCTAAATCTTTTGTGATAATGTCCTCTTCTGTTCCCAAAACATCAGATAATAATAATTCATTACCATCCCAATCGATATTTAACGGTTCATCAAAGGACACCTCAGACCTAATTTTATTATTACGTCGTAAATACATTAAAATTTCATTTTCAATACATCTTGATGCATATGTTGCCAATTTAATTTTCTTTTCAGGATTAAAGGTATTAACTGCTTTAATTAATCCGATTGTTCCAATACTAATTAAATCCTCAATGTTAATCCCTGTGTTTTCAAATTTTCGTGCAATATATACTACAAGTCTTAAATTACGTTCAATCAAGATAGACCTCGCAGCTTTGTCTCCGCTGGGAAGCTTGTTTAAAAGGACCTCTTCCTCATCCTTTGATAAGGGTGGGGGTAATGCTTCACTTCCACCAATATAATAAATCTCATCCGTCTTTAAACCTAATTTTATTAAAAGCTTATACCACCAATATGTAAGTTTTAATTTTAATTTAGCCACAAGTAAGTTCTCCCTTCTATTTTGTAAAAAGCGTGAGTATGATATTTATAGGTATATAATCGTTCGATTGCCCCATTAAGAAGCTGACTTAATGGAGGACGAAATGAGCATTTTCGGATGGACGATGCAATCATATTCTCCATCTGTAGACAATGTTGTATGGTTGAGTGCAACAAGACCTTTTTTTACGATATTTTCTTCATTTCCTTGGTAGATTGTAATTTGGTCGGGCTTAATTGCGAGTAGAAACTGATGCTCCTGTCCAACCCCCCGATATGGAATAAGTCTTACACGACTTTCCCATTTATGAGATTTAGTTGACGTTTCATTCGTTAATAACTCGATATTTCGGGATTGTTCGATTAAGGTTTTAGGAAATAATTCTACATATTTCGTTGTATCTAAAATCATAACCGGGCTTTTTGTAATGGGATCGAATAATTGATTTCCGCTGTCAACTAAACCTTTTAAATTTAGCGTAATATCATCTATTTCTAGCCTCACGTCAACAATCTGATCATAAAATACTTGTTTTGTTTCAATGTCCGCTATTCTATTTTTAGAAAAATACCATAAGAGAGGAAAACCGATTATTACAAATCCCCAACTAACTGGATTTCCAAATCCAGTAGATTGTGTAAGGATGGTTCCATCAAAAACTTGAACATCAAATGCTAAGAAATAATGAACCCCTATCATTCCACCCCCAATCATGAAAGTAGCAAAATAAAAGGTTAATAGCCCCTGGATAAAATACCTAAATCGTTTATAGCCAAAGGCAACTCCTACAATTATGATTGAAAAGAATAGTTTTGTAAGAGGATGTGACCCAAATGCCGAAAAAGGAGAAACAACAATCAGGACTACCAAGGATCCAATAAATGCACCGACTAAGATTCGCCATTTAACAATTTTACGCTTTAGAATGATTGCAGTTAAAAGTAATAATAAGGCGTCAAAGAAAAAGTTTAACAACCAGATTACATCTAAATAAATGGACAATCTATTTCTCCTTTCACCGGTAGTCACAACTCTTTTTTAAACGCAACTAACGTAAACTAGTTGGCTTAAAAAATAGTATATAGTACATCTTATATGGAAGTCTGTCACTTCATGCCGATAATAAAAGAGAAATTTTGGGAGATTGGTTCTTATTTTGTCAATTTGCAAAGAATTACGAAGGAATGGAATAAATAGGGGGAAAAACAAAAAAAAAGACATTCGACAATACTTTGTCAAATGTCTTTTTTTTAATTGAAAGAGTTTTTTAGGTCTAGCTCCAAGCGCCTTACGCTTTTCTTTTTACCCTCTTCTTTTACGGTTACGTAAGAATGTTGGTACATCGATTTCATCTTCAACATGAGCGGCACCACGTGTATTTACTTCATGTACAGGCTCTTCACGCTTCACTTCTCTTCTTTGTGTAACCTGTACCTGTGGTTGGGACTGTGGTTTAGCGGCAAATGAAGGACGTGATGGACGAGCTACTGGGTCTATCACTGTCTCTTGAAAACCTGTAGCAATGACTGTAACAACTATTTCTTCTTTTAAGTTTTCATTGATAACAGATCCAAAAATCATGTTAACTTCTTGGTCTGATGCTGATGCAACAATATCAGCAGCTTCTTGAACTTCATAAAGACTTAGGTTTGTTCCACCGGTGATGTTCATCAAGACACCTTGTGCACCATCAATTGATGTTTCAAGCAATGGACTTGAAATTGCCTTTTTAGCCGCTTCTGCAGCACGATTTTCACCAGTTGCAACACCGATACCCATAAGGGCAGAACCTTTATTAGACATAATTGTTTTTACGTCAGCAAAGTCAAGGTTGATTAATCCAGGAACAGCGATTAAGTCAGAGATACCTTGTACACCTTGACGTAATACATTGTCAGCCTCACGGAACGCTTCAAGCATAGGTGTGTTTTTGTCGACAATTTCAAGCAAACGATCATTAGGAATAACAATTAATGTGTCTACTGATTCTTTCATTGCAGAAATACCACCAGCAGCTTGTGTTTGACGCTTTCTACCTTCGAATGTGAATGGTCTCGTTACTACACCTACTGTTAATGCACCCAAATCCTTTGAAATTTGTGCAATTACAGGGGCAGCACCTGTACCTGTTCCGCCACCCATACCAGCAGTTACGAATACCATATCTGCTCCTTTAAGAGCTTCTTCAATTTGTTCTCTGCTTTCTTCTGCAGCTTTTTTACCTACTTCTGGGTTAGCACCAGCACCTAAACCACGGGTTAATTTTCCACCAATTTGCATTTTCACTTCTGCTTTTGAAAGATTTAAAGCTTGAGCATCAGTATTAACTGCGATAAACTCAACACCTTGAACACCGTGTTCAATCATTCGGTTTACCGCGTTATTTCCACCGCCACCTACACCTATTACCTTTATAGTAGCTAATTGATCAACATTTGTATCAAACTCTAACATTATAAGATCCTCCTAATTTGCAAATATACTTCTCTTGTAAACTTTATTATTCAAAGAAGAGACCGAAAAACCTCTTAACCTTTTTCCCAATATTTTGTTCTTCTTTTGAGTTTTTAGGGTGACTTTTCGCTTGAGGCTGTCTAGTTGGTCTTTTTTCAGAACTTTCCACCTGGACGGTCGTGCTAATTTTTCTTCCTTGAACTCTTGCTTGTTCATAAGCAAATTGCAATAAACCTACACCTGTGGCATATTGAGGTTCTCGAACACCAATATAGTCAGGCTTTGCAATTCGAACATTACTTCGAAATACAAGTTGAGATAGCTCTAAAACTCCAGGCATATTAACAACCCCACCTGTAAGTACAAAGCCACCAGGAAGATCTCCTACACCCATTTTTTTAATTTCTTTTTGAACTAATTGTAAAATTTCTTCTAGTCTTGCTTCGATGATTTCAGAAATGTCTAATTGGGAAAATTGTTCTTGTTGATCACTGCCGATTATTGGAACGTTAAATACTTCTTCCTCAGAAGCATCATCGTAGAAGGCATGTCCATGTTTAATCTTAATTTTCTCTGCATCTTCAGTAGATGTTCGCAACCCAATTGCTAAATCCTTTGTAATATGGTCACCACCAACAGGTAAAACACTTGTTGCTTTCAAATAACCATTGTCGAAAAGTGCAATTGTAGTAGAACCTCCACCAATATCAACGAGAGCTACTCCCAGGTTTTTCTCATCATCCGATAGTGAGATTGAACCAGATGCGAGAGGCTGTAAAGAAATTGCCGTGATATCAAGGCCTGCTTTTTCAACACATCGAAGCAGATTATGTAAGATTGTACGTGAAGTTGTAATGATCGTACCCTCCACTTCAAGTCGAACACCCAACATACCACGTGGATCACTAATTTCATCATATCCATCCACAATAAACTGGTTTGGAATCATATCGATAATTTCTCTTTCTGGTGGTAGAGAAATGAATTGTGCGGCATCAATTACACGCAGGACATCTTCATTGCTTATTTCACGATTTTGACGAGACTCTGTAGAAACTGCCACAACTCCGTGGGCATCCTGTAACTGTACATTTATAGCTGGAACAGACACAACTACTTGATTAATAGAAATGCCTACCATTCTTTCTGCTTGCTCAACTGCCTTTTTAATTGAATGAACGGTTTCATCTATGTCCACAATTGAACCTTTTTTCAAACCATCTGATTTAACATTACCCACACCAATTATGTTAAGAGAATCATCAACCATTTCACCGATAATAACCTTAACACTGGATGTACCGATGTCAAGACTAACACATATTTCATTGCTGTTCATTCTGTGGCACCTCCTTTTTACGTAACACATTTAACTATCATATCGAATAACAGCATTTATTTTTCATATAAATTTTCACATATGAAAAATATTCAACAACCATAGGGGATTTCCCTTTATTAAAAATCAATTTTTTTCTATTTTATCACGAGAAAGGCTCCATTTGGATAAAATTATTCTTCTGATAACCGCTATATTTTGGAAAAGCCTCACTCCAAATGCAAAAACGGCTACCAAGTACAAGTCTACACCAAGATGTACACCTAGAAAAGATAAACTTGCTGCTAATAAAATATTAAAAAAGAAACCAGAAACAAAGACGGACTGATCATAAATATTTTGTAGGTGGGCACGAATACCACCGAATAATGTATCAAGTGCTGCTAAAACCGCAATTGATAAATAATTTGAATACTCTGCCGGAATTTTAAATTCCGATAACAGTCCGAGGATGATTCCGATTATTAGACCAAAAATTGGGAGCCACATGACTATGTTCCACCTTTATCACTTTTTGTCTGGTTCCATATTAGGTTGCATTTCCGTAAGCCTAATTGGGTCATCATACGCAGGTATCGTAACGACTTTACTTGGTTTCGAAATCTTCAATCGTAAATTATCAATAAAAAACTGTCGCTCTGCTTCCGATGCCTTTAGCTTGTTGTAGAGTCGTTCAGCATCATCAGCAATGACTTTTATTTCAATAGGTAATGGACTGATCGAATATGAATCAATTTTCGGTCTACCTTGAATTTCCCGAATGACCGTAGTTGTAATAACGCGATGGCCATCAATTGAAATCGCCTTTGCTTGATAGGAATTTAATTCATTTACTAACCATCTCAACAAACTAGGCGTAATGGTCGTTGCTTGTTTACCGGCTTCATTGAACGATTGCTCAACTGTAATCGTGATTCCAGGACCAGAGACTTCGGTAAGCCCAGCTTCTTTCTTTAATTCATCAAGGGTATCCTTAAGAATAAGGATTTTGCTATCGTCACGCTGACTTTCGTATTGTTCTAGCTTTGCTTCATATGTATAAATTTTTGTTAAAAGCTCCGTATATAGCTCTTGGGATTGCTTTAAATCCTCGCGTAATTCCCATAAATCACGGGTGTCACGTACTTCAGGTTCTTTAATGGTTTGAAATTGGACAGCAACCATAAACCCAATTATACACGTAATGACCGTGAAGCTAATCCCTGTTTTTTTGTCCAATAAAACCACCTCACCTTCATTATTGTGAAAACATTACCCGGCTTATTTTTTCGTATTAATTAAGGGATCCATCTGAATTTGTTTGTTCTCAATTTTCACTACAATATTATCCTGAATCAATTGGTCAGTGATTCCTCCATTCATATTTAAGGCAGGTACGAGGACTTCTGGATCACCGATTGCTGATATCACAAATGGTGCAGGATAAGGGTTACCATCTACAACAACAACTGGTCCATTACAGTAAATATAGGAATCATGACTAAGTCTCTTACCGTTCACAGCAACAGCTTGGGCACCAGATACATAAAGTTCATTGATGACCTTGAATAAATGACTTTCATGTACCAAATAGTTATTTACATCCTGCCCCGATGGTACATAAGAGGAATCTTCTAGTGTAACGACCACTCCCGGACCTTTTACCCCAATCTCACCAACAACCATACGGTACTTTTCTACTTCCTCAACAAGATTGAAATAAATTTGTTCCTGTTCTTCTTTTGCAAGTTCTTCTTCAATTGCTTGAATTTGATTTTGTTTTTCAATAAGCTTTAATTGAAGTTCATTATTTTTTTCGTTTTGTTCATTTAATTCAGTTCGAATTTTAGCTTCTTCATTCCATTGTTCTTCAGTTACTTGGTTCGATTCCAACTGTTCCTTTGTAAACTGGTACGAGAATGAAATCATAAACCCTAGGACTAAGCAAACAAATGAGAGAATGACATGCTTACCCTTCACCTTCATCTGTTACCATCTCCTCTTCTTCACTGGTGTCCTTATATTCATATGGAATAAATGTAGGTACAACGTCTAGTTCAATATATCCTTTTAGAGACGGATCCAATTCACTTATAATCGTTGGATAAGCCGATATATTATTCGCAAAGTTTCTTACAGTAGCTTTTACCTCATATCCGTCAATCATATACATTGTCATCTGAAGTGGATCATACTCTGTCGGGGTATGATGTATTTCAGAAATAAGCTTCGAAATGGACGGTTGCACTTTTTTAAGTTCTTTTGCAAGGAGTGTTAAGGCTCTATCTTCCCAGTCAACTAAGATGGGTGCATCAACTGGTATTGCCTTTGAACCAAACTCCTCCGGTTTTTCAATAATTTCCCCATTTTCAAGGATTGGATAAAACGTATTAGAACCACTAATATAGCCTACCCTTTTCAATTCACTAACATTTAGCAATATATGATTTGGAAGTCTTTTTTCAATCTTGACTTCTTTTATTTCAGGGTGTTTTTTAATATTTTGGATAACGATATCCTTATCGACCTTCCAAAAGCTTGTCCCAACTTCTAATTTACTTAAGCTTTTGATTTGATCAGATGATATATTTTGGTTGCCAGTAATGGTGATTTCGCCGATTTTACTTAAAGGAGATTGGAAATAAAGAATTCCGGAAAGCAAAAAGAAGAAAAACGTGATATACATAATCAGCCTTCGATTAGCCTTTTGTTTTCTCCGCTGCTTAAGCTTTGGAATTCGGTCTTCTATGGTAACAACCTTTTGCTTTGCCAAATATATTCACCCCGCTCTAGGTAAGCCCTAGAATTAGAAAATTATGTATGTTCTTCATTGAGATTCATCCTAGTCGTAAAATGCTTGGAAACGAAAGAATAAACGGCATGTATACATGCCGTTTATTTAATGGTTACAGTAACACATACATGTTATTGTATTATATCATATTTTCCTAAGAAATGGGTGTAGAAACTGTCTACATTCGACCAATTATTTCAACTTCCGTTTCCATTCGCACACCATGTAACGTATAAATTTTTTCTTTTACAAATTCAATTAGATCAAGAACATCCTGAGCTTTTGCATTTCCGGCATTTACAATAAAATTCCCGTGCATTTCCGATATTTTGGCTCCGCCAATGGAATATCCTTTTAAGCCTGATTTTTCCACTAATTGTCCCGCATAATTTGGAAGTGGATTACGGAAGATGCTTCCGGCACATGGAAGGTCCCATGGTTGGGTATCTCTTCGGTACTCTTTGTTTTTCTTCATAATCGCCGAAATATCTGCTTTATCTCCTTCATTTAATTGAAAGATTGCTTCCACTACAATACCAGGTCGCTTTTTTTGGAGAATAGAGGTGCGGTAGGAATACTCCATTTCCTCATTTGATAGCCATTCAAAGCTACCATCGTCAAATAATATATGAGCTTTTGTTAAAACTTTTGATATATCAGACCCATGCGCCCCTGCATTCATATAAACAGCTCCACCGATGGAACCAGGAATTCCACTTGAAAATTCAAGTCCAGATAAACCTTTTCTGGCAATTTGAACAGCCAGACTTACGATAGAAAAACCAGCACCAACAGTAAGTGTGGTACCATCTAGTTCCATATGATTAAGGCCATTTCCTAGCTTTATGACCGCTCCTTCAATCCCTTTATCTGATACGAGGAGATTTGACCCTCTTCCAATTGCTCGCCATTTAATGCCGTTCTTTTTAATTATCTCCAGCGTCTTTTTTAATGATTTAATATTATTAGGTTCGATGAATAGATCAGCCGGACCACCAATTTTAATTGTTGTATGCTTCGATAAAGGCTCATTCACTAAAACCTTGCCAACGTTTGCCTCTTGAAGTTCCTTAACAATATTGTCCATATTAACCTCCTTTATCAGCATCTACACTTGAAATAAACATTACTATAAGTATATGCTCCACGTACGCTTCATGGTACATTTGCCTAAAATAGTAAAACGCATGGCACCAGAAGCTATTAAATTAGGTCTTGCATTACATTGTATAGCCGTTTTGCGGCATCTGGTATACCTATTTGTGAGGATGCTTTTTTCATTTCCTCAAGTTTTTTTTGATTTAACAGAATTGAATCAATGTCCTTAATTAGCTGTGGCCCAGTTAACTCCTTTTCCAGGCGTAAAATGGCAGCCCCTTTATCACTTAAGGACCTCGCGTTTTTCTCTTGGTGATTTTTTGTCACATATGGGCTTGGCACCAAGATACTTGGCAAACCCAGAGCCGTCAACTCAGCTAATGTTGTCGCACCTGCTCGAGCAACAACAAGGTCCACACCTGCCAGTACTTCAGGCATATTATGAATAAACGGCTTGATAATGACATTATCAGGATTTCCAACTGCCTTTACTTCGTTAAGCACATGTTCATAATGAACCTCACCTGTTACATAAAGGAATTGATATTCCTTTGTCTTTACTTCGGATAAGGCATTTAAAAAAGCATCATTTAGGGGTTTCGCTCCCCTGCTACCTCCCACTAATAAAACGGAGCGTTGGGAGCTGTTAAGACCTACAGATTGCCTTCCCGCTCGGCCATCTTTGCCAATGACTTCAGAAGCCCGCGGATTTCCTGTCAGTATAACTTTTTCATTAGGGAAAAATCCTCTAGCCTCTTCAAAACAAATTGCCACTTTATCAACATAGCGGCTTAGGAATTTATTGGTGAGACCTGGAATGCTATTTTGTTCATGAATAATTGTAGAAATATGTAATTTTGATGCTGCATAAACCACTGGTCCACAAACGTAACCGCCTGTTCCAATAACCACATCTGGTTTAAATTCTTTGATCAATTTCTTGCTATCACTGACCCCTTTTAGGAAACGTGCGATCGTTTTAATGTTATCAAAGGAAAGCTTACGCTTAAACCCTGTGATATCAATCGTTTTAAACGGAATCCCTTCACGAGTCACAATTCCGCTTTCTAACCCTTTTTCAGTTCCGATATAAAGAAACTCGGCTGTTGGGTTTAGCTTTTTGATTTCGTTGATTAAGGCAAGGGCAGGATAAATATGACCTCCTGTACCTCCACCACTAACAATTATTTTCAAGGAAACTCCTCCATTTGGAAGTCTTTTCGTTAAAGTTAATTAACCCTGTTCGAATAAACAGGGTTAAACCATTTTATAGTATAACATATATTCATGTAATTTTGGGTTAATACCTTGAATACCTGCTAATATTCAAAAGAACTCCGACAGCCATAAGCATTAGGGTTAAGGATGAGCCTCCGTAACTTAAAAATGGAAGAGTAATTCCCGTTACAGGCATGAGACCTGTTACAACTCCAATATTGATAATGACTTGGATTGCAATCATTCCAATAATTCCTATTCCCAAAAAACTTCCATATAAGTCAGGAGCACCTAAAGCAATCCGTACACCTCTCCATAGTAAAATACTGAATAATATGATTACAAATGAACCCCCGATAAAGCCCAACTCTTCTGCTAGTATGGCAAAAATGAAGTCTGTCTGTGGTTCTGGCAAATAAAAGAACTTCTGCCTACTTTGTCCTAAACCTAAACCAAACAAACCTCCCGGACCAATAGCATAAAGGGATTGAATGATCTGAAACCCAGTTCCCAACGGATCTTCCCACGGATCTAAGAATGAGGTAATTCGTTTAATTCGATATGGAGCTGATAATATTAAGGCAACAAACCCCGCCACACCGATTAATCCCAATCCAACAAAGTGGGAAATTCTTGCACCAGCAACATAAATCATAACGACACAGGTTCCTACCATAACGGTTCCTGTCCCTAAGTCTGGCTGTAGCATAATCATACCGAATGCTAGAAAAACAAGAGACAGTGATGGCATTAAACCTTTTTTAAAGGACGTAATTTTCTTCTGATTTTCAGATAGGAATTTCGCTAAAAATGCAATCATTGCTAATTTCATAAATTCTGAAGGTTGAATCGAAAAGGCTCCGACTCCAATCCAGCTTTGTGAACCGTTACGTTCCATACCAATTCCAGGGATTAATACGGCAACCAATAAGACAAAACATATAATAATGAGGACTTTTGCCCAAGTTCTCCATGTCCAATAGTCTACATTCATAATAAAAAACATTGCAATGACTCCAACACTCGCAAATAGAAGCTGTCTTTTAGCAAAGAAAAACGAATCATCAAATTTATATGTAGCCCATACCGCACTGGCACTGTAAACCATGATCAATCCGACTGCTAAAAGCGTAAGTGTTGTAATAATTAATATGATATCCGGAGTCGTTTTTTGGGTCACAATCAAAACACCTCTACATTCTAGATTCAGAGCAAGGAAAAAGCGCAAGCGCCTTGATTAGCCCCGACAAGCATAAGACGAATCACGCTCAGAAATCCTGATTTCTGGAGTGATTTGACTTATGACCTCGAGCTGCTCAAAGCAAAGCTTTTCGCAAGATACTCAAGGAAGATTATCGGTGATGAAAACTGGCTAGGTGCTGGAGCTAGATTAATCTAGATTGTCCAAGCCCTTACTTAAGCTTATGCACGGCGTTTATAAAAATGTCTCCTCTTTCTTCAAATGTTTTATGTTGATCCCAGCTAGCACATGCAGGTGATAATAAAATAACATCACCCTCATTTGAAAGGTTATAGGCTTCTTTTACCGCTGCTTCAACATTATCGACCATTTTTAACGTTTCTATTCCAGCTAGCTTCCCTGCTCGTTCAAGCTTTTTGGCTGTTTGACCAAATAGAACCATAGCTTTCACACGAGATAATTCAGGGACTAGATCATCAAATTCATTTCCACGGTCAAGCCCGCCCGCTAATAAAATGATCGGTTGTTCAAAGGCAGTAATCGCCTTTTTCGTTGCAAGGATATTTGTTGCTTTTGAATCATTATAAAATTTACGTTTTTCTATCGAAGTCACGTATTGCAGGCGATGTTTAACTCCCGTGAAGGTTGTTAACACCTCAGTGATGGCACTATTTGGCGTATGAACAAGCTTAGCTACCGCAACAGCAGCCAAGATATTTTCAAGATTATGGAACCCTGGTAACACAATATCCTGGATGTCCATGATTTTTTCTTCATCAAAATAAATCGCTTGGTCCTTCATATAGGCACCTTTTTGCAATGTTTGCGTAGTCGAGAATGGAATTTTCATTCCTCGACCACTTTCGGCTGCACGAACAACGTCCTTGTCATCTAAATTAATGACACTATAATCAGCAGCCGTTTGATTTTCAAAGATTCTTGCCTTTGCTTTTATATATTCTTCCTTCGTTCCATGGTAATCAAGATGTGCATCAAAAATATTTAATAAAACAGCAATTTTCGGTGCAAATTCTTGAATGCCCATTAATTGAAAGGAGGAAAGTTCAGTAACGATGATATTTTTTTCCTCCGCCGCTTTTGCAACCTCACAGGCTACTGTTCCAATGTTACCGGCGATTAAAGGTGATTTATTACCAACCTCCAGCATTTCAAAAATCAAGGTTGTCGTGGTTGTCTTTCCATTAGAGCCCGTAATACCAATAAAATCAGCAGGAGTAAGATGATAGGCTAGTTCCACTTCCGTTATAATTGGAATTCCTTTTTCTTTCGCTTTTACTAGGAGTGGGTTACTATATGGGATTCCCGGATTTTTAACAATAAAGTCAAAATGATCATCCAATATTTCAGTTGGATGACCTCCACATACAATGTTCATTCCTAATTTTTCAAGTTCCTGGGCAGCCTCGTTTTCTTCAAATGGCTTTTGGTCGTTGACTGTAAGGTGTGCACCAATTTCGTGCAGAACCTTAGCTGCAGCATAGCCGCTTTTGGCAAGTCCCAATATTAACATATGTTTGTTAGTAAAGTTATTTGTATTTTTCAATTAAATCCACACCTCGATATAAATTCCAAGAATCGCACATAATAATCCCACCGTCCAAAATGTCACAACAACCCGCCATTCAGACCATCCTACTAACTCATAATGGTGATGTAAAGGACTCATTCGAAACACACGTCTACCGGTTGTTTTGAAAGAGATTACTTGAATGATAACAGACAATGTTTCAATAACAAATACCCCACCGATTAATAAAAGTAAGATTTCAAGCTTTAGCGCAATCGCAACCGTCGCTATCGCTCCACCGAGTGCAAGTGAGCCTGTATCACCCATGAATACCTTTGCTGGGTTCGCATTAAACACAAGGAATCCAAGAACTGCTCCTACTACCGCTACACAGAAGATGGCAACATCATATTGCGCTTGATTCCATGCCAATACCGCAAATGCACCAAATGCAATTGCAGCCGTTCCTGAAACCAATCCATCTAAACCATCCGTTAGATTAACGGCATTTGAGAAGCCAACCAACCAAATTACTAAGACAAGGACATATAGAATTCCCAAATCAAACTCAACATCTGTCCCTGGAATAGATATGGCTGTTGAAAAATTATTTTGTTTATAAATAAAGTAAAAAACGATAGCAATAGCGATTTGACCTAGTAGTTTTTGTAAAGAGGTCAAACCTAGATTCCTTTTAAGAACAACTTTAATAAAGTCGTCTAAAAAGCCTAATACCCCGTAGCCCAATGTTACGAATAAAAGTAAATATGTCGTTACCGACAGTTCCCCAAAACGAGTCGAAACTAAAATTGTCGTAAGTAAAATTGAAACCAAAATAATGATTCCACCCATCGTCGGTGTTCCCGATTTTTTTTGATGGGATTTAGGACCTTCCTCACGGATACTTTGTCCAAATTTTAATCTACGTAAGAAAGGGATAAAAATGGGGGAGAGGATGACACTTATGACAAATCCTATTGCAATCGAATAAATGACTACTTCTTCGATCATCTCTACTCTCTCCCTTCTTCAATCATTGATAATTTTTTTGCAAGTATCTTTATTTCATTTTTCGTTTGATTGTCTTGCATTAATTCTTTCGTTTCATTCGTAAAAAGTTTAAATTTTGTCATTGTATCATACCCATTTTCTTCGATTTTTTTTAAATAGTATTCTAAGATTTGTTTAAGTGCTGGTAGTGGATCTGTTACTACGAATACAGGGAAATGATTAGGTAGAAATAGCGGTAATTTTTCATCCTTTGGCCAAACTGCTGCAACTGCACCATTATAAAGTGCCTGTTTTAAAAACTCATCCCTTTTATCACGTTCAATTGAAACATAAAGTCCTCTTTTGGTTAAGATGGTTGGGTCAGTAATCACTTCCTCAAAAACAAAATTCTGATTTTTGATCCCATACCCCTCATCAAACATGGTCCACATATCTTGATTGGATAACAATTACTTCAACTCCTTAATTGCACGAGCTGCAACAAGGCGGTCATCAAATAAATGAGTTTTATCCCCAATAATCTGATAGGTTTCATGTCCTTTTCCAGCAATGATTATTATATCATTCTCACCCACATTTGAAATAGCATAAAAAATTGCTTTTTCTCGATCAGGGATAGTGATATACGTTTCACCTACAACTCCTGCTTCCATCTCCTTTAATATTTCAATAGGATCTTCAGAGCGAGGATTGTCTGACGTAAAAATAGGGACATCCGCAAATTTTGTTGCGATTTTAGCCATGAGTGGTCGTTTCGACCGATCCCGGTCCCCACCACATCCAATAATGACTGTGATTTTCCCTTTTGCAATTTGTCTAACTGTTTTTAAGACATTTTCTAAGCTATCGGGTGTGTGTGCATAGTCAACTATCACAGTAAAATTTTGCCCCTGGTTCACTATTTCAAAACGCCCTGGTATACCCTTGATCTTTTCGACAGCCCTTATAATCGTAGAGATTGATACTCGCGAAACGAGGCAAGTAGCTATGGCAGCTAAAACATTGTAGACGCTAAATTGTCCGATTAAATTCATCTTTATTTCGTAATTGCCAAACGGTGTTTGTAAATCAAATTCTGTCCCAGTGGCTGTTAAACGAATGTTAGTAGCCATAATATCTGCCCCACGATAAATTCCATATGTAACGATAGTTGCTGAAGTAGATCTTGCATATTCCTCTGAAGCAGGGTCATCATTATTTAAAACCGCGTATTTCGGATTAGCTTTTTCATAGCGATTTCCTAAACTAGCAAATAATAAACCTTTCACTCTTCGATACTCATCAATTGTCCGATGATAGTCCAAATGATCCTGAGTCAAATTGGAAAACACTGCAATATTAAAATCACATCCATGAACCCTACCAATATCGAGTGCATGAGAAGAAACTTCCATTACTGCTCTGGTTACTTGTTCAGACACCATTTGATGAAAATATTTTTGGAGCATCACTGATTCCGGAGTTGTATTCTTCATCTCTATTGTTTGCTCTCCGATTTTTGCATACATTGTTCCAATAAGGCCTGTTTTTTCACCAGCTTCTTTAAAAATTTCTTCAATTATGTGGCTGATTGATGTTTTCCCATTTGTTCCCGTTACGCCTATTAATTGGAGGTGATGTGTCGGGTGCTGGTAAAATGCATCTGCCAGTACTGCCATCGCTCTTCTTGTATCCTTCACTTTAATTACTGGAATGGACACCTGCACCTCTTTTTCCGCGATGAGCGCAACAGCACCCTGGGCTTCAGCTTGTGTCGCAAACAAATGACCATCAAATGTACTACCTTGTACACAAAAGAATAGACTTCCCTTTTTTACCTCCCTCGAGTCCATTTCAAGAGATGTGATAAAAGGATTGGCATTACCTTTTTCCGTAAAATCATGCAGGTTCGCTAATAAGTCCTGTAATCGCATCATGAATTTTACCATTCCCTCTCGAAAAATTTACCCGGGAATTGTATCAGATTTACATAATACGCTAGTCCCCGTGTGTTGTCTAGTACCCTATTTTTCTTTTAATCCGAGAAAAGGACACCTTACCAAAAATTTTATTCCTCTATATTAAAGGTATTCCTTTTTATAGAAAAAAGAAGCCTAAAGGGGAAATCCTCTTAGGCTACTAGTTCTTATCTTTTGATTCTTTTTTATCTGCGGCTTCCCCTAGATGGATCCGTAATGTTGTTCCTTCCTGGACTCGTTCTCCCGCATTTGGCGCCTGGTCAACAACAACATTTCCTTCTCCACTAATATCTAATTTTATATTCATTAATTGCTGCTGTAATTCCTGTTTTGTTAATCCAATTACATTCGGAACTTCAAGATATTTTTTATCTGTCCATAATCTCATTTCTTTTTCGATTTGGTTGTCGCGCTTTTCAATTCCAAGTAGAGGCAGGCTTTCACGCATGATGTTTCCTACTATAGGTGCAGCTACTACTCCACCAAATTGCACGGTCCCCTTAGGATTATCAACCGCAATATAGACGACAATTTGTGGATCATCTGCTGGCGCAAACCCAATAAAGGACACGATATGGTTATTTTGAAGGTAGCCGCCACCTTTTTTAGATTTTTGCGCAGTTCCTGTTTTTCCACCCACTCGATAACCATCTACATAAGCTCCACCACCCGAACCTTTTGCTACTACATTTTCAAGTGCATACCTTACTTTTTCAGACGTTTCTTCAGAGATGACTTTACGCTTTGCTTCAGGTGTGTTCCTCTCTACCACTTTCCCGGTCACAGGATCTACCCATTCTTTTGCAACATATGGTTTATATAAGGTTCCTCCATTTACTGCTGCCGCAACCGCTGTAACCTGTTGAATTGGTGTTACTGCAACCCCTTGACCAAATGCAGTTGTAGCTAACTCTACCGGTCCAACGTTCTCTGGTTTAAAAAGGATACCGGTTCCTTCTCCTTGAAGATCAATACCTGTTTTTTGGCCGAATCCAAAATCGCGAACGTACTTAAATAATGTATCCTTTCCTAATCTTGTACCTAGCTCGACAAAACCTGGGTTACAAGAGTTTTGAACAACTTCCAGGAAGGTTTGATGTCCATGCCCCCCACGTTTCCAGCATTTAAGAGTCGCTCCCCCCACTTTAACAAACCCTGGGTCATTAAAATGATCTTTATCTAAATTGACTTTCCCTTCCTCCAACGAAGCGGCTAAAGTGATAATCTTAAAGGTTGAACCAGGTTCATATGTACTCCAAACAGGGAGATTTCGGTTGTATACCTCTTGTGGAACATTCCGGAAATTTGCTGGATCAAAGTCAGGTCTTGATGACATGCCTAAAATTTCACCGGTATTTGGATCCATTGCAATCGCAATGATTCCATCTGGGTTGTATTGGGCTTGAGCATTATTGAGTTCTCGCTCAATAAGGGATTGAATTCTTGTATCAATCGTTAGCCTTAAGTCAAGACCATCCTTTGGTGGTGTATAATCATCAGCGATATCTGGCATTCTTCTTCCTTTTGCATCAGAGTAAAACTGTACACTTCCTTTTTCACCTTTTAATTCCTCATCATAGCTTTTCTCAAGACCAGTTAATCCTTGGTTATCGATTCCGGCAAAACCTAGTACATGAGAAAGATAGCTGCCAAATGGATAGTGGCGTTTCGAATCCTCGGCTATATAGACTCCCTTTATCCCAAGGGCACGGACTTCATTCGCTTTCTCGTGAGAAATTTTTCTGCCTTCAGGGTTGATATAAACTTTTGATTCATTCTCGGTTATTTTTTTATACGCTTTTTCTTTAGACATATTTAAAACGGTGGCAAGTTTTTCTGCTGCTTCAGCAGGATTCTCTATTTGTCTCGGAACAACAAGTACAGTAGGTGCACTTTGGTTCGTAGCAAGGACAACGTCGTTTCGATCGAGAATTTTTCCTCTTTCCGGCTCAAATGGTATATCCCGACTCCACGAATCCTTTGCTAGTGCAGTCAGCTTATTCCCTACAAAAAATTGAACATAACCTAAGCGAACATCAATAATCAAAAATAGTAAAAACCCTATAAATAGAACTAACGATAATCTTTTTCGTACTGTTACATTTGAAACTCGCATATAGATGTACCTCCTATAAACTTGCAAATCCAAGGCTCGTCTAAATATATATGCTTGTACCAGATCGAATAGAACAGAACAAATGCGTAAGCGCCTATAGAGGATCATCGACTAACTTCTGCCACGTCCTGTGGCAAACGTCGATGTCAGCACTTCCTCGAAAATCATTGCATTTTCTTCGTGCGATGTTAATGCCACCGAAGCCTTCCTTGTTCTGTGCAAGTCCGACAAGCACAAGACGAGCTGGATGTCGATACAAATTAAAAAAGGAACTGAAAAAATCAGTTCCTTTTTGTTCTTACTCACTATTTTCTTCTTCAATCGGATCTTCGGTTGTTTCTTCTTGTTGGGTATACGGTGGTTCCAATTTGACGGTTAATTTATCACCATCTTTTAAGATAGCCCCAGGTGCTAAGCTTTGTTGTACGACATAACCAGTCCCACTATAGGATACTTGAATATTTGTTAAATCAGCAACTTTCATAACATCCCTGATTGACCAATTTGTCAGATCTGGCAGGGTAGCTTCTTGATCAGTAAGAAGGAATACCTGTTCATTTGGCAGGATTTTTTCTCCCTGGCCCGGGCTTTGGCTAATCACATTCTTTCCATTTCCTATCACAGTTGCCTTAAGATTTAGCTTTTCAATCGATGTTTTTGCCTCATCAATCGATTTTCCTTCATAGGATTCAACTTCAATTTCTTTATCAATATTCACTTGATCTTCCGGATTTTGTTCTTTCGGTTGGATATTTAAATATTGTAAACTGTTTTTCATAACATGATTGAATACCATCACAACTGGTTCGTGACCTATGTCTGTATCCTTAAGCTTAGGCTTCTCTACAGCCACATACACGATTAATTTAGGGTCATCCACAGGTGCCATTCCGAGGAATGAATATAAAAAATTACCTCTTCCCGTTAAATACCCACCTTTCGGACTAGGTATTTGGGCAGTACCTGTTTTCCCAGCAACTTGATAACCTTCAAGATCATACGCTTTTCCGGTTCCGTCAGTTACCACCTGACGTAATAAATTTAATACTTTCTGAGCGGTATCCGCTGAAACAGGTTCTCCTGCGACTTGAGGCTTGTGATCCACTACAGTTTTATCCGTGTCAGGGTCAACAATCTTATCAACAACATACGGTTTCATCATCTTACCGCCATTTGCAATTGCAGTTGCTGCTTGAACCTGCTGAATCGGAGTAACAGAGGAAGCTTGACCAAATGCGGTTGATACTCTATCAATTTCCCACCTGAAATTAATGATATTTTCGACTTCACCTTCTAAATCAATGCCAGTTGGCCGATCAAGGCCAAATCGACCTAAATACTCTAATAATTTATCGGTCCCTAGAAGTTCATTTGCTAATTTGGCAAAGGCAACGTTTGAGGATTTAAGGACGCCTTCATCATAGGTAATTGTTCCCCATCCGGACCTATTATGGTCACGAATCGTTTCTCCTCCAGCCGTGTAGCTCCCTGAAGCAAAGGAGGCGTCCCCATTATAGACTCCCTCTTCAATTGCTGCGGCCAATGTAAATATTTTCATCGTTGAACCTGGTTCAAACGGATAAGCAATCGCGTCATTCAAGTAATTTTCGATGTTTCGATAATTTGGGTCAAAACTCGGTCTTGTCGACATTGCTAAGATTTCACCTGTTTTTGGATTCGCAACAACACCAATGATTTTTTCAGGCTGGTACTCCTTTATCGTCGTGTTCATCGCGTCCTCTAAGAAGGTTTGAATCGTTTGATCAATTGTTAAGTAAACATTGCTTCCATTATCGGGAGCGACAATCTGTTCCTTTGCATCAGGTAATTTATAACCTTTCGTATCACTTTGGAATTTCATGTAGCCGTCTGTTTCTTTAAGGTATTTATCGAGACTTTTTTCAACTCCCATCTTTCCGACTGTTTCTGTCTCTTTTGTTTCCTTATCAGTCACCTTCTGAGCATATCCTACAACATGCGAGGCGAAGGTCCCATTCGGATAGTATCTTTTTAATTCTCTTCTAAAGGCAATTCCCGGTAATTCTAAGCTTTCAATTTCTTGTTTGAGTGAGGTACTAATATCTCGGCCATAAGTCCCAAACTCAACTTGTTTTCTTTCTGGTTTTGTTAAAACTTTATACATCTCGTTCTCATCCATCTTTAGAAGCGGCGCAAGCTTGCGAGCTGTTTCTTCTGGATCCACGACATGTTGCGGGTCATCCTCATTCACGGTTAAATCTTCATCAAGGATTGCCACCACGGTGTAAGTAGAGGTATCCTCTGCAATCGGATTTCCATTTCGGTCGAAAATTGTTCCTCGATGCGCTTCAATCGTTCTCTGTTTCGTGTATTTTTCTTCTGCTAGAGCTGCTAATACAACACCATCAACCTTACCTGTACCTTGGATATATGCAAATCTTCCCATCAATGTAAAAAAGAGCAAAGCAAATATTATACTAATAAATGCTGCTCCTCTATTTATATTGGTATTTTTAATCTTCATTTTCATGTTTTAGTTCCCTTGAACAACTTTCACGTTGTTTTCATTTAACACCAGGCCAAGTTCTCTCGCTTTTTCCCAAAGACGTTCGTATTCACTTAACTCCTGAACTTGTACATATAAATCATTATTTGTTTTTGTTTGTTGACTGATTGATGCTTCGATTTGTTGAATTTCGATGTTAGTATGGTAGATGGATACTTGGTTAGATATGATATGAATTGCGCAGAATATTACAGCTGCGGAGAATAAAATCCCTAATACCTTTTCCCCTAACGTAAATCGAAATTTCTTCTTTGTAGTTGGTCGCGTCTTTGGTGCCTGATTTGGTTGGTAGCTTTCAGTTTGTCTTACTTTGTATGCTAAATTACCCATCATATCCCTCCTTAAGTATCGATCGTATTTTTATTTAAAGTTTTTCCGCAATCCTTAACTTTGCAGACCGAGCTCTATTATTTGCCTCTAATTCTTCTTCTGTAGGTAATATCGGTTTTCTTGTAATAAGTTTTAATTTTGGTTTGTATTCATCCGGGATGATTGGAATCCCTGGTGGCAGTGGTGGACCTTCGCTTGCCTTTTTTAAGGTGACTTTACAAATTCTGTCTTCTAGCGAGTGAAAGGTTATCACACTCACTCTCCCTCCTGTTGCAAGAAGTTCAATTGACTGTTTAATCGCATCCTCAAACACTTTTAGTTCATCGTTTACAGCAATGCGGATTGCTTGAAATATCCTTTTTGCCGGATGCCCGCCAGTTCTTCTTGCCGCAGCAGGAATACCCTCTTTAATTAATTCCACCAATTCACCAGTTGTCTCTATTGGCTGCTTTTCACGTGCAGCCTCTATTTTTCTAGCAATTTGTTTTGAAAATTTTTCTTCACCGTATTGGAAAAAGATTCTTACCATTTGTTCATATGACCAATGATTTACAATGTCATATGCAGATAATGATGCATCCTGATCCATTCGCATATCAAGTGGGGCATCGTGGTGATAACTAAATCCTCTTTCAGGGGTGTCCAATTGTGGAGATGAAACACCTAAATCAAATAATATACCATCGACAGCTGTTACACCCTGTTCATGTAACTTTTCAGTAATGTTCGCAAAATTACTTTTGATAATGGTTACAATATCACCATATTGAGCTAGCTTGTCCTTCGCATTTTCGATTGCGATATCATCTTGGTCAAATGCATAAAGCTTTCCTTTGTTTGAAAGCTTTGAAGCTATGTATGAGCTATGTCCTGCTCCACCAAGTGTGCAGTCTACATAGATGCCATCTGGGTTTATCTTTAATCCGGCTACGGCCTCTTCTAAAAGAACGGTTTTGTGTTCAAACATGTTAGCACCTCTAATAATTATCATTTGTTATATCCTTACTATCATTTCACAAAAAATAATTATATATCAAAACCGATCATATTTTCAGCTATATCAGAAAAAGATTCCTCAGAAGCTGCGAAGTATTCTTCCCACTTATCCTTACTCCAAATTTCTATGCGGTTTGATACTCCAAGCACTACACATTCTTTTTCAAGTCCTGCATATGAAATGAGAGGTGATGCAATATTCACTCTTCCTTGTTTATCAAGCTCACATTCAATGGCTCCAGAAAAGAAAAATCGTGTGAAAGCACGAGCGTCTTTTTTTGTTAATGGGAGTGTTTTTAATTTATCTTCAAGTATTTTCCATTCAGATTGTGGGTAACCGAACAAGCACTGATCAAGACCTCTCGTTAAAACAAACGTTTCACCAAGGCTATCTCGAAACTTAGCAGGTATTATCATTCGGCCTTTCGTATCAACAGTATGATGGTATTCTCCCATGAACATATCCATTGTCCCCACTTTCTGTATTTATATTACCACAATCCCCCACTTTCCACCACCAGTTTTTATAATTTTTTACCAAATAAAAAAATCCTCGGAAATTCCGAGGATTTCAAGGTACGATTTACATCTTAATAACCTTATGCTTTCCGTTAAATTCAAACGGAAGGGCTAATAAATCTTTGATAAAATCGTCTCCATATTTATTTAAATAGTAAAAAACATTCCATAATCTCTCCTGTGGGGAGCCAAGTGGTAGGAGAGATTTTTCAATTCGGTTAAACCGGTTTAATTCGATTTCATTACGTTTTAAGATACTGCGATTAAAAGTATTCTTTAAAAAATCAAATTGTGATTGAATATTTTGTGCGTTCTTTAATAAAAGATCTGCTAGCCCAGGATCCACTTCGAGTCCCACGTCTCGAACTTTTTTATGGATGTGCTCGACTTCTTTCTTGGCTGCTGAAATCATTCCGTCCACATCAGCTGTTTGTTTTTTCAGCCATGTTTCTTTTGCTTTTAGAAGTTCGCCCGATAACACCGCCTGTATCGTTAATCCGATTTCTTCTATATTAGATTCAATCGCTCTCTCCACAATTGTCATCATTAACCGTGGTACAACAGGTGGCATCTTTATTTCCATAACTGAAAATACTTTTTTTAGCTCCGCCCAGTATGACACCTCACCAGGTCCAGAAATGAAAGCAAGTGTCGGAAATAAGAGCTCCTGCATCACTGGACGTGTGACTACATTATTACTAAGTAGGTCCGGTTTTTCTTTCGCAATTTTAAGTAATTCTTCACCACAAAGGATACATTCATTATTTTTTCCGCTAAAAATATCATGCTCTACATTATACTCAAGCAAAATGCGTTCATCATTTTGCGTATAAAATAGGTTAGCACTGGATTCATTCATATCAATTGTTTTAGGGTATTGATAGGTAGAAAGGATTTCCTGCTGTAACAACAATGCATCATGAATGTCTCTATTTTTTTCAATCATTTTTTGAAAGTAGAATGATTGGAGTGTTCTAATCTCTTTTGAACCGGAATCAACTAGCACAAGTCCAGCCTCACCAAAGAGTTCATTAATAATTTGAATAAAAAAATCAACATAGGTCTTTGATTTTTCCACATATCCATTCAGACGTTCCAAAAGACCATTTGTATGATTGGTTTCACCATAGGTCTCAAACACTTCTTCAATCCATTCCACTAAGCCGTCCTGTTCAAGTTCTATGGACGATACCATTGTTTTCCTGTTGTGATATTGCGGAACGGCTCTTTTGCGAATGCCATTTTGTAAATTCACATAGAGATGATTAATTTCGGCAAAATCATGGTCCTCCCCTGCTATCCAAAACACCGGTATAACAGGTATATTCAGTTTTTCCTCTTGTTCTTTTGCAAGCTTAATAATAGAAACAATCTTATGAATGGTATAAAGCGGTCCAGTTAATACACCTGCCTGCTGCCCACCAATTACCACCACACTTCTTGGATCTAGTAGCTTGTTAATATTCTCAATTGTATATGGATGATAGTTTAAACGTTTATTAAATGAAAGCAAATGCTCTACAAGTTTTTCACGTTCAAATTGTCTTTTATGTAAATCTTTTTTTCTCTCCTCGTACACAAGGGGAGATTGTATGTCGTAATCAAAAAAATTCTCTATATCCAGTTCATTTGAAAGATAATGATTCATTAATCGATTTGAAGATGGTAACGAGAGATCCAAAACCTCCATAAATTCTTGTTCTTCCTTTCATATCCAGTTTATATCTTAGATGAGTATAGCACGGTTTTTTGAGAATCCAAAAATTACTGCTCAATAAAAGTTAATTTTAGGTCGCAACAAAAATTCGTTGAACTAGCCCGATGAGCAATAATAAAAAATAAGCAATCGTTGAGGCAAGGAATGCAAAACGCCAAGACTTCCTTAATACTTTCACCGTTTCAATTTCATGGCTTTTCCTCCAGGCTAAAAAGCCAATGAACAAAATGCTCGTAAGGAGGAGCAGAATGAGTAGCCAAAGCATGCTTTTTCCAACAATCACAAGTAATAAGTAATGGACTGCGATGAGAAAAAATAATGTCGTTACATCAACCGAAAGAAAAAAAGATCTTCGATTGTTTTTTAAAATAAATCTACTAATCACGTAAACTAGTATAAATCCCAGTAGTGGAATTGTTACAAATGTCGCAGCTACTCCGGCTAAAAAATCAATCATTCCTTATCCCCCTTATGTTTCGAGTCCTTTTATTGAATCATATAAAAATTGAGTAATCACTAATTCTTCGTTGTTCTTTGTTCCATGGTTTAAAACATACCCTAAAATGGCATCAATTTCAGTTTTTCTTCCCTCTTCAATGTCACGCAGCATCGATGATTTATTTTGAGCGGTGTTTTCACAAATAGTCGTCACAAGTTCCCACATTTTTTCTATATTAGATGGTATGGCAGAGGTCACTTCACGAAATAAGGCTTTCATTTGGTTGTGAAAATAATGATTTTGTAAAAGTTCCCCATTCTTCACCCGAAAAATAGCTGTCAAAGGGTTGATGACGGCATTTGCAATTAGCTTTGAGGTAACAATTTCGTACCAATCCTCATAATACTTGATGACAAAATCAGACTGTGAAAAATCGAATTGCTCATTCTTTCCTTTAAATACCCCCATTTTCGTCAGGCCAACACCGGTATGGATAACCGTCGTTTCATTTACTTTTAGTGCGCCATGTTCAACCACTCCCAGAAGAATTGTATGATTTTTTAAATCTCCAATCCGATTGATATGACTCATTCCATTCTGTAGGAAGCAGACGGATTGAACTTTCTCTAGGTCTTTGGTTTGTAATAAAACATCTTCTAATATGTATTGTTTGACTGCAAAGAAGACGATGTCCTCTTCTCTTACAGAAACTGAACTTGGTACAGCTTGTACTCTATATGTTTTTGAAGTCCTTTGTTTTTCGATTGTTACACCTTTTTTGTTTATTTCATTTGCCTGGTATTCAGTTCGAGTATAGATCGTTACATCATGTCGTTCTGCAAGATAGCCTGCAAAAAGCAACCCGATGGACCCACCACCAATTATTCCAATTTTCATATCCCCAACTCCATAGTTTGTCCTTCCTTTATTTTACCAAAAAGCCCGACAATATGCCTAGTATATCGAACACGAAAAAGAACCATAAAATAATCTTGCATGACAAAACCCCAAAGCTTTTCCTTGGGGTCTTGGCACTCTTATCTATACTGGGTAAACAGGGTGTTTCTTTTGTCCAAAATGAAGCTCTTTTGTTTCGTATGCAGCGAGACGGTTAATTAGGACTTCTCTCAACTCAGTAGCCGCGACGATATCGTCAATAATGAGCTCAGATGCTAGTTTGTATATATCAATAGTCTCTTTATACTCTTGTTGCTTTTGTTGGACAAATGCCATTCGTTCTTTCGGATCATCTATTTCATTGATTTTATTTGAATAAACTGCATTCACCGCTGCTTCAGGACCCATAACCGCAATTTGAGCCGTCGGAAGTGCGACGCAATAATCAGGTTCAAATGCAGGTCCTGCCATTGCATAAAGTCCAGCACCATAGGCTTTACGTACAATAACGGAGATCTTTGGTACGGTTGCAGAGCTCATCGCTGCAATCAACTTTGCTCCATGTCTTATAATTCCCGCTCTTTCAACCTTTGTTCCTATCATAAATCCAGGGACATCAGCTAAAAACACTAAAGGGATATGAAATGCATCACATAAAGTGATAAATTTAGCGGCTTTGTCTGCAGAATCTACAAACAAGACGCCCCCCTTTACCTTCGGTTGATTGGCGATGATCCCGACCGGCCTTCCATCCATACGAGCAAGCCCCGTGATAATTTCTGGTGCAAATAGTTTTTTTATCTCATAGAAACTGCCCTCATCGATGAGGGCATCAATCCCTTCATACATATTAAAAGGAGCATTCTGATTCACCGGAATGATTTCTTGAAGACTCTTGCCTTCCTTTGGCGACACCCCTTTGATAATCACCGGTTTGTTCAAATAATTAGCAGGAAAAAACTTCAGGTAATCCCGTGCACTTTGAATGGCTTGCTCTTCATTTGCAGCAAGCACATCACCACAGCCACTAACGGTACAGTGCATTCTTGCACCACCCATTTCTTCTAATGTAACCTTTTCCCCGATAACCTTCTCGGCCATCCGTGGTGAACCCAGATACATGGATGCATTCTTATCGACCATGATGACAATATCACAAAAAGCAGGTATGTATGCACCACCCGCTGCAGATGGACCAAATAAAATACAGACTTGAGGAATCATGCCAGATAATTTGACCTGATTATGAAATATCCGCCCTGCTCCCCGACGATTTGGGAACATTTCAAGTTGGTCCGTTATACGTGCCCCGGCCGAATCTACTAAATATAAAAGTGGCACGCGTAGCTTTTCAGCGGTTTCTTGAATACGAATTATTTTCTCAACGGTACGGGCACCCCATGATCCAGCCTTTACTGTCGAATCATTCGCCATCACACAAACTTGTTGCCCGTTTATTTCTCCGATTGCGGTAACAACGCCATCTGCCGGAAGATCCCCTGCTGTATTGTTAGCAAATTTTCCGTCCTCTTGGTAAATCCCATTATCAAATAAGAGCGCAAGTCGGTCACGGACAAATAATTTATGTTGCTCTTTTAGTTTTTGATGATATTTTTCATGTCCTCCTGCTTCGATATCTTTCCTTTTTTCGATAAGCTTTTGGTCTAAATCCTTAGTCGTACGAAGCATGATTACCCTCCTTTTTTATTCTAAAACAAGTAATACATCATCCTCATTTACAAAATCTCCAATATCTACTTTTACAGTGGCAATCTTGCCATTTTGTTCACTTTCAATTGGGATTTCCATTTTCATTGACTCCAGCATGACAACCATTTGGCCTTCTGTAATCTCTTCGCCTTCTGAAACGAATACTTGTAAAACCGTTCCTGCCATGCTTGCTGTAATTTCCTTCATCTTATTTCCCCCCTAGTGTTTTTTCATCAAAGAGATGTAATTCGTAGCGTATTGCCCCTTAAGATAGGAATCTTCATTTATAATTTCTTGGAATAATGGAATATTTGTTTTTATTCCTTTTATCACAAGTTGATCAAAATACTCCTTTGCTATTTGAATTGCCTTAGAACGATCATTTGCCTTAACAATTATTTTGGTAATCATCGGGTCGTAAAATGGTGTAACGGTCGACCCTGCTTCATATCCGCTATCGACGCGGACACCCATACAATTTGTTGGAAGTGTAAATTCCTCGATTGTTCCTGGAGACGGAAAAAACTTTACCGGGTCTTCTGCATATACGCGAAATTCAATTGAATGACCCTCATGGCTAATTTCATGCTGAGCCAGAGGTAGTTTTTCTCCCTTCGCAACGAGCAACTGCCATTTTACAAGATCAAGATTCGTAATCATCTCTGTAATGGCATGCTCAACCTGAAGCCTTGTATTCATCTCTAGAAAATAGAAATTTTCCTGTTCATCAACAATGAATTCGATTGTTCCAGCATTTGTATATCCCACATATTCTGCGGCCTTTTTTGCTGCGTTACAAATTTTTTCACGTGCCCCTTGCGAAAGAAATGGTGAAGGTGTTTCCTCAATCACTTTTTGATTGCGACGCTGAATCGAACAATCTCTTTCGAATAGATGGACGATATTACCGTGATGATCACCAAAAATTTGGACCTCAATATGTCTTGCATTTGGTATAAACTTTTCAATGAACATTTCATCATTACCAAAATATGATTTTGCTCTTGCTTTTGTTGAATGATATGCTTTTTGTAGTTCTTCTTCCGTATAGCAGCATACCATCCCAATTCCGCCTCCGCCACCACTCGCCTTTAACATGACTGGGTAGCCAAATTGAGCAGCAAGTTTCGAGGCTTCATCTATTGTTTGAATGGCCTCATCACTCCCTGGGACAACAGGTATACCTGCATCCATCATGGTTTGTCTTGCTTTTACCTTATCCCCCATTAATGAGATTATCTCAGGGGTTGGTCCTATAAACACAATCCCTTTTTTAGCTATTGCTCTAGCAAAGGTTGCATTTTCGGATAAAAACCCATAGCCAGGATGGATTGCATCAACCTGCTCTTTTTCGGCAATCTCAATAATTTTGTCGATTTGAAGATAAGATTTTAAGACCTGCGGCTCACCAATTCGATGAGCTCTAGTTGCATTTCTCACAAATGGTAAATCTCGATCCGCATCAGAATAGACAGCGACCGTTTCAATCCCCATCTCATGACAAGTTTTCATAATTCTCGATGCAATTTCTCCCCTGTTGGCAATCAACACTTTTTTCAAGCTCTTTTCCCCTTTCATCAAAAGTTAAAAAGACGCAATATATAATTTCTACATTCATCTACATATTCCTGCACGCAATTGCAAACGCTTTCTATTTTTTTCTACAGAATTTTTTGTTATTTTGTTATATAATGAATGTAATATTAATTTAAACAGTTTTTCATAGTAGAATTGCAAGGGGGATATCAAATGTATACGGCTAAGGTTGAGAAATTATTAGTAAACTATAAAACTCTTGAAGAATTTAAAGCATTTAAAGAATATGGGCTTCAAGAGCTTTCCATGCTTGAAGACCTTCAATCCAATATTATTGAAAATGATAGCGTTTCACCGTTTTACGGAATTTTCTTCGGTGATAAATTAGTGGCACGAATGAGCCTTTATCGTGTTGATAAACAATTCAACAAATATTTTGAACCCGCTCAAGACTACCTAGAGCTGTGGAAACTTGAAGTACTTCCAGATTATCAAAAAAGAGGCTATGGGAAAGCATTAGTGGATTATGCGAAAACTTACAATCTACCGATAAAAACAAATCCACGAGTAAAATCCTCAGGTTTTTGGGAGAAAATGGGCTTTACACCTGCAGATTATCATATGGAACGTGATCTTGGGGAAAACCCACTTCTTTGGTTTCCTGAAGGAGTACACCAAATCGACTAAACAAATATACCTAAAAATACGATACATGAAGAAAACAGCTGAACATCATGTCAGCTGTTTTCCTTTTTATTTTTCAATTCGTTCAAGATTCCCATTTCTGTCCATTTGAAATTTCACCTTTTTACTTCTTTCATCTTCTTGGAGAACCACCATTTTACGGGCGCGTTCCATAATTTCAATTAATGCCTTATAATCTTCCTCAATTAATTGGATATTATTTTCCAAGGTGTTGTTTTGTGCCGTTAAGGTGTTTACTTGTTCTTGAAGCTTACTAATTTGAGTGTTCAAACTCTTATTTTCTTTCATTACATTTTGAAGCTCATTTTCTGTTTTTTCATATTCTTCAAGGAAGCGGATGATGTCCCTTAGTTGCAAATCCGTTTGCTTATTAGATGAGAATTCGGTATTTTCAGATTCTTGTTTTTGTTGAAGCTGTTCACCGTTGTTTTGCTTTTTTAATTCTTTACGTTGTTTTTTCGCAAGTTCAATACCGGATTTATATTGTTTTCGTACATATGAATTCCATCTAAAACCACAGGCAGCTGCCGTACGAGATAACTTACGACCTACCTCTTCAAATGCTCCTAATTGAGTTCCTCCCTCACGGATATGGCGCAAAACCACTTCAGCTAGAAATAAATCCTCATCTTGAGTCCATGCATCTTGACGTGTTGAAGTCATATCTTTCCCTCCTATACTTTTTTACTTATACATATGCATGTAGTAGAAAAGATAGACTACTCACACTCTAGTAAGAAAAGATTTATTCTTTTTGCATGATTTTTTGAACGGCTTCAAGATGTTCATCCATTACCCATAATGCTGAACATTCCTCGATTTCTTGAAGCATTCTTTCCTTCATTCCGGTAGCAATCCACTTTCTATTCACTACCTTTTTATATGATTTTACTACTTTAGTTGTAATTAAGAATTCATTCGCAATAAATTTTTTACAATCCTTTATTACATTGTCCTCTGATAGGACATGTTGAATGAAGCCAAGCTCCTTCCCTACTTCAGCAGAAAGAATTTCTCCACTCAAAAGAAGGTGATATGCTTTGTCAATAGGTATTCTTTCTAGTAGGAGTGTCGCACCACCCCACCCAGTCGTGATCCCTTGTTTCCCTTGAACAAAGCCAAATCTAGTTCTTTGAGATGCTAGTCTATAGTCACAGGCCGTCGCTAGCTCACATCCACCTCCAATTGCTAGTCCATTCAATAGAGCAATCGTAGGTTTCAATAAAGTCGCAAGCTTATATAAAATCATACCCATTTTGCTTAGCATCTGATATGCTTCTTCTACCGTTTGAAGGTTTTGAAAAACCGATAAATCGCCGCCAGAACAAAATGCTTTATGTCCAGAACCTGTTATGACTAAGGCCCGAGCATCCTCGTTCCCTTCTACTTCTGCGATGGTCTGTAAAAGTCCATCCATGACATCAAAATCAATCGCATTCCATTTTTCAGGTCGATTGATTGTAAACCAAACAATCCCCTGTAAATCTCGCTTTACTATGTATTTAGCCATCACGTTCCCCTTTTTCCTTTTTATTTTCATTGTACTGGTAAAAAACAGGGATACGCAACTTAGACAAATTAAAAAGCGTATCAATAACATAGTTATCAATACGCTTTTCAATCATTAACAAAAATTATTTGTTAACAACTTCTTTTCCTTTGTAAGTACCGCATTCTTTACATACGCGGTGTGCTAATTTCATTTCACCACAGTTTGGGCAAGCCACCATACCTGGCACTTGTAATTTGAAATGTGTACGACGTAATCTTTTTCTTGTTTTAGAAGTTCTTCTAAAAGGTACAGCCATTATTCCCACCTCCTTAAAAAGATAAATGATAAAGTGGATTTTATTCGTCTTCAAAGAATTTTGCTAGTCCCGCCAATCGGGGATCAATTTTGTTCTTTTTGTCATCTTCTGTGATAACTTCCCAATCTTGTCCTGATTGTGGTGCTGCATCTTCTGAGTTCGAATCATCACAATAAATTTGCATTGGTATTTCAAGTAAAATATTTTCCTTGATTAGTGGAAGTAAGTCAATTACTTCACCTCGAACTTGATGTACATCGTCGTCCGAATCTAAATCATAATCAGACGTCTCTCTGAGTAGAAACGTTTCAGTTGTTCGGATCTCGAATGGAAATTTCACATCAACCAATGTTCGAGAACATGGCAAAATCATTGAACCTGAAATTGTTATTTGAAAGCTCGCTTTTGTTGAGTCGAGATCAACACGACCGGTCACTTGTACCGGTGAAATATCTCGAATCGATTTTTCGAACTCCATTAAGTCTTTTACATCAACAGTTTCATCAATCATTAGGCCTTTTCGAGCCAACTGATTTAATTGATTAATTGTCCATTTCAATTGAAATCACCTCGAAGCGCAACAAAGGTAATTATAGCTTTGCCGATTACATTTGTCAATATTTTTTCTTTACACTATACTTGGTGTGTAGATACTTATCTACTATATCAGCTTTTCCAATTAAATGATATTTAAAATGATAATTTTAATAAAGGGTGAAATGATGAAAGCTGTTGGTGTAATTGTTGAATATAATCCATTTCATAATGGACATAAGTACCATCTTGATGAAACGATAAGGAAGACAAATGCGGAATGTATCATTGCAGTGATGAGCGGAAACTTTCTCCAGAGGGGAGAACCTGCTCTAGTATCAAAATGGACGAGAACCAAAATGGCATTGGAAGCAGGCATTGATATCGTCATTGAATTACCCTATGCATTTGCGACTCAAAAAGCGCAAATCTTTGCTAACGGTGCGATTTCACTTTTGAGTGCTCTTCATTGTAAGGAAGTTTGCTTTGGCAGTGAAAATGGAACAATCCATGACTTCGAAGCTACTGTTGAGTTTATGAAAAAAAACCAACAAACGTATGATTACAACACCCGGCAATATGTAAAAGAGGGTTATAGCTATCCAAAAGCAGCATCTCTAGCTTATTCTTCGCTTGCAAATTATAAGACATACGTGGATTTATCAAAACCAAATAATATTTTGGGCTATCATTATGTTAAAGCCATACATGACCAAAATAGTTCAATTAAAGCAGAAACCATCATGAGAACGTCTGCTGACTATCATGACGAAACATTTTCACATGATTCAATTGCTAGTGCAACGAGCATTCGAAAATCCTTATTCTCTGCTGAAAAAAAAATTGATGAAATTAAAAATTTTCTCCCCGACTCTACTGCCGAATGGCTTTCTTTCTATTATGAGGAGAATCGCCTATTCCATCGTTGGGAGGATTATTTTACATTATTAAAATACAAACTGCTTACATCTACCTCTTCTGAATTAGCAAATATATATGAAGCAGAAGAAGGGATTGAAAATAGGTTACTCACTTATATTTCAGAAGCCATCTCTTTCCAAGACTTTATGGAAAAAATAAAAACAAAACGCTATACATGGACAAGATTACAAAGACTATGTGTGCATATTTTAACAAACACAACAAAGGAACAGTTAAAGCCAATCAATGAAAACCCGATTGCAACCTATATTCGTTTACTTGGGATGTCCCAAAAAGGACAGAGGTATTTAAATAACATAAAAAAGGATGTTCAGCTTCCAATACTCTCAAAAGCGGCAGGATTTTCTGATGAACTCTTTTTACTTGATTGGAAGGCTGCCCAAACCTACTTAGCTATTTTTCCTGAACCTCATCGCAGCCAACTTCTACGACAGGAATACGCCACACCACCGATTCGCTATAATGAAGAACAACGAGTATACCTTTAAAAACAGTCGCCCCATTTGGTAGCGACTGTTTCTTTGATTATTTCACTTCAAGATTCTCTAAATAGCGTAGTGCATCTTCAAAGGTATCAACAGGAACGATTTTCATATCGCTGTTGATGTCCTTTGCGGTGGCTAGTGCTTGCTGATAATCCGAATCTGCTGCACCATTTTGATTTGGAGCAAAGAAAATATCTACATCGGAGTGATCGGCAGCAACGATTTTTTGACCAATCCCGCCAATTGGGCCAACCTGTCCATCGATATTAATGGTTCCAGTTCCAGCAATACGTAATCCATGTGTTAAATCTTTTTCGGTTAACTGATTATAAATCTCTAGCGTAAACATAAGTCCTGCAGAGGGACCTCCGATTTTTTTTGTATCAATTTCAATTTTCGGATCGGTCACAACTTCAATATCTGTAATTAATTCAATTCCAATTCCAATTTTGTCTGGATTGTTTGGAAAAGGTGCGAGTGGTACAGAAACTGTTTTCTCTTCCCCGTTTCGTTCCACTGAGATTTTGATGACGTCATTTTCCTTTTTCTTCGCCACGTATTCCATAAACTCTGTATGTTCTTGTATTTGCTTTCCATCCACTTTAAAGATTCGATCACCTGCTTTTAGTACTTTTTCCGCAGGCATTCCTTCAACGATACCCATTATGTATATCCCGTGGTTTTTGACCGTTACAGGTTTGTTTGCATGCTGATAAGCGACGGTAATCGCAGATTCCTGTGAATCCTCCATATAAAATAACTGTCGATTAGAATATTCCTCATCACTTTCATTGTCACGTCTGACATGGTTAATTGGTAAAATTTCATGATACTTTTGGAACTTCGCGAAGAAATAGCTAAAGATATTGGCTTGCCCCATGCGAATGGTTGTTAACATGAATTCTCCTTCTTCTTCAAAGCCGTTCTCCACATTGATAATTGGATCAAGCTCTGTCGCCATTCCAGGCTTTGTTACGTAATAGGGGAGCTGGATAAAAGTGCCGAGAACAGCAAGCACCACTCCAACTGCAAGAGCTTTTAAATAAGCCTTATTTCTCTTCTTCTTCATTCAATAAAGACTCCTTCCAGTTTGCGATTACCTCTTGGATTGCGGGGAGTTGTTTTCTTGTTTCTTCTTCCCCGATTGTGATGATATCTTCAATATTTGTAAAAGCGCGAGAACTAAAATGTCCGACATTTGGTCGGATCATAATGTCACTTGAAAATTCTCCGTACTTCACAAGCTCTTTTTGCATAATATCGATACTCTGTAATATCACATCAAATATTGAAGCAACCTCTTCATTTATTTTAACATGTGAGACGTCCACCGCAATAACTATATCAGCACCCATTTCTTTCGCAACTGAAATCGGAACTCGATCAATAACACCACCGTCCACAAGTATGCGACCATCGATTTTTTCAGGAACAAAAATTCCTGGGATAGCAATGCTTGCTCGGACCGCATCAGCGACAGGACCTTTTCGAAACACCACTTTTTCTCCAGTTAATAAATCTGTTGCAACAATGCCAATAGGGATATCAAGTTGCTCGATATCTTTACCATGTGTAAAGACACGAATTAATTCCTTGACTCTTTTTCCTGCAATGAAGCCCATTTTCGGGACTGTAAAATCCAAATAATACTTCCGCTTAAATGCAAGTGCAAGCTTATACAATCGATCAATATCAAGTCCTGCCCCATAAAAGCTTGCAACCAATGAACCCATGCTCGTTCCTGCAATAAGATTAATCGGAATTTTATTTTCTAAAAGTACTTTAATAACACCCAAATGAGCAAATCCTCTCGCCCCACCAGATCCAAGTGCTAATCCAATAATAGGTTCGTTCATATGAATCATCCCCTGAGTAAATTTCATTTAGTTTTTAACATTATATGAAAAAAGAATTGAAAACTTGTACATTCTTTTGGTCTAAACTTACCACCCATTAACGTATATTTAAGTAGATGTACAAACCATTCGTGCAAGCATGCGTGGATGTTAGAAAATTACGAGAATTGTGGGCTCTCTTATTCTATCACTCATTTGATTACACTGTATAGAAGAGAAGACTTCTGTAGGAGGAGTACCATTGATACGATCTAGATTTAAAACAGTAACAATTGCAGCAGGTATTTCATTACTTACGATTGCACTTATTTATTTTCCAAAGGAATCACTGGAAGCTTCTAGGGTTGGGTTGGAAATGTGGTGGAAGATTGTATTTCCTTCTTTACTCCCTTTTTTAATCATATCAGAATTATTAATTGGTTTTGGGATCGTTAAATTTATCGGTGTTTTATTTGAACCATTAATGAGACCTTTATTTCGGGTACCGGGTGTAGGTGGATTTGCTTGGGCAATGGGGATGGCTTCAGGGTTTCCAGCAGGTGCTAAACTATCTGCAAGGCTTAGACAGGAAAAACAGATTACGAGGGTTGAAGCAGAAAGGCTCGTGTCCTTCGCAAATGCTTCAAATCCCCTTTTTATATTTGCTGCTATTTCAGTAGGATTTTTTGAAAACCCCGAATTAGGAGTCTTACTTGCAGTCAGCCATTATGTCGGAAATTTTTGTGTGGGTTTAATTATGAGATTCCACGGTAAAAAAGGGGATGAACAAACACCTAAAGATGAAGAGAAGAAAAGTATCATTGTTAAGGCCTTACAGGAACTTCACCGGACAAGATTGAAGGAAAAAAGGCCATTTGGGCAATTATTAGGTGATGCTGTCACGACTTCGATTCATACATTGCTAATGATTGGTGGTTTTATTATTCTCTTTTCTGTTTTTAATAAGATTCTTTCATTAATTAATGTGATTGCAATAGTTGGTGCAGGACTATCTCTATTACTAAAATTATTTCAGTTACCAGCCGAACTCAGCATCCCGCTTATTTCTGGGATTTTCGAAATTACGACGGGTTCTAAGATGACCAGTGAATTAGAACATATTGAACTACTTCCTAAGGTGATAACCGTTAGTTTTATCCTAGGTTTTTGTGGACTTTCTGTTCAGGCACAGGTTGCCAGCATTCTAGCAGAAACGGATGTGCGTTTTAAACCATTTTTTATTGCCCGCATCATGCATGGTTTTTTAGCCGGTCTGATTACCTTTCTTTTATGGGATCCACTCTACGTAAAAAACGCAGGCTCAGAGGAAACATTTGGTGCTCCAATTCTCCCAGAACAGACTTCCGTTTGGATTGAGACCTTTTGGAATGGGCTATTAACATATGGACCGCTCGTAACGATTTTTTCGTTATTATGTTATATTGTTGTTTACTCGAGTAAAATGAAAAGCCCTCGCATTTAATTTGCGGGGCTTTTAAATTTCTCTTTGAGCGCTAATTCAACTGGCTTCGGTACAAGCTCGGAAATCTCACCATGATATTTGGCAGCTTCCTTCACAATACTAGAGCTTAAAAAGGAATATTGGTTATTTGTCATCATAAAGAAAGTTTCGATTTCTTCATTTAAGATACGATTCATGGAGGTAATTTGCATTTCATACTCAAAATCTGAAACGGCACGAAGCCCACGTAATATCGCGTTCGCATTCTTTTGGCTTGCATAATCCATCAATAGTCCTTGAAAGGATTCAACTTCAATATTAGGTAACTCCTTCGTACTTTCTTGTAAAAGTGTAATCCGTTCTTCAACAGTAAACAAAGGCTGTTTAGAAGAATTATTTAATACACACACATAAATTTTGTCGAACACTTTTGCCCCTCGTTTGATAATATCTAGATGCCCATTCGTTACTGGATCAAAACTCCCTGGACAGACCGCAATTCTTGTCATGTCGTTTCCCCTTTCTCTTCCTCTTCATGCTTAAATATGGATACTCCGATGATACCGTATATTTCATGACGAACTAAACGAAGGGTTCCGATTGTTGGTTCTAACAAAACTTCGGATCCGTGTTCCGCAACGATATAACCGTCTTTCGATAACAAGTGATGGTTACTTATTTCTTCGATTAACTCTGTTAATTTTTGTTGCTTGTAGGGCGGATCTAGAAGAATCAGATCAAATTGGATATCCCTTTTAACAATCGCCTTTAAAGCTCGAAAGGCTTCGTTGCGATATACCTCTGCCTGTTCGCCAAAGCGACAAATTTCTAAATTACCTTTAATCGTTTGAATGGCTTTTTGATCACGGTCAACAAAGATGACCTTTTCAAATCCGCGACTTAACGCCTCAATTCCAAGTCCACCGCTTCCACCAAATAAATCAAGTCCAGTCCCACCATCAAAATAGGGACCGATGATATTAAAGATGGCTTCCTTCACCTTATCTGTTGTTGGTCTTGTTGACATTCCTGGTACCGCTTTCAAGTGAAGACCTTTCTTCGACCCGGATACGACTCTCACTGCTATCACCACTGTCTATGTAAATTGAATAACATTATCCTATCATAAACGTAAACGTTTGTTAATGAAATATGAAAAATTCCATGACTTATGATTGGCAAAAATTTTTCTCAGATAATAAAAAAATGCGACATGATGTATACACAATTTTCAATTGGTCATAATTAGTAATAACAACATCATTCGAGGATGTTGTTGCCAACCGCGGAGAAGACTTACGTTTCCCCATAAGTTCTTCCTCCGGTTTCTCCTCTCCCTTTGCCTTCTACCATGTGAACGGTAACGAAAAACATGGTTTGGAAGGACCCTGCAGGTATATTTGCAGGGTTTTTTTGTTTGTTAATTCAAATCTATTCATGATAAAGTAGACATGGAAAATATGAATTAGAGGGGAATATAGGATGATACAACGTTTTATTGAGCTAGGTGAAGGATTCTCGGATATTTATGAACTCCTTGAACTTGTAAGAGGAAATAGACACAGAGTCTCAAAGCTATTTGCATTTCACACAACAATCGGGGATCGGCAGGTAACCTCTGTCGCTGTCGCATTTCAGCCGACAACACCTGGTGATTTTCAAGCCATCTATATTTGTAGAGAAGGAATTCCGAATCCGAATGTCAAACCAAATCAGCGCTACACTCTATTTTCTGAAGTAGCAGATGAACTTGGTTTGCCAATCATCACACTGGATGTAAAGCCTTCAACAATGTTTCATGAAAAAGAACTTTATTACCAGCATTTAATTGGGATTCTACGAATGAACCGCTATATCCCGCCAATGAAATAAAGAAAAAGCGCAAGGCACCCGCCCATCAGAGATAAAAAAGCTTACCGAAAGCAATAAATGCTTTTGGTAAGCTTTTTATAAGCCAATCTTATAATCGTATTCCTTGGCACGATCTGGTTTTTTGTTCTCAAATTCAATCTTTAAAAATGGTTTATAGGATGGCTCTACCTTTTTAATATAGGGTAGAGAATTTAATTTTTCTACGATTGAATCCGTATTCTCCATATCGTTATAAAGGACCACGTATTTTAAACGTTTAGACACATAATGAATATTGCCAAATTTACGCAGCATTTTTGAATGCTTGAGCGAATGAAGCCAAACGATAATTCCTTGGCGTTGTCCAATCATAGCGTTTTCTCCTTAAATCCAATAGGTTATTAATTAGTGTATCATAACAAGTAAAAATTTTACAATACGAAATAAAGTAGAAAACGTACTTTTTTCAGAAGTAATGGTTATTTACAACCGCAAGCTCCACCACTTCCGCAGCCACCGCCACAGCTTGAGATGGAATCAAAATAAGGATTCCCTGTGGGAACTTTAATTTGCTTTGATACAGCACCACCTAGTAAAACGCTAATTTCATCCAGAACTTTTTGTAGGTTATCCTCTGCTTTTTTAAAATCAGCAATCGTTTCATGAAGATCGAGCTTTCTTTTTAGTTCCCTCGTTTCTTTTGAAACCGTTCGAAAATCAGGATGGTATTTTCCAAATCTTTGAACCTCATCATATTTTTCCTTCATTATTTGAAATTCAGCGATTAGTTTCTGCGCTTTTCTATCTTTTTGTAACGTATATAAACAGCTTCGGTACTCCTCTGCTAGGTCTGATTGTAAAATCATCGATGAAATTACTTGAGCTTCTTCAAGGATTTCAACTTTTTCAATTGTGGCTATCAAAATTAACACCTCCACTTTCACTATACCACGAATTTTTATGAATCGCATCAACTTAGATAGTTCATTATAAAAATTAGGGGATTTGGACATGAATTGTATGTTCAAGTTGATAGTTGGTTAAATCATTGTGAACAACTTGAATCTTTAATGTATGCTCCCCTGTCGCTAACCCTTTAATAATAAAGGCGGCAGTTGAAACCTTTTCTGTTCTCTCCCCGTCAATCAGGACATTAAGATGACCTTCCCCATCTTTTTTCTGACCCCCGCTTTGTTTAAATGTAAAATTCGGGATTATACACTCCAAATATACATCATTCCCCCGAATATGATGTTCAACCTGAATAGTACGCTCTCTTTCTACCTCACTGATTTCACTATAATAGGCGTGGTGACCACTCTTCGCTACAACCGGTTTTTCATCTATTTGAGGAGTTAGGAAACTTAGAAAACAAAGGGACAAAATAAACTTGTACATATTTATCAACTCCTTTTTTCCTAGTTTTTCCTTTACCCACCCAAATATCCTCTTGTATTCAAAGAAAAAGCCACTACATAAGAGTGGCTTCTTTAGTCGCTTTGTCGCATGCCTTGATACATTTGAAGCATGAATGAGGCCATTTCTAAGGACTGGTTAATTTTTTGTACTTTATGGGGGATGGTTTGTTTGAAATAGGCCTTTGCCTCGTATTCCAAGCTTTGAAGATCGCGTGGATTCCGAGTTAGAGTTCGGTACCAAATGGGATTTTGTCGGACAAAAGCGCGTAGTTGTTTTTTTGATTTGAGGTATTCATATGTTTCTTGACGCATTCTGTACTCCCTTCTCACCTAATCTTTGCGAAAGGCAAAAGGATGGTGAGTATTTCGGGTGTTTCGTATTTGCTGTGGCTTTTCATCCCCACGAAACTGATGAATGACGGCCTGAATTGTTGAAATGGCTTCACCTACATTTGTGATTTGTTGTTGTAGATTATTCATATCTGCATTTTTAAAGGATGAAAATATTTTACCGATAAAATCGGTTTTATCGCTATTTTCAGCTTTACTCGCTTTGTCTTTAAACTTTTTCCATTTCTCATCTTCCTCACCAAGTATATACCAGTCTTCATATACTTCCTGCCAGTTAAGTGTGCCTTTTCGCACTTCCTGAACCAGCAGAGGATGTTTTTTCACAAAGGCCTTAAATTCCTGAACAGATGGATGAAGCTTCTTTTCCATTTCAATCACCTCGATTTCATACAATTGCCTACTATAGTTTATCTTGATTATAGTGAATGGTTCGCCCAAATTGCCAAAACTCTATGTATATTGTTAAAATGAGAATAATAAAAATATTATGGATTCGAGGTTAATTGAATGGAAGATCGTATTCTACAAAAATTACAAACATTTTTCTTAGAGGCAAATGAAAAGGAACGAAGAGCAATGGAACAGGTAATCGACGCCGTAATTCGTAAACAAACAAAGCAAAACGGTTCTTATATTGGTGGCCTGTTGCAAACAAACCGACAAGTTATTGATGACGAAACCTATGAAATTACCATTCCAAATTCGGAACTTATTCAAAATCCGTTACAAATTGTCCATGGAGGCATTACAGCTACTCTTCTTGATTCAGCAATGGGATCTGTCGTTCACCACGTTCTCCCGCAAGACAAAGCTGCCGTAACAACTGAAATGAAAATTAATTATGTGGCACCAGGAATCGGAAAACAATTTCGCTGTGTCGCAAAATTGATTCACAAGGGAACCAAAATCTGTGTAACCGAAGGCAGAGTATATCGGGATGACGGAAAGTTAATTGCGCATGCAACCGGAAGTTTCTTTATTATTGACCGCCCCCAAAAAGAATGAATAAAGATTAAACAGTAAGCCAAACACATGTTGTGTTGCTTACTGTTCTTCTTTATCCCAAGCTTGGATGAAATTTTGAGTATAGTATTTTTCATACACCCCAATCCCAAGGTAATTGTATTCTTCATTTAAAAGTGTTTCACGATGACCTTTGCTATTTAGCCAACCTTCTACAGCCGCGATTCCGTCCACATATTTTGCCGCAATATTTTCACCTGCTAATTGATAATTTACCTCTCCATCTGCAAGTCTGTCCGCAAGGCCACCATTTGTTGGGGAAATATGGTCAAAATAATCATTCACTTTCATATCTTTACTATGTAAGTACGCTACTTCTGCTAATTGTTCGTCAGCCTTTAATGGATGTATACCATGTCTAAGCCGAATGACATTAGTTAAATCAAGGATTTGGGCTTTGTTCGCCTGTTCAATTTCCTTCCACTCTTCCTCTGTTACCTTTTTTGCTGAGAGTAATTCTCCACGGTAAGCTAATTCATAGGGGCGAAGTTTGATTAAGGTTTTTCCATCTAAAAAACGAATGCTTGAAATTTTTTCAGTAAATGTATCAATATACACTTGAATATAAACGTTACCCAATGCAATTAATGGTCTAGCCTTCATTTCTTCTTCTGATAATTCAAATCGATAAGGACTTTTATTAACGTTTAGTGAAATTTTAGGCTTTATAAGCCCCTTTGATTGAAGTTCTGCAATAGGTTGTCCAATTTTAAAAGGTTCCACGAGGACATCATTTCCCGTTCCAAATACTGTGACAACTCTACCATTTTCAATTCCAACCTGGATGTAATTTTGAGGATTCTTGTTATATACCCACCAGTCATAATCATAGGATGAGCGATCAATTCGGTTCGGTTCGCCTAATTTTTCTTTTATTTGTGTACTTTCCATACCAATAAACGAGATCAGGCCGTTAAACTGATGCATATCTTTTAAAGATGAGATATGTTCTTTCGTTATACCTGTATGGTTTAAAACAGTAGTAGAATGTTCAACACCGTTCAAAAAACCTGGTCTTCCATTTTTAAAAGAAATGTAATAAATGCTAGAAACTAATAGTAAAATGGTAACGACAATCTTAGCCACCTTCAGAAGAACCACTTCCTAATATTAACGTATTTCTACCATGTATATTAAATATTGCTAGATTTATGCGTTTTTGAAAGAAAAATAAACAGGCACCACATTTGGTGCCTGTCCTTTAATGAACCTGGTCTTGTTCGGAAATATCACTTAATGCATCTCCTGCATATTGATCAGATGTATGATTTGTGGATAAATCACCAAGTGATAAAATTCCAACTAATTGCTCATTTTCTACAACTGGTAAACGTCTAATTTGATGCTTCGCCATTAATCGGGAAGCCTCCTCAAGAGAAGTATCAGCCGTACATGTAATTAAGTCCTCACTCATCACATCTGTCACTTTACTCGAACCAGACCTTTTTTCGGCATAACCTCTTACCACTAAATCGCGATCGGTGATCATTCCAATTAATTTCTTATTCTCCAAAATCGGAATCGCACCGACGTCTAAATCCTTCATTTTAACCGCTACTTCATACACATTATCAAGGGGTGTACAATATTCAACATCAGTACTCATTACATCACGAACAGAATCCATTGTAACCTCCTATTTTCCAATAAACATTTGAGTCCAGTAATATCTCTTTGAACCGCCTTCTGCATATCCCACACCAATATGTGTTACGTCTCGCTTCAAAATATTAGCACGATGCCCCGGGCTGTTCATCCAAGCATTAACGACTTCCTGTGGAGTTCTTTGTCCAGCTGCAATATTTTCAGCAGCCGTTCGATAAGAGATACCAAAGTTTCGCATCATCGTAAATGGCGAGCCATATGTCGGTGATGTATGGTCAAAGTAGTTGCGGTCTCTCATATCTAATGATTTATACCGTGCAACGCGCGACAACTCCCAATCACTCTTTAAAGCAGGAAGCCCATATTTTGCACGCTGCTGGTTGGTTAATGAGATTACCTGATTCTCGATGCTTTTTACATTATTCAAGATCGGTATCGTAACTTTTTGTCCAGGGTAGATCAGGTTTGGGTTTCTGAACTGCGGGTTTGCCGAAATAATTTCTGACAAGCCAACCTGGTAGCGTACAGCAATCTTCCATAAGGAATCTCCACGTTGTACAGTGTATGTAGTTGTACCTTGTCCATTCGCTATCATTGGACTAGTTAAAATAAATAGTAAACTTGTGATCATAAATATGATTTTCTTCAAGCTTGTCCCTCCTTTCCATGTTAGTTTGACCAAAATGGAGAAAATTTCACATGAAATATTTTTTATTTTTCGTGACATATTAATGTCAAACGTTGCAACTTGTATCTTTTCGTACTATTATTATACTGAGAACATATAAATCGTTGTTGACGGTTTTTGGAGGGATATTAAATGAGATTTGAAAATACGGGGATTGAAAACGTAACAATTGAATTACCAAGATTGACTGACATAATGAGATCAGAAGGATTTATCCTTGCAGGTCAGTGGGACTATGAAAGAATTACATACGACCGTAAATTTGAAATTAAGGGTGATATTTACTACCTGCGTGTTCAAGGATATGCTGTTGAAGGCATTATTGAAGAAAACGCGACAGATGCAGTTATTAAGTTACTTACTCCATTTGTTGGTAAGTACTATTACCCACATGGTGTTGAATATGGAGAAGATGAAAACTTCCCTAAAACACTTGTTGACCAATGCAACCGCATCCTTGCAAAAGTAAAAGAAGAAATCGATGCAGTTGTAAACGCATAATAATGAAAAGCGAGAAGCGCCTTGCTCAGCCCCGACAAGCATAAGACAATACAGTGAGAGGTTGCTCTTTAACCTTCTTGATGGATTGGCTAGACCAGAGAGGGGCTAGGCGCTGGAGCTAGACAATACTACACAAAAAAGGAACAGCCACCGCTGTTCCTTTTTTTGTTATGTTGTCGCAAGCACTTGCGAATTTGTAAGACCTTCTACTTTAATGGTTAAACTAGAAAGACTAATACCTGTCATGCTTTTTATTTCATGTAAGATGGCTTGTTGTAAAAGCTCGCATGTCTTTTTAATTTCCAAACCATATTCAATCGCAATCTTGACCTCGAGAGAAATTTCTTCTTCTTCTTCTTCAATTACTGTTATCCCGTTTTTATGAAAATTCCGATTCAACATGCCCGAAACACCATCTTTAAACCCAGAAACTATTGTTACCCCTTCCGTATCCTCAGCGCAAATGGAAGCAATCATTGCCAACACGTCATTCTTAATATAAAGGGACCCATTTTCTAATGATTTTCGAACCACCCCAACCACACTCCTTCACATTTTTAAAACCACTTCGAATTACTCCTACCATATGCAAAAAGGAATGAATTGGGCACTCGCCCTAAAAATTTTTTCACTAAGCTTTATTAAATTACCTTACGAAGTTCCCATGTTAAAAACCGACCATCCTTCTTCGTACATCTCATCCCTAGTTTTTCAAATAACTGGATAGATTGATAATTACTATCACTGCATTCCATTAAAACCTTTTTCGCATCAGCTTGAGTAACAAGCCAATCAATTAAAGCATCAACTGCTTCATAAGTTAAACTCGTCTTCTGATATTCCCGATTCATCGTGTACGTTAAATGAACATTTCCTTTTTTATCCGGTTTCCCATGAAGATAAATATCTCCGATAATCCGTTTTTCAGCATAATTAATGATTAGCCATAATCCCCATCCATAATGTGCGTCATCCTTTTCAAGTTTTTCTATATAAAACGGAAGAATACCAGTTATTAAAGGAGATGGCCAGTTTTGTGGAATCGTTATAGGTGATCGTTTTTCAAGTTCTTTGCGATGAAAAACTAATGACTTGGCAATATCCAAGGAACATGGTACCAATAATAAGTTTTCTGTAAAGATCTCAATCATCCTTAACACTCCCCTCTAACGAAAATGAAGTTTACTAGTCTAACATTATGTGAAACGAAATACAAAATAAAAAGGTGCTCTAGAATATTGTATTCTAGAACACCTTATACATATTACTAACAATCTGAATCAATCAAAAACCTAAAATGGCTTTTAACATAGATGTAGTTTCTCCGCCTTTATAAAAGACGTACAGTAAAAAGTATACCGCTACACCCGTTATTGCTGAGAAAAACCAAATAATGCTTGTAATGGGTCCAAGCTTTCGATGCTTTGCAATTTTATTTTTATAGCCAAGGTACAATGTTATAACACCGAATATCGCACCAGTTGTGGCCAAGAAGATATGGAAGATTAAGAAAATCGTGTAGTATATCTTCACATCATCAGGACCACCAAATGATGTATTTCCGATAAAAATTGTTCTCGACATATAGATAATAAAGAATATCAAAGCAAAAATTGCAGCAGTCGTCATCGCTTTTTTATGAGCTTCTATTTTTTTCTGTTTAATTAAATACCAACCGATGGCAACAGTTACTGCACTTAAAATGATAAAAGTCGTGCTTAGTGTAGGCAGAATCGGTAAATTCATATTTATCCTCTCTCACATCTTATTTCTCTTTAATTTGTTTGTGGTTTAAGTAATTGCTCATCTAATAATTTTTCTTCTTCACGTTCTTTACGAACCCATTCAAAGAATACCTTTCCTAGTAGAATGGCATATACAAATTCTTGAATAATCTTCATAATGACACCGCCAGTACGCTGGTCTTCAAGCGGTGGCATAAAATTAAACATTTCCGGGCCAGTCAGATTGATACTGGACAACATTGATGCTGGTACACAAAGTGCGAGTGCATTCATCCATGAACCAAGATCGGTATATGTTGAATACATTGCAGTATCTGAAAAAATGATAAGCGCACATGCAGGTGTTAATAACATGCCATCAGCAAAAATATACCCTACTTTTTTAAGGCCACTCAAAGTATTCCACTCTTCCAATTTATTGATTAATGGCCACCACATAAAGAAGGCCGCAATAAAAATAAAGACAGTTGTTGCAGCATGAATAAACACACCTGTTTTTACAAAGTCAAAAATGAGTGGGATATGATATAAAGAAAAAGAACCATTAAACATAATTAGAGCAATTAAAGGCTTTGTAAGAAATTTAAAAATTGGTTTTACAACCTTTAGATTTATAAACTTTCTCCATAACCAATTTGGCACACCTAAAATGAAAAACGTCGGTACAATTAAATATAGAACGGCCATTTGTGTCATATGAGCTGTCATCGTCATATGACCTAATAAATCAATCGGACTTCCTTTGGATAAATAAAGTAAGATCATCCCGATCACAAATAATATCTTTGTTTTAATCGATGTAGGTTCTGAATGAGCAAATCGATGTCTCCAAGGACCAACAATCATAAAATATAAAACCGTTATAATTAATAGTGAAGCTAAAAAATAGGGACTCCATAATGCCCGAAAACCAAAGATATCTATAGACATCTCCTTCTCACCCCTCTTTGTAATGTAAACAATATACAGATACTATTAATTATACTCTTAGGGAATTAGCCATGCAAACAAACCATTTATGAACTTTTCTTGTCTAATTAAAAATTGAAAAAAGCCGGCTTTTACACCGACTTTTTTACAACGTTTACCACCAAATAATTGTCATAAAGCATAGGACTGTTAAAGCAGCAATTAATACTCCTGAAAACATAAACATCTTTGGTGCTTCATGTCCTTTATGATTCATGTGCATGAAGTAATATAATTGTAAGATAACCTGAATTACAGCTAAAAGTAGAATAAATGGTACTACAAACCATGGTGAAAATTGACCAGATCCAACTGCAATAAAGGCAATGATTGTAAGAAAAATCATCAAAGCAAAAGAAATAACATGCTGTTTCATTTCTTCCGCACTTTTTCTTCTACGATAGGCTAAATCAACATTTGTGTTATTCGAATTATTTGCCATGTGTTTATCCCACCATTCCCATTAGATATACAACAGTAAAGATGAACACCCATACTACGTCGATAAAGTGCCAATAAAGGCTAAAGACATAAAACTTAGGTGCATTATATAAATCCAAACCACGATTTGCATTTCGAATCATAATGGCAAGAGCCCAACATAATCCAAATAGTACGTGAGCACCGTGCGTTCCAACTAGTAAATAGAATGCAGAACCAAATGCACTTCCTGTGATTGTATGTCCTAAATGTACATAATGGTTAAACTCATAGATTTCTAATCCTAAGAAAGACGCACCAAGAAGTACAGTTAAACCTAACCAAAGCTGCATTTTCTTGAAGTTAAAATTTTTCATATGATACATTGCGTACACACTAGTCAATGAACTTGTTAAAAGGATCATTGTCATCGCAAAAGCAAGTGGAATTTCGAACAAGTCCTGTGATGAAGGTCCTGTACCATTACTTTTGTTTAATGCAAGATATGTTGCAAAAAGGGAAGCGAATAGAACTGTTTCGCCTCCAAGAAAGAGCCAAAAACCAATAAATTTATTTTTTCCTTCCAGGGTCGCTTTTTCAGGCTCTGCAGGAAATGTTTCAGCTGTTAATTTTTCTTCCACATGCATTATGCCTCAACCCCTTTCTTATCATCGTCATCCATTAATTCAGCTTTATGGATGTGGTATCCGTGATCATCAATGAGTGAACGTAGCAACATGGAACCGAAAGTTATGATTCCTCCAATGATCATCACTGGAACTGACCAACTTACACCGTCTGGATGGTGCAAGAAACCAAATGCTGCAACAAATAGTCCAAACGAAATCATGAAAGGTAAGAAAGAACTATTTGGCATATGAATATCTCCAAGTGGTTCTGCAGGAGTCATTTCTTTTTTGCCTTGCATTTTTTCTACCCAAAACGCATCTAAGCCACGAACTAAAGGTAATTGCTTAAAGTTATATTCTGGTGGTGGTGATGCCATCGCCCACTCAAGTGTACGTCCATCTCCCCATGCATCTCCAGAAACATATTCTCCTTTAATAGATGTGATGACAACGTTATAAAGAAGAACAAGTACTCCTACTGCCATAAATGCAGCACCAACTGAACTAATCATGTTTCCAAGGTCCCAACCATGGTTAGGTAAGAATGTGAACACGCGTCGTGGCATTCCCATTAGACCAAGGAAGTGTTGGATAAAGAATGTTAAATGGAAACCAATTAGGAATAACCAAAAAGTCACTTTTCCAAGAGTTTCATTTAGCATCTTACCAAACATTTTTGGCCACCAGTAGTGAGTAGCCGCAAATACTGCTAGTACAACTCCGCCGACAATAACGTAGTGGAAGTGAGCAACTACGAAATAAGTATCATGATACTGATAGTCTGCTGGAGCAGAACCTAACATTACACCTGTTACCCCACCCATGATAAAAGATGGGATAAATGCAACTGCATATAACATAGGTGTTGTAAATTGCATTGAACCGCCCCACATAGTAAAGAGCCAGTTAAAGATTTTAATACCAGTTGGTACGGCAATCGCCATTGTAGCAACTGCGAAAATGGAGTTCGCAATTGGTCCTAATCCAGTTGTAAACATGTGGTGAGCCCACACCATGAATCCTAAGAAACCTATTAATACGGTTGCGAATACCATTGAAGAATATCCGAATAGTCTTTTTCTAGAGAATGTAGCAAAGATCTCAGAGAAAATACCGAATGCTGGGAGAATTAAGATATACACTTCTGGGTGACCAAAAATCCAGAATAAGTGCTCCCAAATAATGGTGTTTCCGCCCATTGACGGAACAAAGAAAGCAGTACCAAAGATACGGTCAAACATCATTAATAATAACCCTACAGTTAATGGAGGGAATGCAAATAAAATTAATGCTGATGCTACAAACGTAGTCCATGTGAATAATGGCATACGCATATATGTCATTCCAGGTGCTCTCATCGTGATGATAGTAGCTAAGAAGTTAATACCACCAATTAGAGTACCAATACCTGAAATCTGAAGTCCTAGTACATAGAAATCAATACCATGACCCTCTGAGTGTAATGCAAGTGATGCATAAGAAGTCCAGCCTGCATCAGGTGCACCACCCATAAACCAACTTAAGTTTAAGAAAACTCCTCCAAAGAAGAATAACCAGAAACCTAACGCATTTACAAATGGGAACGCAACGTCACGTGCACCAATTTGAAGCGGCATAACGGCGTTCATAAATCCAAGTAACAGCGGCATGGCTGCCAAGAAAATCATGGTTGTACCATGCATCGTTAAAATTTCATTGAAAAAGCCAGCACTTACAAAGTTATTATCCGGGATTGCAAGCTGAATCCTGATAATTAGGGCTTCGATTCCACCAAGTAGGAAGAAAAAGCCACCAGCCATTATATAAAGTTTAGCAATTTTTTTATGGTCAACAGTCGTTAAATAATCCCATAAAACAGCACCAAACCCTTTTTTCTGAGTTAAAGTACTCACAATGTGACCTCCTTATTCCATAATCTTACTCTTCGATTTTAAGTCCCATTAAATATTCAGCTAAAGCATCCAAGTCATCATCTGATAAGCCTTTACTATCATAAGTGCCTGTCATATTGTTCCCCGGCTTAATTGATTCAGGATCTTTTAACCAATCCTTTAAATTATCTTCACTAAATTCTAGTTTACCAGCGATGCTTGAGCGATCACCGAAGTTAGCTAAACTTGGTGCAGTTGGACGCTTTTCACCTGTATTAATTGCGTGACAGTTGAGACAGCCGTTCGTTGTGAATAATTCTTCTCCGGCTTTTGCAAGATCATTAGCAGGCACATGTTCAGCATCCTTAGCAGCTACCATGCTGTTAATCCACTGATCATATTCAGCACGTGGAACTGGTTTTACTTTAAAATCCATTAAAGCATGTGATGGGCCACATAACTCGGCACATTTACCATAGAGTAAGCCACCTGCTTTTTCAGTACTTTCAGAGTCAAACTCTAACCAGAATTTATTTACGTTATCTGTATTCGTATCTAATTTCCCACCAGCTGCTGGAATCCAGAATGAGTGCTTAACATCTGCAGCTATAAGGTTGAAATAAACTTTTTCATCCATCGGAACAACTAGCTCCTGTGCAGTAACAATGCCATCCTTAGGATATTCAAATTCCCACCAATATAAATTTGCAGTGACATTGATAACAACTGCATCTTCATCTTGTTCCATCGCCTTTACATCAGCTAATTTAAAAGTAGCTGATACAGTTGGAACTGCTAGAACCAAAAGCAAAAGAATCGGAATAGTAGTCCAAATGATTTCCAAAGTGTGATTTCCTTCTACTTGCTTAGGAATCTTGTTTTCGCCAACTTTTTTACGTCTAAACTTGACTAGGGCAATAATAAAGATAATTGTAACAACTGCAATTACGATTACCATGATTGATGTCGCAAGGATCATTAAATCGTATTGCATTTTTGCAACTTCCCCTGCTGGGGTAAGTGCAGAAACGAATGGTTCCCCACACCCTGCTAACAGTAGCGCCATGAAACTAAACAGTGTAAATAAGCGCACTTTTGGTAGCCATTTTTTCATAGCTTGATCAAACCCCTCTTTCAATATTTTTTTGCTACTATCTTTATAAAAAAGATATTAAATCCCCCTACTTAAAATAGAAGAATCATTTATATTTTGAAACCCACTTACACTAATGTAACGATGATCATGGTTACAAACATAATCGTTAAATAGTTAAGCGAGTAAACAAACATTTGTTTTGCCCATTTGATATCATCCTTCATTTTAAAACCTTTAATGCCGAGGATTAACCATCCGATATTTAGGAGGGTTGCGATTACAACAAATAGGCCGCCTAAAGAAAACATATAAAAAGGTAGTGGTAGCAAGCAAAGAATCCAAATCATAATTTGTCTCTTAGTCATTGCAAACCCGTGAACAACTGGCAGCATTGGAACTCCTGCTGCACGGTATTCTTCAACCCGCCTCATAGCAAGGGCCAGAAAATGAGGTGGTTGCCAGATAAACATAATCAAAAACAAGAGCCACGCAATCACGTGTAAGTCTGGGTCAATCGCTGCCCAACCAATGAGTGGTGGCACAGCCCCTGATATACTACCAATAACGGTATTAATTGTATACTTTCGTTTTGACCATATTGTATATAAAACTATATAAGAGAAAACACCAATTAAACCAATAACCGCAGCAGTAACCGTCGTAAGAAGTAGAAATCCAGTTCCTATTAGTATGAGTATTATTCCCAATCCTAAAACATATCCGGGATTAATTCTACCGGTTACAGTTGGCCGTACTTTCGTACGTTCCATTACATGATCTATATCTCGATCATAGTAATTATTCACTGCACAGGAGCCAGCAATTACTAGTGCTGAACCTATAAGCGTGTATAATACAATATCTATTTCCTGCAAAAAGCTTTTACCTGTAAAAAACAAGGCTAGCCAAACTCCAGTAAAAGCAGTGATTAAATTGGAATTAACGATCCCAATTTTTATGAGTGCTAGGAAATCCTTATAGGCAGTCGTTCGATACTCCTGTTCACGAACTTCTTCCTTTTGTATCTTTTCATCTGTACCAAGTACAGACCTTGTCGTCGTCATCGTGAAGCCTCCTTATTATCTTGAACCTTACTTTCAACTTAAAGAGAGTGCATTAAATACAGCAACCTAATCAACCTCATTGTTTATGTAGTAAATGTCAGTTAAAAATCCTATAACCATTTTGTACTTATTTCAGTATTAAAAAACGCAATAAACAAAATAAAGCGTTTTCGGGTTAAGTAGTATGTAAAATGATTAGATTTATTATCTTAGTTAAGTTTATTATGCTGTAGATATTATAAATTATATTAAAAACTACCCTTTCTGTATATTAAATCACATTTTTAAACATTTTTGTGAACATTTCGTTAAGAATTTATGACTATTTTGTGACCTTTTCACCGCTGACAAACCGCGATATAAATACTATTATAACTATAATAATAGTGTTAATCCTATGTTTTTAGGAACTTGTCAAAAATTAAAATTCCCCTCCTATCTATTTCTAGCAAACTCCTTCATAATATTCAACCTTTTTTACTACAATAATAATTTTTTTTCAAATTTAGGTGGCTTGTAAAGAATTCGCAAATTGTGTAATATCGAGAAGAGCGTTTCTTTGAATTTTATCTTTTATTTAGATAAGATGAATATCGTAGTAATTCAGTTAAAAACTAGTAAATAAATGTTTGATAAGGGTAAGAAGGTGATTTTTTGAGCCGTTCATTAAAATGGTTATCGGTGTTAACGACAATCGGTATGCTATTTGTATTAATCGGTGGCGCATTAGTAACAAAAACCGAATCAGGTGCTGGATGTGGTGATTCATGGCCACTTTGCCACGGTCAATTGATCCCCGATGAAATCACATTTGAATTAGTTGTTGAGCTAAGTCATAGAGTCGTCTCTGGAGTCGTTGGGATCTTAGTTCTCGTTTTATCAATCTGGTCTTGGAAAGCAATCGGTCATATAAGAGAAACAAAATTTTTGGCTTTTGTATCATTCTTTTTCTTAGTTCTTCAAGGGCTGATTGGTGCAGCGGCGGTTATGTGGGGACAATCTGATCTCGTACTAGCTCTTCATTTCGGAATATCGCTTATCTCCTTTGCCTCGGTTTTGTTATTAACGTTACTTATTTTTGAAGTGGATAAAAAGTTTGATGCCGATTCACTAGTGATTGATAAAAAACTGCGAACACAGTTTTACGCAATAACGATTTATAGTTTAGTTGTTGTCTATACTGGGGCATTAGTTCGCCACGTTGGCGCTTCACTTGCTTGTCCTGATTGGCCAGTGTGTACATATAATAATATTGGCCTTCCCACTCAAATGCACGAATGGATTCAAATGGGGCACAGACTGTTAGCAGGGCTATTATTTATTTGGGTATTGGTACTTTTTGTTCGTATTTATAAGCATTATAGGCACGAAAAAGTTCTTTATCACGGCTGGATGATTGCATTTGGTTTAATTTTGCTACAGGTTATCTCCGGTGCAATTGTTGTTTTATCAGGCCTGAATCTTTATATTGCACTAGCACATGCTTTATTTATTGCTTGCCTATTTGGAGTTTTTAGTTACTTTATTTTATTATCCTCTAGAAGTAATAAAAATGAAATGGCATTAAAAGCAGAGGCACAGAAAACAAATGAGGATGCCATTAATTCAAATCGAACCATCACAGTTCAATAAGACTTAAACCCGCGGGTGCTCCCGCGGGTGTTTTTTTGTAATAAAAAGAACCCCAAAGTTTTATCATTGGGGTTCCTTTGTGATTATTTTGTAAGTTCTAGTAAAAGGTCACCCGTCTGGATTGCCTCACCATTCGCTACGTGAATATCTTTTACGATACCTGTGAATGGAGCTTGAACAGTTGTTTCCATCTTCATGGCTTCTGTGATCATGAGATGGTCCCCTTTATTGACTTTATCGCCTTTTTCTACCAATACTTTAATCACTGTTCCAGGCATTGTAGCACCAATATGGTTCTCGTTATCACGATCTGCCTTTAGCTTTGCAACAACAGTTGATTTGATATTTGTATCTTTTACGATAACTTCACGAGGCTGCCCATTTAATTCAAAATAGACAATTCTTGTACCATCTGGCTGTGCTTGACCAACTGAAACAAGTTTTACAATTAAGGTCTTCCCTTGTTCAATCTCTACTTCAATTTCCTCACCTAATCGCATTCCATAAAGAAAAGTTGGTGTATCTAGTACGGAAATATCGCCAAATTGTTCAAACGTCTTTTGATAGTCCATAAATACCTTTGGATACAACGCATAAGAAATTAAATCTTTATTTGTTACATCACGATTTAAGCTGTGAGTTAGTGTATCTTTTATATCACTGAAATTAACAGACTCTAATAATTCTCCAGGACGAACTGTAATAGGCTCACGTCCTTTTAAAATGATTCGTTGAAGTTCTCTAGGGAATCCACCATGTGGTTGACCTAAGTACCCTTCAAAAAGTTCCACAACGGAATCAGGGAAATCTAATGTTTCTCCTCTTTCATAAATATCATCTTCAGTTAAATTATTTTGAACCATATATAGTGCCATATCTCCAACTACTTTGGAAGATGGTGTTACCTTAACAATATCGCCGAACATATCATTTACACGACGATACATTTCTTTAACCTCTTCCCACCTTGATTCAAGGCCGACTCCTTTAGCCTGCTGTTGTAGATTACTATATTGTCCGCCAGGCATTTCGTGTTGATAGACTTCAGTATGTGGTGCATTCATACCACTTTCGAAATCCTGATAATATTTACGAACACCTTCCCAGTAACGTGCAATCTCTTCATAAGCTTTTACTGAAAGATCAGGTTTTCTTTCTGTACCTTCTAATGCATATAATAAAGAGTTTGCGCTCGGTTGAGATGTGTGACCTGCCATTGAACTTACCGCTACATCAACAATATCAACACCCGCTTCAATCGCTTTTGCGTAAGCGAATAATCCATTTCCACTTGTATCATGCGTGTGTAAGTGAATTGGAATCGATACGGTCTCCTTCAATTCAGAAATCAAAGCATAGGCTGCTTGAGGCTTAAGCAACCCAGCCATATCCTTTATTCCAAGTATATGTGCTCCTGATTGCTCCAGTTCTTTTGCAAGTTCTTTGTAATATTGCAAATCATATTTTGTACGTGTTGGGTCTGTAATATCTCCAGTGTAACAAATGGCTGCTTCAGCTATTTTACCGTTGTTACGAACAGAATCAATCGCTAGAGTCATACCTTTCACCCAGTTTAAGCTGTCAAAGATACGGAATACATCGATTCCAGACTCAGCTGATTCTTTAACGAACTCGCGAATAAGATTATCTGGGTAATTTTTATATCCAACGGCATTTGAAGCACGCAGCAGCATTTGGAATAAAATATTTGGAGCCTGCTTTCTTAATGTAGCAAGACGCTCCCACGGATCTTCATTTAAGAATCGGTATGCCACGTCAAATGTTGCGCCACCCCACATCTCAAGTGAGAATAATTCTGGCAATAACCTAGCAGTAGGGTCTGCAATATGTTTAATATCATTCGTTCTAAACCTTGTTGCAAGTAATGATTGGTGAGCATCACGGAATGTTGTATCCGTAAACAGAACTTGTTTTTGTTCCTTTACCCAATCTACAACACCTTCTGGACCATGTTGATCAAGAATTTGCTTTGTTCCGGCTGGTACTGGCTCATCATGTCTTACCTTAGGTAAGAAAGGCTTATCAAAAACTGGCTTTCTTTTCTTTTCAACACCTGGAAATCCATTGATTGTTACTGTTCCCACATAGGAAAGCATTTTCGTTCCACGGTCTTTTGCTTTAGGAAAAATAAATAGCTCAGGTGATGAATCGATAAATGAGGTATCATATTCACCTGATAAGAATTTTTCGTGTTTTACCACGTTTTCCAAGAACGGAATGTTTGTTTTAATTCCGCGGATTCTGAATTCCTTCAAGTTTCTGACCATTTTGGATGCGGCATGCTCAAAGGTTAACGCTTGTGTTGATAGCTTAACTAGTAGGGAGTCATAGTATGGTGTAATAACTGCACCCTGGAATCCGTTCCCGGCATCAAGACGAACACCAAAACCGCCACCGCTTCTATATGCGCTAATTTTACCTGTATCAGGCATAAAATTATTCAAAGGATCTTCTGTTGTTACACGTGATTGAATCGCATACCCATGTGTTGTAATATCTTCTTGTGCCGGGATACCGATTTCATTACTGTGTAAAGAATGGCCCTCTGCAACCTTGATTTGTGTTTGAACAATATCAATACCAGTAACCATTTCTGTGATTGTATGTTCAACCTGTACTCGCGGGTTAACTTCGATAAAATAGAATTCATCATTTGCAACAAGGAATTCAACAGTTCCAGCATTCACATACTGAACATTTTTCATTAATTTTACCGCAGCATCACAAATGTCTTGACGTAATTGTTCGGATAAAGAAACACTAGGTGCTACTTCTACCACTTTTTGATGACGTCTTTGAACTGAGCAATCACGCTCATAGAGATGAACAATATTTCCTTGACTATCTCCGATAATTTGCACTTCAATATGTTTTGGATTTTCAATTAACTTTTCAATATAAACTTCATCACTGCCAAATGCAGCCTTAGCTTCTGATTTAGCACGCTCATACGATTCTTTAAGTCCAGCCTTGTTACGGACAATACGCATTCCCCGTCCGCCTCCACCAAGTGATGCCTTGATGATGACAGGGTAGCCGTTTTCTTCTCCAAACCGAACCGCCTCTTCTAAGCTTTTTAAAGGTCCATCACTGCCTGGAATGACTGGGATATCTGCTTTTTCTGCTTGAAGTCTTGCCTTTACCTTGTCACCAAACATATCCAGATGTGTCGTTTTAGGGCCGATGAAGATAATTCCCTCTTCCTCACATCTTCTTGCAAAATCAATATTCTCAGATAAAAATCCATATCCTGGATGAATAGCATCGACGTCATTTTCTTTTGCAATTTCAATAATTCCTTCTATATCCAAATAGGCATCAATTGGTTTCTTACCTTCACCCACTAGATAAGCCTCGTCAGCTTTATAGCGGTGATAAGAGCCTGCATCTTCCTTGGAATAGATAGCAACAGTACGGATATGCAACTCTGTACATGCTCTAAATACACGTATTGCGATTTCTCCTCGATTGGCAACTAGTACCTTCGTTATGCGCTTGTCCATATAAATCCTCCTTCTAAAACATCTTCAAAATTTTAAAGCATTTTATCATCAACCTATAGATGTTTTTATCTATAAGAGACATAATTTTTTTGAAAGGAACGAGCCGGTTGATCTTGCGGCTGTTTTTCCTTTGTACGGTACATTGCATGATAGTTTGTAAACATTGAAACATTAATTAAGATTCCCATAGAAGCCATTAACAATAATAAGGATGAACCCCCGTAACTAATAAACGGCAAGGTAACCCCAGTAATTGGAATCAACCCGGTTAATCCTCCCAAATTAATAAATGTTTGAATAGCAATCATGGAGGAAATACCAATCGCAAGCAAACTTCCAAACGGGTCTGTACATTTTCTAGCAATTTGGAATCCTCGAAAAACAATATATGCTAACAATAATAATACAAATAAGACTCCAAATAAACCTAATTCTTCAGCAATGATTGCCATAATAAAATCTGTATGGGCTTCTGGAAGGTAATTAAACTTTTGAATACTCTGGCCTAAGCCAAGGCCTTTCCACCCACCAGCACCTAAAGCAATATAGGAGTTAACTAATTGGTAGCCATTCTTTTCATCTTCAAATGGATTCATAAATCCTAGGAAACGTCCCATACGTCCCTCAGATAGAATCCCACCTGATAAAATGTAGAGTAATGGTGATAAAAGTATAGCTGTAACAAGTCCGACTAACATTAGTTTTCCAAGACTTTTAAGACTCATCCCCGAACAAATAATGATAGTTAAAGCAATTAACCCGATAATAAAAGCTGTTCCAAAGTCAGGCTGGATTGCTACTGTCATGCATATAAAAAGGGTGAATGCAATAGGTGGCATGACTGCTATTCCAAATTGGTTGATATACGCTTGTTTTTTTGAATAAACAGCAGCAAGATAGATAATCACGCTCAATTTGGTAAACTCTGATGGTTGAATTCCCCTTGCTCCAACCATGATCCAGCTTTGTGCATTATTTGCCGTATGACCTATAGCAAAGACTAATAAAAGCATCCCCACAGAACCTAGTACGATCGTAAGAAGGACTTTTTTCGATGCATAAATTTTATAAGGTAAAATCATCGTAACAAAAAATGCTGCTGTCCCAGCGAGCAAGGCTACTTTTTGTCGATCAAAAAAGAAGGATGGGTTTTCTCCAAACTTTGGGGCAGAAGCAATGACCATGCTTGCACTATAGACCATGACAAGTCCAAAAGAACATAAAAGAAAAACAGCAACAACAAGGGTATAATCATATGATTTTAAAATTTTCTTAAGCATTGGCATCTTCCTCTAAATTACAAGGTATAATTACTAATTGTACTATATTTGCTCGGCATATATCGTAAAATCCTACAATTTCTTATAATCTTATATCCTACTAAATTGTAAATAATAATATGTAACGCGTGAAAAACCTTTTTATAAAAGTACTGTAAAAACAGAAACCTGTAAACCCCATCTTATAAAAAAACTCAAATTATCCAAAGGTGCGGATAATTTGAGTTGATTTATCTATTCGTTACCTATTTTCGGGTTGAAGCTTCATGGAGAACGGATAATTCACGTTCAAGTTTTGAGATGAGCTCTTTTCCTTCAGGCCCCTCTATCAATCCTAATCGAACTGCAAAATCTATTTCCCTGGATAATCCGAACATTTGCGTATCCAGCACTTCTTCATACAGTGGACATTGAGGCATGGTTAAATTATCCATTTGAACTTTAATAAGTTTTAATATTTTTTCAGCATCTGCTTGTAGTAAAGCCAATGCTTTTTCACGATGATTCACCGAAATCTCTGAAGTCAATTTATAACCCCTCCGTTCAGAAGCGATACCTAATCCTATCTATAAATATTAACCTTTATACAGTAAAATTGCAAGAATAAATAGATAAGACTATTATTCTTTAATTTCGATTTCCTTAATAAATAGCGCTCTTATTTGAAGATTTAACGTGTTGATACTTCCTATTACGGTCCAAAACCTCTATAATTATGGTTGAAAGGAATGATTCATGAATGAACTCAATTATTATGATTGAAGGACAAACAAAATTTAAAATCACACTTGATCCTAGTGTATGGATTTTTGATGATCGTAGAGTAGATTTACTTACATATTTCGAATCAGATCAAGACGTAAAGGAAGATTTAAGCGAATACACAAAATCGGTGTCAAAGCATTGGGATCGAGAAATCCGCGAAGGTGCGATTTACCCACCGACTTTAAAAACAGAGAAAAAATTTTTAAAGGAAAAAGCATTAACGGGTACATTTGGAATCCCGTTTGGGGATTTTCTTAAAAATGCGGAACCACTTGAGGACGCTACCATCTTAAAAATTGTTCAACAAGACAAAGAAACAACGATTCCACTCAGTGAAGCATATGATGCCGTTCTGGGATTTTCAAAAGAAGGTAAGCCCTTACGTGAAGATGGTCCTGTCCATTATTATTTCGGAGATGGCTCTAATCGTGAGAATCCTATAAAAAATATAACTCGTTTTGTCATTGAATGACATGAAAATGAAGCCTGTTCCAACCCTCTAAACGGATTAGTACAGGCTTTCCTCATTCTTAAAGAATATCTGCTGCTAATTGTGCAAGACCTGACCGTTCTCCTTTTACTAAGCGAATATGACCGGCAATCTTTTGGTCCTTAAATTTCTCTACGACATATGTTAATCCATTGTTGTATTCATCTAAATAGGGATGGTCAATTTGTTCAGTGTCTCCCATAAACACGATTTTACTCTTTTCCCCGACTCTTGTAAGGATTGTCTTAACCTCATGCTTGGTTAAATTTTGCGCCTCATCAATGATGATAAATTGCTCTGGAATGCTCCTGCCTCTTATATAGGTTAGAGCCTCAACCTCGATTGAGCCCATTCCTGCTAGAATAGCATCCAATTCTCCAGGCTTTTTTGTATTAAATAAATATTCAAGATTATCAAAGATTGGTTGCATCCACGGCCTAAGCTTTTCCTGTTTTTCGCCAGGTAAGAAACCAATGTCTTTACCTACAGGGACTATTGGGCGAGCGACCAACAGCTTTTTATACTGCCCTAAATCTTCTGTTTGCATTAAACCGGCTGCCAAAGCTAGCAATGTTTTCCCCGTTCCAGCCTTACCAATTAACGTCACCAATGGAATATCATCTCTTAATAGCAGTTCAAAGGCCATGGTTTGCTGTACATTTCTTGGTTTAATCCCCCAAATATGATCCTGTTTAAATTGGAGCTTCTTTACTACATTACCTGACTTATCAACAATCCCAATAGCGGATGACGAGCCCCCTAATGCATCTTTTAATAAAATAAATTGATTTGGATAAAATGGGTGATTGACTAACTCTGTAACATGAAGTTCCCCTTTTTCATAAAAAAGATCAAAAAGATTACGGTTTATATAAATTTCGAGAAATCCCGAATAAATATGATCAACCTCAACAACACGATCACTTAGAAAATCTTCGGATTGTAACCCTAGTGCATCAGCCTTTACACGTACCAATGCATCTTTACTGACTAAAATCACCTGTTTTCCATTCTCTTTTGATTGTTCTTCCAATGAAAGGTTTTTAGCCACGGCTAAGATGCGATTATCGTTTGTTTTCTCTACAAAGATTTCTTGAAGTTCGTGAAAGGATCTATGGTTTAATTCTATCCGAAGGCTTCCACCTGTTTCAAGCAGAATTTTTTCATGCAGCTTCCCTGTTTGCCGTAAATTATCAATAAGTTTTGATACGTGCCTCGCATTTCTGCCTATTTCATCCATATAACGTTTTTTTGAGTCTACCTCTTCTAACACTACTGCGGGTATAACAACCTCATTATCGTCAAATGAGAATATTGCTCTAGGATCTTGCAATAATACATTCGTGTCTAATACATAAATTTTCCCCAAAATCACGCCTCCTACTCAAGTGTGTTTCATATTTTTGTTTTAGGAGTGAAACAGGCTATTCATTTTGTGTGAATATTTTTATTTTATTATATTAGTCAATCCTTATTTTGTTCGTGTGAGGACGACCGTTGATAAAAATATATGTAGGGATGAATAAAGATAGAAGGATTATTAAACAATAAAAAAAGAAAACACTATGAACGATGGGAGGCAATACGGTGAGATATATTAATATCCTTCTGTTCTCAAGTATACTTTTTATTGTTTCTGGCTGCGGTGCAAATAATAATGCTGGAGAAGATGTAGACGATGCACGTGTAAAAGTTCAAAATACAGTCGATAACAATGTTGACAGAAAAACAGGACAAGAAATTGCTAGCCATCTTGTCGAACTCGCAAGCAGTGTCCCAAAGGTAAATGATGCAACTGCGGTTGTATTAGGTAAGTTTGCAGTGGTCGGCATTGATGTAGATGCCAATTTAGAACGCTCCAGGGTTCAAACCATTAAATATTCAGTTGCTGAAAGTTTACAGCACGACCCACACGGTGCAAACGCAATTGTAATTGCAGATGCAGACACATTTGAACGTCTGAAGCAAATGAGGAAACAAATTGAGGATGGAAGGCCTGTAACAGGTATTTTAGATGAATTAGCACAAATTGTGGGTCGTTTGGTCCCTGATGTTCCAAGTGATTTGATTGATAATCAAAATACAGAACCTACAAAAACAAATGACAAGCAGTTAGATCAAAAAGATCAAAAAGAACTTGATAAAGAACAGCAAGATCAGTCTAATGACAAAATGGGTAATAGATAATTGCTATGTAGTGCGAGGAAAACCAAAAGTTTTTCTCGCGCTTTTTTGCATTTACACTTAATATATTCTCCTCTAAAAAGACAAACTTTGTCAGAAAAGTAAGTAATGTTGTATAATGAAAAAATAGATACTAGATAACATTTGAGGGGTTCATAAAAATGAAAGTAAAATGTGTAATATGTGATAAAATTGAGGATATTAAGGATGAATCTAGCCTCGCTAAACGACTAAGAAATCGCCCAATCCATACATATATGTGCCAAGACTGCCATGATCGTATAGAAACAAGAACAAAAGAACGAATTGCAACGAATAAATTCAAACTATACCGCAAAAAGAAAACAGATGATGATTGGTGGTAAAAAGAATAGCGCTGAAATCTAGAAAATAACGCACAAAAAAAGCCGAGCAGACCTGCTCGGCTTTTTGCTATTATTCGTAATTCTGATATCGCTCGGGATGTTGCTGAATTTGATTGTGCATAACCTCAATTAACTCAATTGGAAACCGCGCACTTTTCGATTCCCCATCAATTTTATATTTCACGAGATACATGAAATCATCTTTCTGAATTTCGATATCCTTAAGCTTAAACTCATTAACCAAAATATCTTCAAAAAGATCGAAGGTTTCCTTGGCTGATTTATCATCAGGTCTTGCTTCAGCCACAACTTTAATCGTCAACCAATTATAAATTGCATCCTGCAAGGATTTCATCAGATTACCTCCTACGCTTCACTTTTCTTTGTTTGGTGAAGACGAATTTTATAAATAAGTAAAATAGCAGCGGTAATCGCTAATCCTTCCGCAATCGGTAAGAATGCACCTAAAAACGTTAAAATTGTACAGCCTAAGGCAAGACATCCGTAAATGACTATATTTTTTAATAAAGGTAGTTTTTTTGCAAATCCCAAACGAAACACGATAATCGTTAGGAGTAGGATTACAACATACAATATATTAGCACCGACATTTGGAGTTGTCGAACTATAGATTGTTTTTGCAATCGGCCACATGTGTTCATAGACATCCATATCCACTCATACCCTCTTTCTCACACTTTCCTATCATTAAAGTATCAGAAAGGGACAAGGTTCACAACCTTATTGATTCACTTCAGCAAGTTTTTTTCGTTTTGCTGCTTTTTCACGTTCATTTTTATCAAGAACCTTCTTACGTAAACGGATGGATTCTGGTGTAACCTCACAATACTCATCATCATTTAAGTATTCAAGTGATTCCTCTAACGACATAATCCTTGGTTTCTTCATTGTCGACGTTTGGTCTTTGTTTGCTGAACGCATGTTTGTCATTTGTTTTGCTTTTACGATATTAACCGTTAAGTCATTTTCACGGGTATGTTCACCCACAATCATTCCTTCATACACTTCAGTACCAGGCTCAACAAAAATCGTACCACGATCCTCTACACCCATAATTCCGTACTGAGTTGCTTTCCCAGATTCCATTGATACTAGAACACCTTGTCTACGTCCACCTACATTGCCTGAAGCCATAGGTTTGTAGCTATCAAAGGTATGATTTAATATACCAAAACCACTAGTTAAGGTTAAAAATTCAGTTGTATAACCAATCAGTCCACGTGCAGGCACCATGAAAATAAGGCGTACTTGGCCATTACCATTGTTAATCATATCTAACATTTCGCCTTTACGGGCACCGATGGATTCCATGATGGAACCAGTATGTTCTTCGGGTACATCAATTTGAACACGTTCAACGGGTTCGCAGCGAACACCATCGATTTCCTTTACAATAACTTGCGGTTTCGATACTTGAAGTTCAAAGCCTTCACGGCGCATATTCTCGATTAATATGGATAGGTGAAGCTCTCCTCGACCTGAAACAATCCAAGCATCTGGAGAATCGGTATTGTCTACGCGTAAACTTACATCGGTTTGAAGCTGTGCACGGAGACGTTCCTCAATTTTACGTGCTGTTACATATTTCCCTTCACGTCCAGCAAATGGGCTATTATTCACAAGGAATGTCATTTGTAATGTCGGTTCATCAATATGAAGAACAGGGAGGGCATCTTGGTGCTCAATCGGACAAACAGTTTCACCAACATTAATATCCTCCATACCTGATACAGCAACTAGATCTCCCGCTTTTGCTTCCTGGATTTCAACTCGTTTTAGTCCTGAGAATCCAAAGATTTTTGTTACACGGAATTGTTTTACACTGCCATCTAATTTCATGAGAGCAACTTGTTGTCCAACATGCATTGTTCCTCTGAACACTCGTCCAATTCCAATTCTTCCAACATAGTCATTATAATCAAGTAATGCTACTTGGAATTGTAACGGTTCTTCACTATTATCAATTGGAGCAGGAATGTTTTCAAGGATACAGTCGAATAATGCTTCCATATTCTCATCCTGTTGGTGTGGATCAGTACTTGCTGTTCCATTGAGTGCTGAAGCATAGACGACTGGAAATTCTAATTGTTCTTCAGAAGCATCCAGCTCGATAAATAAGTCGATTACTTCATCGATAACTTCCTCTGGGCGCGCAAAGTCACGGTCGATTTTATTTACAACTACGATTGGTCTAAGATTTTGCTCTAATGCTTTTTTCAATACAAACCGAGTTTGCGGCATACAGCCTTCATAAGCATCAACAACTAATAATACACCATCAACCATTTTCATAATCCGTTCGACTTCACCACCGAAGTCAGCGTGTCCAGGAGTATCCATAATATTAATTCGGGTATCCTTATAATTAATTGCCGTATTTTTGGCCAGAATGGTGATACCGCGTTCACGTTCAATGTCATTTGAGTCCATAACACGTTCATCTACGTGCTCATTTGAACGGAAAGTTCCTGATTGATGAAGCATTGTATCTACAAGTGTTGTTTTACCATGGTCAACGTGTGCGATAATTGCTATATTTCGTAAGTCATTGCGTGTTGTCAAGATTTAACATCTCCTATTATCAAATTAAGGAATTAATTATTTTTACATTTTTTTACTATTAAAAAGAACCGGAACTAAAATATTATATACCAAAGAGTAGAAATAATACACATTTTTTTGTAGAATAATGAGGAAAGGGGCCATTTTAATGAAAAACGTGAATATTCCAATGCTTCTCTTTGCAATTGCGACAGCGGTTTTTATTATGCTAATTGGTGTATCGATTGCTGAAAAAAGTCTGTTAGGTATTATTCTGTCTATTATTGCAGTAATTATTGTTACAGGTTTAGGATTTTCTACAAAGAAAAAAATGCGTGAGAACGGCAGGTTCTAAACTGCCTCCCACGCTTTTTTTACTTTCTTTTTAAAAATTTAGTAAAGATTTCTTTATGGAGATTTGGTCTTGCAACAAAGATACTGTTCTCCTTTAAAAAGTCTAATGGTTCCCCATCAAGGGTTGTGATTACCCCACCTACCTCGTTTAATAAAACTACTCCGGCTGCAAAATCCCAAGGTGATAAGCGCATCGTGATGTATACATCAATTCTGCCCGTTACAAGGTAAGCTAATTCTAAAGCCGCTGAACCGTAAGAACGAGTTCCACGAACCGCATTGACAATTGGGATTAAGATTTTAGGATCAATTCGTTTATTCTCTGTTACCCAAGTAGCATTTATGGCAACAATTGCTTTTTCAAGAGGAACTTCCCCTAATGGTTCAATTCTACTGGAGTTAAAATAAGCACCTTGGCCCTTCCGTGCATGATAAAGTTCATCATGGACGACATCGTATATAAGCCCTATCTGCCCCACCCCATCTTCATATACCGCAACAGAGATTGCAAAATTACGCTGTTGATGAACAAAATTCATCGTGCCATCGATTGGATCAATGATCCACGTAATACCTTTTAATGATTTGATTTTATCTTCTAGGCCCTCTTCCCCTAAAATTTGATGGGAAGGAAAAGTTCCATGGATTTTTTCGATGAAAAATTGCTCAGTCTCTTTGTCCATATTCGTAACCAAATCATCGGGATTTGACTTTGTTTCAACTACAAGCTTCGCCTGGAACGAATCTCTAATCCGTTCTCCTGCTTCTCGTATCCAATGTTTAGCGTAGTCTTCTATTTCATTCCAATTAACCATTGTATGTACCTCACTTTTTTCATCTCACCGGATAGTATACGTTAAGTATTTGTCTTTAAAGCTTACTTTACTTTTTTACTGAAAAGCAAGCAATAAGGAAAGCGAACCAATTTTGGTTCGCTTTTGTGACTTTTATGCTTCAAGTTTTACTATTTCTTTGCTCAATTTTTGTAGCTTCTTTTTACATTCAGCTTTTTTCACTTCATCATTTTCAATCATCGCATCATAAAGGGTTGCCAATTCATAATCAACTTCTAAACGTAACACCGCCATACGCTTCTCTCCGTCTTTACGCTTTAAATCATTAATCACTTGTTTCAATTTCCGCACCCCTTTCTTCTATTTCAATTCACTTTCCCATATTGACTGTTCCACTTGTTACTATTATCTTATGAGAAAACTGGAGCATTGTAACAAATATGTGCGAATACCTAGATAAGCATTAGTTTTATCAAGCAGTCTAGTACAGAATTTCTTATGTTTTTGGTAAAATACCAGTAGGATTATTAATAGGAGGATAAAGCTAATGACTTTTACAGGGTTTACAAATAAAGACTTTGACGTGTTTACAATAGATGGACTTGAAAATCGAATGGATGCGTTAATTACACATATTCGACCTAAATTAGAGGATTTAGGGAATCATTTTGCTCCAACACTCTCGAGTCTTACTGGAGATGAAATGTTTGCACATGTGGCAAAACATGCGAGAAGGACAATCAATCCGCCTAAGGATACTTGGGTTGCTTTCGCTAATAATAAACGAGGTTATAAAATGCTGCCACATTTCCAAATCGGATTATGGGAAACACATCTCTTTGTTTGGTTTGCTGTGATTTATGAAGCTCCAATCAAGGCTGAGTTTGGTAATATGCTAATGGAACATTCAAAAAAAATCAGAGAAAGTATTCCAAACCATTTCCTATGGTCAGTTGATCACACAAAACCAGATACACATAATCATCAAGAGTTAAACGAACAAGAACTTGAATCCATGTTCAGACGGCTTCAAACTGTCAAAAAGGCTGAAATTCTTTGTGGAATTAACATTCCTCGAGAGGAAGCAATCCATATGCAGGCAGAAGAGTTAGTACGAGTAATTGATGCAACTTTCAGAAAGTTATTACCATTATACCAGTTAGCCCAGAAAAGTTCAAAGTAGACTTTTGAAAAACGACCCAAACTAACATAGAAAAAGGATGTCCTATTCATCATAAGACATCCTTTTTCTTTACATTTTGATTAATTCCGATGTTTGTTTTGCTTTTTGAATTACACGATAGGCAGAATAACCACTCGTTTCCTCAAATTCACCACAAACCTGTTTTTCTTCAGCTTTGCTTGGAACAATTTCTTTAAAGCGCTTATACGCTTGCATGAATTGTTCCCTTCCAATTCCCTTCTCATATGCCTTTTCCACACATTCAAAAAAGGCAATAACATCTACGACCTCATTCGTGCTCCAATCATAAGAAATTGGATATTGATAATCCAACGACCTCACCTCTATTTACTCCACTGTTTCCTAATTTCTTCGGCCTCAGTGATCATGCGCTCAAACAGTTCAGCAACTGTTGGTTCGTCTTTAATAAGACCCATAACCTGCCCAGCCCAAGCATATCCACCATCTAATTTTCCTTCATAAATATAGCTCATATTAGCTTGACCACTTATGTATTCCTTTAATCCTTCATATCCGCTGTTTGCCTCCTCTAATTGAAGAATTTTCGAAGTCCACTCATTTGAAATCGCCCGACCAGGTGCCCCAAGTGATCGTTTAATCACGACTGTATCATTTTCAGTTCCATTTATCAACGCGTCTTTATAGCCTCGGTGTGCATGCACACATTCTTTCGTGGCAATAAAACGTGTTCCCATTTCGATTCCTTCAGCCCCTAAGCTTAATGCTGCCATCAAGCCACGTGCATCACCAATACCACCGGAAGCAATTACTGGAATAGATACGGCATCGACAACCTGCGGAATAAGAACCATTGTTCCGATATCCTGTCTACCAAGATGACCACCGCCCTCTTGGCCAACAACCATCACGGCATCTGCCCCAAGTTCTTCAGCTTTTTGGGCCTGTCTTCTTGCTGCAACAAGAACAAGCTTCTTTGTATTAACCCCTTTTAATTGCTCAAAAATCGGAGCAGGATTTCCACCAGTCATCGTAATAACAGGCACTTCTTCCTCGATCGCAACCTCAAGCATGTCTGAAAAAGGTCTTCCGTGTTGTCCTATCGCATAGTTAACCCCAAACGGGTTATTCGTGAGTTCTTTTACTTTTTTAATTTCATTGCGAAGTTCTTCTGGTGTTTGAAGTGACATTGCTGTAATTTGTCCAAGCCCTCCGGCATTTGATACAGCTGCAGCAAGCTCGGAATACGCTAAATAAGCAAGTCCTCCCTGAATGATTGGATATTTAATACCTAATAGTGTTGACACCTTTGTTTCCCAATTCATGAGACTCCCACCTTTCAACTAATCCAATTCTAGATAAGAACCAAAACTCCTCCTTTTTGATTTTACAAACGAGGTGCTATAAAAAAAACAGAAAAGTTTAACAAGACAAAAAAGGTTTAATAATTATAAGCCCGGACAATTTAAAAGAGAGAAATATTTTTATATGCAAACAGGTAGAGAAGTGCTATAATTCACTTGTTTTATGTTGAAATACATGTATTAATTCAATTTATATAAAGAGGTGTGGTTATCAATTGTCACAAAATGAAACACCATTATTTACTGGTCTAGTGGAACACGCAAAAAAGAATCCAACCCAATTCCATATTCCTGGTCATAAAAAAGGAGCTGGAATTGATCCTGAATTTCGAAACTTTATCGGTGATAATGCCCTTTCCATCGATTTAATCAATATCGGACCTTTAGATGATCTCCATCAGCCTAAAGGCATCATTAAGCAAGCACAAGACCTTGCTGCAGAAGCTTTTGGTGCAGATCACACATTTTTTTCAGTTCAAGGTACCAGTGGGGCTATCATGACAATGGTAATGGCTGTCTGTGGCCCTGGAGATAAAATCATTGTACCTAGAAACGTGCATAAATCTGTCATGTCTGCCATTGTTTTTTCGGGTGCAGTTCCTATTTTCATTCACCCAGAAATCGATAATCAATTAGGTATTTCACATGGAATTACAACAGATTCAGTTGAAAAGGCACTTGAACAGCACCCTGATGCAAAGGGATTGCTTGTTATAAATCCAACTTACTTCGGGATAGCTGCAGACCTAAAAAGAATTGTCGATATTGCTCATTCCTATGATGTTCCCGTCCTTGTTGATGAAGCACATGGTGTTCATATTCACTTCCATGAAGAGCTTCCTCTTTCTGCCATGCAGGCTGGTGCGGACATGGCTGCTACTAGCGTCCACAAACTTGGCGGGTCAATGACACAAAGCTCTATTTTAAATGTAAAAGAAGGTTTAGTATCAGCTAACAGGGTGCAATCGATTTTAAGTATGCTCACCACAACTTCTACCTCTTATTTATTACTGGCTTCTTTAGACGTTGCGAGAAAACGTTTAGTCACAGAAGGACACGACCTGATTGAAGAAACCATTAAATTAGCTAACTATATGCGCGACAGCATCAATGAAATTGAAAAATTATATTGTGTTGGTCGAGAAATTTTAGGCTCTAAGGCAACATTTGATTTTGATCCAACAAAATTAATCATTTCAGTAAAAGACCTCGGCATTACAGGATCTGACGCAGAAACTTGGCTGCGTGAAAAATACAACATTGAAGTAGAGATGTCCGACCTCTATAACATCTTATGTATTGTGACGCCTGGCGATTCCAAAACAGAGGCTGAATTACTAATTAAGGCACTAGCTAATCTGTCTGACGAGGTATCTCATCTTTCAGGATCAAGAATGGTTCCTGAAGTATTACTGCCAGATATTCCTGTTCTTGCTTTGTCACCCAGAGATGCATTTTATTCTGAAACAGAAGTTGTGTCATTTGAAGAATCTGCAGGTCGTGTTATAGCAGAATTCGTGATGGTATACCCGCCAGGAATACCGATCTTTATTCCAGGTGAAATCATTAGCGAAGAGAACTTAACCTATATTCAAACAAATATAGAGGCTGGCCTTCCTGTACAAGGACCTGAGGATTATGAGCTAAAATTGCTTCGTGTCATCAAAGAACATAAAGCAATTCGTTAAATCAAAAAGAAAGCATGCAAATTCTGCATGCTTTTTTCATATTGTTTATTAAGTCCAGTTAGTTTTCTTCGTGATGGCAATCGCAGTGGTCGCATGTTGAATAAAGTGTTGTGACCTTCTCGTATTCAAAGTGCTCGATTGTCTCGTTGCAAGCTTGACAGATGATTGTACCCATTATTCAAAGCCCCTTTCGAAAAGTAGATTTCCTTCAACTCAAATTGAAAACGTTTTATGTTATGTTATTTATATAATAGTATGTCACATTTATTTCGTCAATGGTTAATTGTATAACACTTTGAATTTTTTTTACGAATTATTATCATAAATCTAAACAAATTACATAAATCAAGGACTACATTAATCTGAAGTTGTAACTATTACCAATTCAATGCTAGAATAGGAGTGAATTCAAATAGATTAGAAGATTTATAATTTTGGAGTAGGAGTGAAAAGTTTGGAAAACGCATACATAAAGCTTGTCCCTAATTCAAACGCACAAAAAATTTCACTTGACGATGTAAAAGACCTCTTTAGCTACTACATAGACATTACAGATAAAACTGGTAAACAGCTCAATTGGGATTATGATGACGCTGCATTTCCTTATCAAATAAAAGAATTAAACCAAGAAAAAAACTGGTTTTACTTAAAATCAGATCACCCAAAATACCATGCCATTGTAGTTGGAGTTGGCCAAGAGGCAATGGAAGACGAAAATGGTGAGAACTCTGGCAATAGCTATATACAAGTCACCCTGCCTCAAAGTTCCACTGCAGGTGATAAAGGAAAAGCAAACGAATTTTGCAAGTTCCTAGCTAAAAAACTTGAAGGTGAATTACACCTATTTAATGGACGCATTATGTACTTTTATAAAAGAAAATAACCTGTTTTTGTGACCTTTATAGAAAATAACAATAGACCATATCCTACGGATGTGGTCTATTTCATGTAAAAGCCCAGAAAACTTTTTCAAACGAGAAAAAACAAAAAAATGAGATGACTGTTAGCAAAAAGGATCCTTTTCGTGTCAATCCAATTTTGTTAGCAATCAAAAACGCGAAATAACAAAAAATCATTAATAAGATACCTCTTGCTAGAAGACTGTCAGAGCCTGATAGCCATTTTACCAATGAAAAAGCACTCCAAATTAACACTTGAATTAACCCAATTACATATACCTTCATGAAGATACTCTCCTTTTTCCAGTATTAAAGGAACAAAGATTATGTAAGGAGCTTCAAAGCAGCAATGTCTTTGTGACCCCATAATTGCGTGGGCCTAGGCTTGTTTTCTAATATATTTTTTTTACTATATTAATTATTATGCACAGAAAGATGGTAGTATTTTTCATTTATGTAACAAATCGATTACATTGGAAAGAATTTTTCGAATACATGATAAAATAAACTGGAATGAAAAATAGGTGTTTTGTATTATTCAATTTAGCAGTAATGGCCTATAATTATGACTATTTTATGGAAGAGTGATTATAAAAATGAAAGCATATACCCTAATCATACTTTCTTTTTTTATTCTTTCCTCGTGTTCCACGCATAAGGCACAGCCACCAATACCGGAAACCGATGAAAAACAAATTATCTTCTTTTCTGATGAGGAAAATCTCCGAAATGAAAGTAGCTATTATGATGCATTGCTGGAGTTAAAAAATAAATACCCAAATGAAATTGCAAATATGAAGGTTGTTTCCTCTAATGAGAACCGACTTTATTCAAAATATCAGATTGAGGAATATCCATCATTATTAATTGTCCAACAAGATAAAGTGCTTGAAAAAATTGAAGGAAATATGGACAAAGATGAAATAATCACTCCTTTAGAAAATATATTATCTTCTTCGACTAGTTCAAAATAAAAAAATTGTATCTCTTCTAATACTGGACAGCAAAAAAATCGCCCCAAAATGGAGCGATTTTTTTAATGTTGATTATTTTACAATATGAATTGGAGTTCCTAGAGCAACTTCCGCTGCTTCCATTGTAATTTCACCAAGTGTTGGGTGAGCGTGAATAGTCATTGCAATATCTTCCGCTGTCATTCCAGCTTCAACAGCAAGACCTAACTCAGAAATAATATCTGATGCACTTTCACCAGCCACTTGAGCACCGATTAGAAGACCATCTTCTTTACGTGTAATAAGCTTCACAAAACCATCAGTTGCCTCAAGAGCAAGTGCACGACCGTTAGCTGCATATGGGAACTTAGAAGCAACGATTTCAATGCCTTCGTCTTTTGCTTGTTGTTCTGTGTAACCTACAGTAGCAAGTTCAGGTTCAGAGAATACAACAGCAGGAATTCCTAAATAGTCAATTTCAGATGACTCTCCAGCAATTGCTTCTGCCGCAATTTTACCTTCATATGAAGCTTTATGAGCTAATTGAGGTCCGGGAACAATATCGCCAATTGCGTAAATATTACTTACGCTCGTACGGCATTGTTTATCAATTTCAATGATTCCTCTTTCATTCATTTTAACACCTGCAAGCTCTAATCCAAGCTCATCGGTATTAGGACGACGTCCAACCATTACGAATACATAATCTGCATCGATTGATTGTTCTTCACCTTTTGCTTCATACTTCACTGTTACACCATTTTCTGTTTCTTCAACACCTTTAGCTAATGCCTTAGTGATGATTTCCGCACCTTTTTTCTTTAGGTTCTTTTTCACAAGTGTAGTCATTTGCTTTTCAAAACCAAGAAGAATGTCATCTGCACCTTCTAGGATTGTCACTTGTGAACCAAAGTTTGCATAAGCCCCACCAAGTTCAAGACCAATTACACCGCCGCCGATGACAACGATTTTTTCTGGTACTTCTTGAAGATTTAATGCACCTGTTGAATCAAGAACACGTTTTGAAAACTTAAATGATGGGATCTCAATTGGACGTGAACCAGTCGCAATAATTGCATTTTTAAAATTGTACGTTTGTGCAGAGTTTTCACTCATAACACGTAAAGAGTTTGCATCAACGAAATATGCTTCCCCTTGAACAACGTCAACTTTATTACCTTTTAAAAGTCCAGAAACTCCACCAGTTAATTTCTTGACAACACCATCTTTAAATGCTTGGACTTTTGAAAAATCAAGTGAAACATTTTCAGCTTTGATTCCCATTGATTCAGAATTTTTAGCTGTTTCATAACGGTGTCCTGCGGAGATTAATGCCTTAGATGGGATACATCCAACGTTAAGACAAACACCACCAACAGTAGCTTTCTCTACGATAGTTACCTTTTGTCCAAGTTGTGCTGCACGAATAGCTGCAACATATCCACCAGGGCCGGCACCAATTACTATTGTGTCTGTTTCGATTGGGAAATCTCCTACTACCATTTTTTATTACGCCTCCATTAATAATAATTGTGGGTCATTTAACAAGCGTTTAATTTGGTTGAGTGCGTTTTGAGCGGTAGCCCCATCAATCATACGGTGATCAAAGCTTAATGATACAGCTAGTACAGGAGCTACAACAATTTCACCGTTTTTCACAACCGGTTTTTCTGCAATACGGCCGATTCCTAAGATTGCAACCTCAGGGTGGTTAATTACAGGAGTAAACCATTGACCGCCTGCTGACCCAATATTACTTATTGTACATGATGCACCTTTCATTTCATCAGGAGCAAGCTTACCATCGCGAGCCTTAGCTGCTAATTCATTAATCTCATTTGAAATAGTGAACATTGATTTACGATCTGCATCTTTAACAACTGGAACGAGAAGACCTCTGTCTGTATCAGCAGCAATACCAATATTGAAGTAATGCTTATGAATAATTTCATCAGTCGCATCATCAAGTGACGTATTTAATGCAGGGAATTCACGTAATGCTGATGTTAATGCCTTAACTACATATGGAAGGTAAGTTAATTTAATACCTTTTTCAGCAGCAACTGCTTTAAATTTCTTACGATGTGCAACTAATTCTGTAACATCAACCTCGTCCATTAATGTAACATGTGGCGCAGTATGTTTAGAGTTAACCATTGCCTTAGCAATTGCTCTACGGATACCACTCATCTTTTCACGAGTTTCTGGATACTGACCAGCTGGAATTGGTTGTTTTGCAGGAGCTTTTGGCGCCTCTTGGGTAGCTGCTTGTGATGTTTCGGCAACTGTACTTTCAGGAGCAGCAGTTGCACCACCAGAAAGGAATGCGTCAATATCTGACTTCATTATTCTACCATTATCGCCACTTCCTGCAACCTTTTTGATATCAATTCCTTTTTCACGTGCATATTTACGCACTGATGGCATTGCGATGATACGACGGTTTTCGTCTACATCTGCAGCAGGTTGCGTTGCTTCTGGAGCAGTCTCAGCTGGTGCTTGCGCTTCAGCTTCTTGCTTAGGAGCCTCTTCTGATTCGTCACCCTTAAATTGAATGTCCTCATATCCAGGAGCATCAAACTTAATTAATGTATCGCCTACGATTGCGACAGTCCCTTCTTCTACAAGTACTTCAAGTACTTTACCTTTAACAGGAGAAGGAATTTCTACTACAGCTTTATCGTTTTGGACTTCGCAAAGTACGTCATCCTCATCTACTTCATCACCTGGTTTAACAAACCACTTTACAATTTCACCTTCATGGATACCTTCACCGATATCTGGCAACTTAAATTCAAATGCCACGGTTTTCGCCTCCTAATAGTTAGTTTCATGTTCCCCAAAAAGAAAGGGGTCACTGTTGAATAAAGTTAAATACGCCCTGGTGTACGACTCTACTTATGGTGTTATACCTCTAAGCTCGTACACCAAAGGCTTTTTCATTTTGTTAGGATGATTAGTCCCCTTACATTATTTTAAAATAATTAGAAGTTCATTACTTTCTTAGCTGTCTCTAATACATCCTTGAAGTTTGGTAACCAAACTGATTCTGCTTGTGAGAATGGATATACTGTATCAGGAGCAGTTACACGTAATACTGGAGCCTCTAAACTTAAGATTGCACGGTCGTTGATTTCAGCAACAACATTAGCTGCAATACCAGCTTGTTTTTGAGCTTCTTGAACAACGATTGCACGTCCTGTTTTTTCAACAGAAGCAATGATTGTTGGAATATCTAATGGGCTAACTGTACGTAAGTCAATAACCTCTGCAGAAATACCCTCTTTTTCTAATTCAGTTGCAGCTTTTAAGCATTCATGAACCATCGCACCATAAGAAATCATAGTAAGATCAGTTCCTTCACGCTTCACTTCTGCTTTGCCAAGTTCAATCGTGTATTCACCCTCAGGAACTTCCTGACGGAACGAACGATACAGTTTCATATGCTCAAGGAATACAACAGGGTCATTATCACGAATTGCTGCAATTAATAATCCTTTAGCATCATATGGTGTTGATGGAATAACAACCTTCACACCAGGCTGTTGAGCAATTAGTCCTTCTAGGCTATCTGCGTGAAGTTCTGGTGTATGTACACCTCCACCAAATGGTGAACGAATTGTTACTGGAGCCGTGTAACGGCCACCTGAACGATAACGCATACGTGCTAATTGACCACTAATAGAATCCATAACTTCGTACACAAATCCAAAGAACTGAATTTCTGGAACTGGACGGAAGCCTTCTAAACTTAAACCAACAGCTAGTCCACCAATTCCTGATTCAGCAAGTGGCGTATCAAATACACGATCTTCACCGAATTCAGCCTGTAGACCTTCAGTAGCACGGAACACACCGCCGTTAACACCAACGTCTTCTCCAAAAACTAAGACATTTGGGTCATTTTTTAATTCTGTGCGTAACGCATCAGTGATTGCTTGAATCATTGTCATTTGCGCCATGGCTTACTTCGACTCCTTCGCTTTATAGATTTCCATTTGCTCCTCTAAATTTTGAGGAAGCTCTTCGAACATATGAGATATTAAGTCAGTAACCTTTTGTTTTGGTGTTTCATCCGCTTTTTTGATTGCGTTCTTAATATCTTCTTTTGCTTCTTCAATAACTTGGTTTTCTAATTCTTCATTCCAAATACCTTTTCCTTCAAGATATTTACGGAAACGAACAAGTGGATCCTTCTTTTCCCATTCATTATCAAGCTCGGAAGTACGGTATCTAGTTGGGTCATCCCCAGCCATCGTATGTGGACCATAACGGTAAGTCATTGTTTCAATTAATGTTGGGCCATCACCATTAACGGCACGTTCACGCGCTTCTTTAACAGCTACATAAACTGCTAGTGGATCCATTCCATCAACTTGAATTCCTGGAATTCCTGCTGCTACAGCTTTTTGAGCTAGTGTAGCTGCTGCCGATTGTTTCTCAACAGGTGTAGAGATAGCAAAACGGTTGTTTTGAACAACGAATATAGCCGGTGCTTTGAATGCTCCCGCAAAGTTAATTCCTTCATAGAAATCACCTTGTGAAGTTCCACCGTCACCAGTGTAAGTAATGGCAACTGATTTCTTGCCACGCTTTTTCATACCCAATGCAACACCAGCACATTGTATGTATTGAGCCCCAATGATGATTTGTGGGGAGAGTACATTTACTCCTTCAGGAGCTTGATTCCCATGAAAATGTCCACGTGAGAATAAGAATGCTTGGTATAATGGTAGGCCGTGCCAAACGATTTGAGGCACATCACGGTAACCTGGTAAAATAAAATCTTCTTTCTCTAAAGCAAATTGAGATGCAAGTTGAGATGCTTCTTGACCTGCAGTTGGAGCATAGAAACCTAAACGCCCTTGACGGTTTAACGAAATAGAACGTTGGTCAAGGATTCGTGTATAGACCATTCTTCTCATTAATTCTTTTAATTGATCATCACTTAAATCAGGAACAGCAGCTTTATTTACTACTTCTCCTTCTTCATTTAAGATCTGAAACATAGGAAAGTTTTCAGCAACTTTATCCAGTTGCCCTTGTAAATCAAAGACATTTGCTTTTACAGCCATCTTTTCTCGCTTCCTTTCTTACCCTATTTTCTTTAATCATATGCTCCTCCGTGCTTCCACATAGGTGCGTTAACTTTATTATGGCGATATAGCCATTTTACAAAGTTATGAATGATACAAAACATACAGCATTAGGTTACCCAAAAATATATCTTTTCAAAGACACTTTTTATCCAATTGGACGTAGTCTTTTGATTAATGACGTTTAGCAATGCTTGAAAAGGATATTTTGACGCCTAAATTTAAGCTGTATTAATTATTTTAGTAAAGCAATTAATACAACTGCTCTCTATCCATTTCCAAGTGTACAACAATGAAAGGTGCACGTCAAATTGTTTGTTTACTGTTTTTTAACTTGTCCTCTTCATTTTGATATTTTACATAATTTGTTATTTAAAAAATCTGTACCAATACACATTTGTCATCTGTACTACAATAAATGCTATTTTTACATGAAGTTTTTTTCATTGAACCCTAATAAAGCCCATCAGAAAAGGACTGCCAACAATGGCAGCCCTTTCATCATGTGTATTATTCCTCTTCTTTGAAGACAACTTCTAGTCCAGCATTTTTATAAAACGAAACCTTTGCTTTGTTATATTGGTCCGTAAGTTTATTAAATGCTTCATTTTTAGCAACTACTTTTTCATAGGTTTCATTGATAAGATTAATTTGTTGTTCCAATTCTTCTAATGTTAATTCTTCGTTTTGAAACATTTCATATAATTTTTTATCATGCTGAATTGCTTCATTATAGGAAGAATACAATTCCTCGTAGCTTTCATAGCGCTGTTTCATTAGCGATACCAAAGCATTTGCCTCTTCTTTAACACTGTCTTCCTTAATCTCGGATATTAAAGAATCAATTTTTTGAAATTCCTTTTTGGATGCTTTGATACTCTCATGTTCATTGTTAATTCTTGTTTCACGATCAGCAACAATGGTTAAAGCTTCATTTGATAATGTAACGATTTGATCAAATTCCTTCATACCTAAAGTTAAAATTTTATCATAAAGCTCTTTCTCTTTTTTCTCTAACTCCACTAGTGGATCTTGTTGTTCTTCAAAGTCCTTTTCAACTTCGACCACTTTTTCTAATGTCTTGTAAATTTGTTCTTCAGGTGATGGTCCGCCCGTACACCCCATTAAGAGAAAAACCAAAAAAAGTAAAACAAATGAAAGTTTAAACATTTTATTTTTCACATTCTGCTCCCCCTTAGCTACTTACAATATACTATATTATAGGATGTTTTCATAACATAAATTTATTTTTAAATATATGTGTTTGTCCACGCTTTAGAACAAGGCAGATTTGCTACTTTTTATTTTAAAATGATGAAACCTTTGTTAAACTTAAACTACAGAAAGCATCAAGAAACAGGAAGTGATAACATTGATTACAATGGAAAATATCATTCGCGAAGGCCACCCTACATTAAGGAAGGTTGCAAAAGAGGTTGCTTTGCCAGCATCTGAAGAAGACCGTAAAATATTAAAAGAACTCATTGAATACGTAAAAAATAGTCAGGACCCTGAAATAGCTGAAAAATATGGGCTTAGACCAGGAATTGGGCTTGCAGCACCACAAATTAATGTCTCTAAACGCATGATCGCTGTACATTTAAGAGAAGATGATGTGCTATATAGCTATGCTTTGTTCAATCCAAAGATCATAAGCCATTCTGTTAAAAAAAGTTATTTGACAGCTGGAGAAGGTTGCTTATCTGTTGACCGTGTTGTACCAGGCTACGTTCCCCGTTATGCAAAAATCAAGGTAAAAGGAACGAATCTAGAGGGTGAAGAAGTGATTGTAGAGCTTAAAGGTCTAGCAGCTGTTTGTTTTCAGCATGAAATTGATCATTTAAATGGAGTTATGTTTTATGACCATATTAATGAAGAAGACCCTTTTGCTGAACCGGAAAATGCAATCCCAATTGAAAGATAACGAATGAGTATCGATGTGCGAGGTCATGTCGGTACTTTTTTATAAAATAGATTCCATTATTTTTCCATGATAATCAAATCCTTTTATTCGCATACTATAGACAAACTTATTAACACGTGCATCGTTTTTGAAATGTTTAAAGTCTGAGGAATAAGGAGATGATAGTCATGCTAAAAAAGTTACGGAAAAAAATAATAAAGCAGTGGCAAGATTTATTAAAAAGGAAGTCGATTGCGTAGATCATTTAAGAAAAAAAAGATAGAGCCCTTCGGATTTCGAAGGGCTCGTTATGTACTATCATTTATTTTAATGTTATAATAAATTTTTAGCGTACGGTGATTAAACTTCAATCCAAACGACTTACCCGAAAAGTCTTAGTCTTCATCTCTATTACCCCCTCTTTTTACCTAGGAGCAATACAGGAAATAAGATTTATTTAGGAAAAGTAAGAAAAAACATGAAAATGATGTTATATTTTTATATAATAGAAAAAGTTACTCTAACTTTCGGAAATTAAGGAGAGATTTGGCAATGATTTTTAAAGTTTACTACCAAGAAGATGCTTATGAAGTTCCTGTAAGAGAAAATACAAAAACAATGTTTATTGAAGCAGAATCACAAGTTGAGGTGCGTCAAAAATTGAAGGAACGAAAAATTAACATTGAATATATTCAAAAGGTGGAAGGGGCCTATCTTGAATATGAAAAACTAAATGAAGATTATAAAGTATTGGAGATTTGATGAATTATGAAATTTGTTAAGAACGATCAAACAGCTGTTTTCGCCTTAGGTGGACTCGGGGAAATTGGTAAAAACACTTATGGCGTACAGTTTCAGGATGAAATTATCCTGATCGATGCTGGAATTAAGTTTCCAGAGGACGAGCTGTTGGGAATCGACTATGTGATTCCGGATTACAGCTACCTTGTTAAGAACGAAGAAAAGATTAAAGGGTTATTTATCACTCACGGCCATGAAGACCATATTGGTGGTATTCCTTATTTACTTCGTGAAATTAATGTACCTATCTACGGAGGAAAGCTTGCCTTAGGTTTAATTAAAAACAAACTAGAAGAGCACGGTCTACTTCGTCAGGCTAAGCTAATTGAGATTAAAGAAGAAGACATCATAAAGTTCCGTAAAACATCGGTTACTTTTTTCAGAACAACACATAGTATTCCTGATTCATATGGAATTGTAGTCAAGACTCCTCCAGGACAGATCGTACATACAGGAGATTTCAAGTTTGACTTCACACCTGTTGGAGAGCCTGCAAACCTTCAAAAGATGGCAGAAATCGGCAAAGAAGGGGTTCTATGTCTACTGTCTGATAGTACGAATGCTGAAATACCTAATTTCACAATGTCGGAACGACGAGTTGGCGAAAGTATTCAGGATATTTTCCGTACGGTTGATGGTCGAATTATTTTCGCTACTTTCGCATCTAATATTCATCGCCTTCAACAAGTTGTTGAAGCGGCTGTTCAAAACGATCGAAAAATTGCGGTTTTCGGAAGAAGTATGGAATCAGCCATCACTATTGGCTATGATCTAGGTTATATTCAGTGTCCGAAAGACACTTTTGTGGATGCAAATCAAATTAACCGTCTTCCTGCTAATAAAGTGGTTATTCTCTGTACAGGAAGCCAAGGTGAACCAATGGCTGCTCTTTCAAGAATTGCAAACGGTACACATCGACAAATTCAAATCATTCCTAATGATACAGTCGTATTTTCATCTTCCCCTATCCCAGGGAATACACTAAGTGTGAGTCGAATCATTAATATGCTTTACCGTGCCGGAGCCGATGTAATTCACGGACCACTAAGCAACATCCATACGTCAGGTCACGGAGGCCAAGAAGAGCAAAAATTAATGCTTCGCCTCATGCAACCAAAATACTTCATGCCCATTCACGGCGAATATCGTATGCAAATCACACATGCAAAATCTGCGGTTGATTGTGGTGTATTAGAGGAAAATTGCTTTATTATGGATAATGGTGAGGTTCTTGCCTTAGGTGATGATGAAGCGTCTATAGCTGGTAAGATTCCATCTGGTAATGTGTATATTGATGGTAGCGGAGTCGGTGATATTGGAAATATTGTATTGCGCGACCGCCGTATTCTTTCTGAAGAAGGTCTGGTAATTGTAGTAGTTAGTATTAATATGAAGGACTTTAAGATTGCTGCAGGACCAGATTTAATTTCACGTGGATTTGTGTATATGCGTGAATCTGGCGATTTAATTAATGATGCACAAAGCTTAATTTCGAAGCATTTAAATAAAGTAATGGAGCGTCGTACAACTCAGTGGTCTGAGATTAAGAATGAAATCACTGATACGCTTGCGCCGTTCTTATATGAAAAAACAAAACGCCGTCCAATGATTTTACCAATCATTATGGAGGTATAAGATAGACACCCTTCTATTCAATGTTGATTACCCACTGAGGCTTTCTCAGTGGGTTTTTTAATGGACTGAAAAAGCCATAAACCTGGTTAACTATCCTTAAAAACCCCATAAAAAAAGAACGCCTCATACGAGACGTTTTATTCTTCGATTAGATTTTTTTCGAAACGGCTGATGTCTGTATCCGCTCCGATCATAATGAGAATATCTCCTTTATGAATTTGCTCGCTTGCTTGTGGAGATACAATGATATTCTTTCCTCTTTTCATCGCAACAATGGTTACCCCATATTTGGCGCGGACATCTAATTCAATTAAAGACTTCCCATCAATTTTCTTCCCTGCTACAATTTCAATGATACTATGCTCATCTGAAAGCTCCAAATAATCTAAGACATTATTTGAAATGATATTGTGGGCAATTCGTTTTCCCATATCCCGTTCTGGATGGACAATGCGATCTGCTCCAATTTTACTTAAGATTTTTTCATGATAATCATTCTGCGCTTTTACCCAAATCTGTTTAACCCCTAATTCCTTTAGGATAATGGTTGTTAAAATACTCGCCTTCAAGTTATCCCCAATAGCCACTATAACAAGGTCAAAATTGCGAATCCCAATGCTTTTTAGAACCGATTCATCCGTGGAATCACCAACAACCGCATGAGAAGCAATTGTCGAATATTCATTCACTCTATCTTCATCAATGTCCATGGCCATAACTTCCATGCCTTCTTCACTCAATGCGCGGCAAATGCTTCCTCCGAAACGACCAAGACCAATAACCGCAAATTCCTTTTTATTCACTACTATTCCCCCACCAATTTGATGATACATTTGATTGTAACACAACTAATTACTAATGTGGAACACCTTAACATCCTTATAATAGACATAAAAAAATGAAAGGACAAATGGAGCAGTCCTTTCATTCTTTCATTCTATACGTTAAATAGCATCAAGCATTTTAAATTGCGCCTTGACTAAACCGAAATATTCTCCTCGCTGTCTCATTAGTTCATCATGATTACCTTGTTCAATTATTTCACCATGATCGAGAACGAAAATTTGATCTGCTTCACGAATTGTTGAAAGTCTATGGGCAATGATGATTGCTGTCCGATTTTTTAATAACCGTTTTAAGGCCTGTTGGATTTTCACTTCTGTTTCGGTATCAATACTTGCCGTCGCTTCATCTAGTATTAATATTTTCGGATCGGCCAGAAGTGCGCGGGCAAAGGATAATAACTGTCGTTCACCGACGGATAGGATATTTCCTCTCTCTTCCACTTCTGTATCATATCCATTAATAAGCCGTTCAATAAACTGATGAGCACCAACTGCCTTTGCCGCAGATATTACCTCTTCATCTGTTGCATCAGGTCGGCCAAACCGAATATTTTCTTTGATTGTACCCGAGAAAATGAAGGTATCCTGAAGTACGACACTAATTTGGGACCGGACACTTTGAAGCGACAATTCCTTAATATCGATTCCATCAATTCGAACTTCTCCACTTGTTGCATCATAAAAGCGACTAATTAAGTTGGCTATCGTCGTTTTACCTGAACCAGTATGACCGACAAGCGCGACTGTTTGGCCAGCTTCCATGGTTAAGGAAATACCTTTTAAGGCTTTACGGTTATCATCATACGAAAATTCAACCTTATCAAATTCAACCTTCCCTTTCATATCAGTTAGCTGAATTGCGTTATCCTTTTCGTCGACGATTGGCTTTTCATCAATAAATTCAAAAATACGCTCAGAAGAAGCCATCCCTACTAATAGTTGATTATACACTTGACCCAGACGTGAAATAGGCTCCCAGAACATCCCCAGGTAAAAGGCAAAAGAAACGAAAACCCCAACAGTTAAGCCTTCATCCTGAATTAGCATTGCCCCGAACCAAATGAGAATTGCTGTTCCAACCGCATTTGTCATTTCAACAAACGGTCGGAACATGGCATTTTTCTGGGTCGCACCTCTCCAACTTTCAAAGTTTTCATTGTTAATCCCATCGAAGAACTCGATATTTTCACGTTCCTGGGTAAAAGCCTGTGTTACTCTTACCCCTTGTATGCTTTCATTCAAATGCGAGTTAAGCATGGATTGTTTGATTCTTACCGTCTGCCATGATCTTCTGATATTTCTTCTTAATTTTGTTGTGATTAAGACCATGAGTGGCAGGATAATTAAGATTGCCAATGTAAGCTTTGGACTTAATCCAAAGAGAATAAAAATAACTCCAAATAACAAAACAAAATCCATTAATAGATTAATAACCCCATTCGTAAATAATTCTTGAAGAGAGTTTACATCATTAAGGATACGAACCAATATCGAACCCGCTGAACGCTTATCAAAGAAGCGATGTGAAAGTCCTTGGACATGCGAAAAAAGATGCTTTCGTAAATCATAAATAATATTTTGGCCTAGCATATTGGTCCATTTGATTCTAAAAATATTTGCGACATAATTGATTCCATATAAGCCTGCAATTGTAAATACTAATATAATTAATAAATTCGTATCTTGATTCGCAATCGCATGGTCAATCGTATACTTACCGATCAAAATAGGTGCGATTAATCGAACAGCAGTTGTAAGTAGCACCATGATAATGGCTAGTGGCAATAGATTCTTCGTATATGGTTTCATATACGCTAGTAATCTAAGCATTTGCTTCCAGTTAAACGGTTTTTCAATCGCTTGATCGGTCGAATAATGGAAGCGATGTTTGATATCTTGTTTTTCTTCCTGTGTCATTCTTTCTCACCTACCTATCCGACTTGTGGCTGAAGGACCACTTTTTGATCCTTATATTGAATTTCATATATTCGTTGATAAGGTCCTTCATTTTTCAATAATTCTTCGTGGGTTCCACGTTCCACGATGACTCCATTTTCCAATACTAGGATTTCATCAGCATGCTTCAAGGAAGAAATTCGGTGAGCGATGATAAATGTTGTCCGCCCTTTCATAACTTCCTTTAAGTCTTGCTGGATTTTAAATTCCGTTTCCATATCCACCGCACTTGTAGCATCATCAAGTATTAAAATACTCGGATCAATACAGAGCGACCTGGCAATGGCGATTCGTTGCTTCTGACCTCCCGATAGTCCCATTCCGCGTTCACCTAGCATCGTATCATAGCCCTTAGGAAGCTCCATGATGAAATCGTGGGCTTGAGCGCGTTTTGCTGCATCAATAATTTCTTCCATGGATGCATTTGGTCTACCGTAGGCAATATTTGCACGAATTGTCGAAGAGAACAAAAAAGATTCCTGCATCACAAAGCCAATATTGCTTCGCAAGGTTTGAATGGAATAATCCGTAACATCTCGCCCATCAATCAATACATTACCTTTGACAGGCTCATAAAATCTCGTCATAAGCTGAGTAATGCTCGTTTTTCCTGAACCGGTAGCGCCTATTAAGCCGACGGTTTTTCCTGGCTCGACTGTAAATGAAATTGATTCAAGAGCTGCCTCATCCTCCTCGGTATATTTTAACGTGACATCTTTAAACTCAACATGACCTTGTAATTTTTCTTTCGAAATAACCTCATTTTGATCCACAATCTTTTCATCGGCTTCAAGAATTTCTAAAAGGCGTTCCCCTGAAGCTTTTGCTTGTGAAAACATGTTAATAATAAAACCAAGGTTCATGATTGGATTAAGTAGATACCATACTAAACTAAAAAAGGCGACAAGTTCACCGTGTGAAACTGCACCATCGATTACTAAATATCCTCCATATGATAAAAGCGCAACAACACAGACATTACCGATAAACTCCATCAATGGGAAGAACTTTGCCCAAATCTCTGAAGTCGCTAGGGATACGTCTCGATAGCCTTCATTGGAGCGATTAAATTTATTGATTTGAAAATCTTCACGTGATAATGATTTAACTGTATTTATTCCGCTTATATTTTCCTGAACATTTGTATTCAAGCGACCAAAAGTTTTTCGAACCTTTCGAAAAGCCGGGTGGACACGCTTGTCAAAGCGATAGACAACAATAGCTAAGAATGGTAATGCCATAATTGTGACTAAAGTTAATGGAACTGAATAAGAAAACATGACCATTAAACTAAATACAATTAAAAGTGTGAAACGAAGCAATTCTGCAAATCCAAAGGATAGAAAGAATCGAATCCCCTCAACGTCAGCTGTTAAGCGAGACATGAGATCCCCTGTTTTCGCATTGTCATAATAGCTAAATGATAACCGTTGAAGCTTTTCATATAATGCATTTCTCACCTTATATACAGCGGTTATTCCAAATAAATCGCCAAGATATTGGTTGAAATAAGTTGCTAACCCCTTTATCACCATAATCGCAATGAAACCTAGAGCAAGATATGGAACAAGCTGATAATTACCCGCTCGAAAAACTTCATCAATTGTTAACTGAAGGACGATTGGGTACACAACCGTAATCCCTGTCACGAAAATCATGGCAAATAAAGACCAGAAAAAATACTTGCGATATGGCCAATAAAACCCTTTTAATTTCTTAAATGTTTCCATCAAATTCCCCCCTTGATGTTCCGAAAAACGTTAAAAAATGTTAAAAAACTACGTAACATATAATATATCGGTTTTCGAAATAAATTACTAGTGCATTTTCTGAAAATGTTAAATTTTTTCTAAAAAAGAGAAAAACAAGACCAAGTCAAAATTGAACGAGGTCTTGTCCACTAAAAAAAGACTAGGTGATGTACCTAGTCCCGGTTTCGTCTATTATTATTTACGCTTGTCCTAAACGACTCTCCAGTTCTTGACAAACCTCGTCAGCAGATAGGCCGTTTGCTTCGATAACAGGCCCTTTCATAACAGTATCAGCCATACCCATCACATTCGAATCTAAACCTGTAACAACGCATGCGTCACAGTTTTGTGCATCACTTTCTTGTTTTAGCTGAACAACTTCATAGCCCTTTTCTTGAAGAGCCTGCTGAACATTTGTTAGAGAGCCTTCAACTCCAATTTTCGCCATTAATCATCCACCTCCTCATATATGTAATTTGTCACAATCAGTCTGTGATTATTCTACACATATGAACAAATGTGCAAGCGCCTTGAAGGGGAACATCGCTAACTACTGTCACGTCCTGTGGCAAACGTCGATGTCAGCACTTCCTGTGCAAGTCCGACAAGCATAAGACAAGACGGCAAGAAGGTTGCACTTTGACCTTATTGACGGATTGGTTTATGACCTCGAGGGGCTAGGCGCTGGAACTAGACGTAGAAAGACTAAATTACAATGTATCAAAATTCTCCTTAATCATCTCGACAAACGCTTGGACTTGTTTAAGCTCGAATGCATAATCATATCCAACGAGCCAAGTATCTCGTTTCATTGGTTCATTGTTTTCATTCATTAATGGAATTTTATAGATATTTTTCGTTTCTTCATCATTTAATGTGACAGATGGTAAAATAGCGTATCCAATTCCATTTAAGGTCATCTGTTTACATGTTTCGATTTGATCAACCACAATGGTTCGGCGTGGTGTTGACTGGAAAGTACGATGCCACCATTCTTGGATCTCTTGATAATAGGTTGAGTCACTTTTAAATTGGATAAACGGTCGATCGGTTTCCCATACTTGTTCAATTTTTTGGATTTCTTTATCCACCATATACATCGTATCGGTTAATAAATGGTGTTTTACACCCTTCCAATCGGGCTTACCGCGAATGATTCCAATATGGACAGTATCATCATAGAGGTTTTTTAGAATTTCGCTACTCCACCCCGTGATTAATGATATTCTTGCATGCGGGTATTTGTTTACATATTTTTTTAAAACCTTCGGAAGCCAATTCTGTCCAATAATCGACGCACACGCAATTTTAAGCGTCCCGTGCACTTCTTGATTTAAGCCCTGAAGCTGCTCCCTTATTTTTTCTTCTTTTTCTACAACTTCTTTAGCAAAATCAATAATTTTCTCTCCCGCGGGTGTAGGGGTTAACCCTTTTTGGGAACGAATAAAAATTTTAGTATTCCATGCTTTTTCAATCGTTTGAAGACGTTGAGATAATGCTGGCTGTGTCACAAATAAGCGTTCTGAAGCTTTTCTCATATTTAATTCAGATGCAAGTACAACTAATAGTTGAAATTCGGAAAATTGCACACTTGTTCCTCCCTAACCTAGAGGCTAGTTTTACTTATAGTATAGTTTATAAATAACTTAATTTCATTATTAACCGAAAAAACCTCCATTTTAACCATGGAGGATTGGATTACTATTTAATTTTTAGTTGTTTATTCAATTGTTTTAAGATGGCTCGACGGGTAAAAATCCCTTCAAATACGAACTCATCATTTTCCACACAAACAAAAGGGTTATCAATGACTAAATGAAGGCCTTTTAAAACGTTGTCATTATAGTTCAATCGAGGAATTTCCCTGTTCATTACTTCTTCAACCTTCATTTTCTCCAGACGCTCAAATTCAATTCGTTCTAATCCGAGGATTGAGTCTAGGATATGGGTTGAACTAATTAATCCATGTAACTTATACTTTGGGTCTAATACTGGAACTGCGGTATATCCTGTTTTCGTAAGGACTAAAAGTGCGTGCTCTAAACTATTTCCGATTTGAACATGAGCAACTTTATCTGCTGGAATTAGCATGTTTTTAATCGTTATTTCAAATAAATTTTCACTCTGAAGACCAAACATGTAAGCCTCACAACCTCACATCGTAATTATTTTTCATATATTACCAGTTTATTATTATTAATGCTCCTCCTTTATCTTACCATAATTTTATGTAGAGAACTTGTATTATTTAACAGAGATTGCTGTGAAGGATTTTATTAGGGAGAAAAAGGTCCGGCGATCTGCCGAACCTTTACAAATTGACTAATTAATTAAGTCAAAAATTTCAATTGCGATCATGTCAATATTGTCGAATTGATATGTTTTTGGCTTTTCCCCTTGCTGATATACTTCAAGTTCAAAAGTACTTGTTTTGTTGAAATATTTAACACTGCACTTTCTTTCACCATTTACTTCAAAAAAACGTTGAGGGGGCTCCCCACCATTTGCATTTTCCTGAAGGCTTATAAGGCGAGATATAATTCCTTGCAATTGTGACATTCGTGCCTCTCCTTTCATAAACATGACCTTCTTTTAGGATTGAGCAATATCCATTCTTCTATCCACATTTTTTCGAACGGAGTAATATTATCAGAATATTGTAATCAATACCTTTACATAACTACTATGTAACAATACAATAAAATTAGTCACTTAACAATAAAAAAATGGGGTGGAGATTATAGCAAATTATACACAGCTAAATGACCGAATATTTTTAATAGATGCACATGATTTGGGGAGGAAAGCAAGAACGGGTTCTTACATAATTAAAGAGGAAAAAATAACGATTGTCGAAACAAGTGCAAGTCCGTCTATTCCCTACATTTTAAACGGGTTAAAAGCACTCGACATACATCCAAATGATGTCGAGTATATTATCGTAACTCATATTCATTTAGACCATGCAGGAGGTGCTGGACTCCTCTTACAGCATTGTCCGAATGCAAAGGTGGTTGTTCATCCAAAGGGAGCTAGGCATTTAGCTGATCCAAGCCGTTTAATTGCAGGTGCAAAAGCTGTATATGGGGAGAGCTTTGATTCTTTGTTTGATCCCATCATACCAATCCCTGAGGAAAAACTAATCGTGAAAGAAGATCAGTCCGAGCTTACAATTGGGCCAAATTGTACACTTGTTTTTTATGATTCGCCTGGGCACGCTAATCATCACTTTAGTATTTACGATCCTGTGAGTAACGGTATTTTTACAGGGGACACAATCTGTATTTATTATCATGAGCTTGTAAAAGATGACATTGAGCTCTTTTTACCTTCGACAACACCCAATCAATTCCGCCCGAACGCAATGTTAGAATCTGCTGAAAAAATAAAAGCACTACACGTATCATCGATTTATTTTGGTCATTATGGGATGACAACGAATGTGGAAGAGGTATTTAAACAGCTTTCTTATTGGTTGCCTATCTTTGTGAATGCGGGGAAACAAACATTTGCCGAACTTCCGTTAGCAAACTCAAGTGAGAAAAAAGATATGATCAAGAAGCTGATTTTACAAGAGGTTACAACCTTCCTTGATGAACATGATGTGCCTAGAGATCATGAAGTATACGACATAATTGAGCTGGATCTTGATATTTGTGCGATGGGAATTGTCGATTCGATGCTTAAAGCAAAATAGAAATCCCATGGGATTTCTATTTTTTATGGATTAAAAGATTTCTTTGAAGCAACCTGCTTTTACCGGGGTAAGATTGTCCATTTCAAGCAAGGAATAAATCGTCGTTTTAAACGGATTCCAGGTCAAGAATGAATGATTGTTTTTAGACGTTTCCCTACGCTTTGTGGCTTTATTCGTTACGGAAGGAGGATCATCTTCCATGGCTAAATTTGTGATTTTCCAATGTGAGTTTATTTTTTCAAGTGTGATAACCTCATAATGATCTTGATATGAAACGGGTCCTGATTCAGGAGTTGTAAATAATTCATAAACAAAGATTTTGTTTTCTTCCTGATCAAATACTATCTTCGTTTCATCTGTATAGGAATAAAACGGAACAAAGTAGATGGCAAAATCTGAACCGTATACAATATACCCCTCTTCTTCCTTCATCAAATTCTCCTCTAAAAAAGCGGCTGTATAGTCCTCATGAAAATATGGAGCGAGGATTTGCCGGGCCTCATCATAGGTGCGAAATTCTAAAGTTAATGAAGATTGTGCCTTAAAAGCTTCCTGTAGCAGTGTAAACACTTGCTTTTTTGTTAGTGGTTGATTAGATGATGCTGTAGCCGTTGGAACAGTAACGAGTCCGATTAAACTAATGACAATGAGTAGTAGTACGATTCGCTTGCTCAAAAAATCATCCTTTCCTTGCTAGCTTTGTACAAGTACCATCATTTTATCAAGTTCTTAGATTCATATGGGTATGAATCGTTCGTTAAATAATTGCAGTTTTTGACACAAATCCTTGATATCCAAACAATTAATTCAATTTTCTCGAAAAAAAGAAAGAATTTTGACAAAAAATATTTTACAATATTTTATTTTCATTACACTGTAATACATATTTAAAAACTATTTGAATATGAATATGCTACACTAGTCTCATGACTTGATAGATAGGTTGGCGGATAGGATGGCAAAAAAATATACAAGACGACAATTTATTAAACGTACTTTTGCTGCAACTTCAACAGCTGTTATTGCTTCTTCATTCGGGTATTGGTATGCTCGTTACCTTGAACCGAAACAGCTAGAAGTTTCGAATCATAAAATTCGGCATCCGGCCATCCCTAAAGCCTTTCATAAAATAAAGATTGTCCAATTTAGTGATACCCATGTTGGACATCATTTCACATTGGAACAACTTCAAAGAATTGTTGATAAAATAAATGGTCTCAAAGCTGACCTACTTTTTTTTACAGGGGATTTAATGGATGAGCCGAACAAATATGCAGCTACCAATCACCTGATTCCGATTCTTCAACAATTAAACGCACCACTTGGAAAATTTGCCATTTACGGAAACCATGACCATGGAGGTTATGGATCAGAAATCTATAAAAACCTGATGAATCAAACTGGCTTTACCCTACTCATGAATACTTCTGAGGAAGTTTACGTTGATGATTCTAAAATTTCAATTGTCGGACTGGATGATGTCATGCTTGGGCGTCCAAATTTTGAACAAGCTTTTAAAGACGTAGATTCCTCCAGTTTTACGATTCTGCTTGCACATGAGCCTGATATTGCCGACCGAGCCGAAGAGGTAGGTGCCCATATGCAATTATCTGGGCATAGCCATGGTGGTCAAATCCAGCTTCCATTTGTGGGTCCCCTGATTACCCCACCGCTTGGCAGCATTTATTATGAAGGAGATCATCTAATTGGGCCGAATAAAATGTTCTTATATGTTAATCGAGGACTAGGAACGACAAGACTTCCACTACGATTTTTAGCGAAACCAGAAATCTCTGTTTTTACCTTGGTTTCGAACTAGCAAAAAGAGGATGCCGCAGGTGGCATCCTCTTTTCCTATTACTTATTAGAAAAATAATGTTCGATCATTTCATTTTCTGGGATGGGTTTACTAAAGAAATAGCCTTGCACTTTGTGACAGCCCATGATTTTGAAGAATTCTACTTGTTGTTCGTCTTCTACACCCTCTGCAATAACAGAAAGACCAAGGCTTTGCGCCAAGTGAATAATCGTTGTTGTAATCGCAGCATCCTTTTCATCACGAAGCACATCCTTTACAAAGGACTGGTCAATTTTCAATGTATCAATCGGTAGTTTTTTAATATAGCTTAAAGAGGAATAACCGGTTCCAAAGTCGTCAACAGATATCCGCACACCAATTTCTTTTAATTTTGCTAGAGTCTGCAATGTTCTTTTTGGATCCTGCATAGCCCCTTCTGTCAGTTCAAATTCAAGACTCCCAGGATAGATTTGATTCTGAATAATATTTTCATGAATCATTTTTACAAGTTCAGGCTGCTGAAATTGCTTCGGCGATAAATTGATTGATATGGAAACAGGCCCATACCCTTTCTCTTTCCATTCCTTAAGCTTTCCGCAAACCGTCTTAATAATCCATTCACCTATTGATAAAATAAGCCCGGTATCCTCAGCTATTGGAATAAACTCACCCGGTGACACGAATCCAAGAATCGGATGTTTCCACCTTAATAGCGCCTCAAAGCTTGTCACTTCATCTGTACTAAGGTCAAGCTGTGGTTGATAATAAATTTCGAGCTCGTTTTTCTCGATTGCTTTTCTTAAACCTGTCTCCAATTGCATTAAATGGGAAGTTTGTTTTTGTAAATCAGAACTATAAAATTGATGCAGTGATCTCCCTAATTCCTTAGCTCGATATAGGGCGGTATCTGCATTTTTAATTAGTGTATCGCCATTTCTACCATCTGTGGGAAAGATACTAATTCCAATACTAGCCGAAATAAAAAACTCCTTTTGTTCTAATAGGAAAGGCTTTTCAAATGCTCGGTTCACATATTGTGCGAATTGTTCAGAGAGCTCTCTTGTTGTATTCGGTAGAATGACAATGAATTCGTCCCCACCTTGGCGGAACACTTTATAGCTCTTTTGACTAATTGATGCTAACCTTTTTCCAACTTCTTGTAGTAGGTGGTCACCAGCAACATGCCCCATTGAATCATTGAAAAATTTAAAACGATCAAGGTCAATAAACATTAATGCTAAGTTTTGATTATTTCTTTCTGCTTCTTCGACGGCATTGTCAAGGTCTGTTTTTAACAAAGTGCGATTCGGCAAACCTGTCAATTGATCATGATAAGCCATGTAGGTAATCATTTCTTTATCAGCCACTCTAGCAGAAATATCACGTGTCACACTTACAATAAAAGTAATTTCACCCTTATCATTAAATATTGGAGTTAAAATCGATTCTCCATGAACAACTCTCTTATCTGCTAAAATGACAACATCTTGAAAAGAGATTGGTTTTCTCTTCTCCATAACCGATGTGTATTGTTCATGCAGATGATTGGCTGTTTCCAGAGGCAGTACATCATGAAGTGACCTTCCAAGACTATCACTCGTTAATTTCGCATGCCCCTTCGCTTCTTCATTTAAGAAAACATAGGAAAAGGTCCCGTTCTCTTCTACTTTCATGACATATATTAAATCCTTAATATGTTTAAGGATTATTTCAAAAATGATTGCTTCAATTTTATCATCAAAACGATTGAATTGATCATCCTTTAAGATAACGTTGTTTATTCTGTTCATGGTACCATTCCCTAATTCAAGTATTATCTATTTCTTCTCCATCTATCGACAAAAACCTTTATTTTTTCAAGATTTTTTCAATCACGATATCAACCGGAGAAACGAAGTCAATTTGTCAAAATTCACTACTACCAGTATAATAAAAGATAGAAAGGAGAGAAAGTATGAAAAAACAGGTAAATCAGACCCCGCTTGAACCAAATGTGGACAACCTGGCTCGTGCCATTTTTGTTGTGAACCGACATGCTAAAACCGCAACAAACCCTAAATTTTTATATCTACTTAAGCGAAAAGCGTTAGAAAAGCTTTTAGCAGAAGGAAAAGCCAAAAAAGAAGGACTTCATTTTTCCAGAAATCCGAAAAATAGTCAACAGCAATCCGATGTCTTAATTTCAGCCGGAGACTATTATTTTCACATGCCTCCTACAAAAGAAGACTTCTCACGCCTACCACACCTTGGAAAGTTGAATCAGACATATCGTAATCCAAAAACATATCTATCACTTTCTCTAGCGAAAAGCCTCTTACAGCAATACGTTGGAATTGAAGAAAAAACAGAGAATACTCTTCGTCCAAACAAACGAACCTACCAAAAACCCGTATTCAAAAAACTAGGGGAAAGTTATCGTTAATTAGAACGGCGGAGGGCGCCTGGAGCTAGACATCAAAAACTATGTACGAAACTTTTTTCTTTGATTGCTATAGCAAGACGAACAGTGAAAAACCAGGTATAGCTACCTGGTTTTTTAATAGAGATAATTTAAAGTGCGTTGATCGGCTAGATTTGTATCAATTGGACAGTCCTGCGAATCCCTTCCATATTGCCAAACCCACACATTTGCTTTACATTTCGGTGACGCTGGTCTATAGGTGGGGGCATTTCGTTCCCTAGTAACCCCGGTTTCCGGTTCAGCACTCCATAATATTGTTTGTACTGCAACCTGCTTATTTTTTCGTACAGCCTCACAATATGCATTGGAAAAACTGCCTTCGACTGGATCATGGTAAATACCCGGACGATAACCCGTTGGGTAAATAGACTCCACCCACCCTCGAATCCAAGCTTCATCAACAGCATAAAAACGCTCGATATTTGCAAATAGGGCTACATTATTTGGAATACCTAGACGTCTTGCATTAAACACGGCATTACGTGCAGCGAGCTGCCCTTTTTCAAAGCTAGTTGCATCTGAAAAAACATTATAAATTGGCAAAACTTTAATTCCTCGATTTCGTAAAAATGAAATTTCTCCCCTTGTTAGGCCATGGGAAACATCTGGTACTTCACTTAAATATCTCCCCCAAAATTTCGGATTTCCAAATTTACTTTTTACACATGTATATAATTCCTCATCGACGATTGCTGCCGAATCCACTCCCCATACATATCTAGGCATCTTTACAACTCCTTAGTGCATGTCATGCTTTCCATTTATGGATTAATTGATTGTTTTCTCCTCTAGCAAAGACATCAATTCGATTGCGATTCCATGATGCTGAGGATGGTTCTGAGGTTAAGTTTCCACCTAGATCTTCCCAATCACTCCAACTGCTTCCGTCCCAGTTTTTCAGATAAAGATGGTCACCTGTTCCTTTTACAAATACATCTAAATTATTAGATTCCCTTGAGGATGCTGTGGGACTTGAGGTTAATTGGCCACCAAGATCCTCCCAATTGCTCCAGTTCGAGCCATTCCAGTATTTATGATAAAGAGCACGATTCTCACCCCGACCGAAGACATCAATTCGATTAGGTCCCCACGAAACGGCACCAGGTGCTGAAGTTAGAACTCCCCCAAGGTTTTCCCATTCACTCCATCCTTCTCCATCCCAATATTTATGATAAAGATGACGATCCGTACCCCTTCCAAAGACATCTAAGCGATTCTCTCCCCATGACGCCACTGCGGGTGATGATGAGAGTACTCCGCCTAAATCCTCCCAATCGCTCCATGTAGAGCCATCCCAATATTTATGAATCAGTTGATTTTTGTCACCTCGACCAAAGACATCTACCCTTCCTTGTCCCCAAGACACTGCAGCAGGTGAGGATGTTAGAGATCCCCCGAGATTCTCCCATTCTGTCCATCTTGAACCATTCCACATCCGGTGGTAAAGAACTCGATTTCGTCCACGAACATAGACATCTAATTGGTTTCTACCAGGCACTATCGCAGAAGGTCCCGATGTTAAATAACCTCCAAGGTCTTCCCATTCGCTCCAATTCTTTTCTGGCGAGTAGCCAATATTTTCATAAGTGAGTCGAATAATTGCCTTAAATATCCTTTCAAGCACCCGATCCGGAATCCGATAAGGAGACAATACGCCAAAGATCCAATTCGCTTGATTTCGAAAAGCGGGATAGGTTTGGTTAACCTTTTGGTCTAAAGAACCTGAAAATTGATTTTGCGTCATAAGTGTAAACATGACAAGCTGCATCGCAATATATTGCGATATTCTTTTGTTGACATTATATTCGGCCAATTCGTTATAGTGAGGTTTTAGATTTTTCCGTACTTCTTTCCATACATTTTGAAATTCCTCTGTTTGTCTTAATTGATTTTGCTGCGTGTTAGGATTTATATAATAAGCTTGTGGATAGCTGGGAACGGGATAGTATGGGTAATAATATTGTGGAACTGCCCGGTTGTATGGATTCATTTGATATCCACCATATGGTTGATTCATAGCAGGTACCTCCCTTTTATAAAAAGTCCTCATAGCATTCTATGATGTAATGTAGGAAAGTAACCCATTTTTTCATAATCACTTCCTCTTATCACAATGTTTACCAACACATCTAAGTTCTGACATATCTAAATTTTCTAAAAAAACACTTTACTTTTTACTGTTTTCCCCTCATAATAGAAAGACAACTAGACGATGCAATATTTTCCTAAGATAGCATGGTTCTAGTGGAGCTTATAAGTAAACAAACATTTTATTTACAAATAAGCGAAAAATTAAAAGGAGTGATTACGTAATGGACCATTTTAACAAAGAGCCAAAAAATGAAGTAGTTGTTATGCCTCAAACGCCTGATGAAGAGATGTATGAGAAGGTAGCAGAAATGGTTCTCATCCAATCACAGGCCTCCTTTCAGAAAGAACAATTGCTAAAACAAATTGACCAATCACTATTGAATCGTGATGAAACATTATTTATGAATCTTACAAAACAATATAAAATGTTACTGTCCCAACATAAATTTCTTCAATAATCATCAATTGGCTAGTGCGAGAAGCACTAGCCTTCTTATTTTATAAAAAAAACGATGTAGCTTTGTTCTGCTACATCGTTTGGTTTATTCGAGGAAGTTTTATTTCGAAGGTTGTCCCTTCATTTTCCTTGCTATCGACTTTAATTTCTCCGTTATGGTTTTCGATAATATTGTAGCTTACCATTAACCCAAGGCCCGTTCCCTTTTCCTTCGTTGTATAAAAAGGCTCCCCAATTCGGTTAAGGATGGATTCTGGAATTCCACAGCCGTCATCAATAAAGAAAATATAAATGAAGTCGTCCGAAACCATTGTGCGAATGATAATGGTACCGCCATTTTCCATTGCATCTATGGAATTCTTGATGAGATTGATGAAGACTTGCTTAATCTGATTTTCATCACAGGTAATAATCGAATCCTCATTCTCATATTCAATATTGATTTGAATATTTTGGAGAATAGCTTGTGTTTCAAGCAGTGTCACAACATCACGTAAAATAGTCCGGATATCCTTATTTTTGAATTTTATTTCCGACGGCTTTGCTAATAATAAAAGCTCACTTAAAATTAATTCAATTCGATTTAATTCAGAAAAAATAATGTCAAAATAATTCTGTTTCTCATGGAATTCATCATTAAACAATTGTAAAAACCCTTTTATGGCGGTTAATGGATTTCTAATTTCATGGGCAATTCCTGCCGCAAGCTGCCCGGCGATTGAAAGTTTTTCAGATTTAATCATTAATTCCTCTGCTTTTATTCGGTCAGAAATGTCACGAATAATGACTTGAACGGCAGCCTCTCCAAAGTAGGTAGTCGGTATTCCGATTAATTCTGTGTGAATTTGCTTTCCTTGGAATGTATACCATGATTGTTTACTAAAATTGACTTCTTTCTTTTCCGCATTGACGATCTCGATGAAATCTCTCACCTGATCATGATTTTCCGGATGAAGGAAGGTATAAATATTTTTTCCTAACATTTCTGTATAGCTGTTTGCCCCAAACATTTTTACACCTGAGTCATTGATAAACACCCAATTATTTTGATAAATCACGGCAATCGTATCAATTGAATTTTGGATAATCCGTTGATAACGTTCACGGCTTCTATGGATAATATCATGGAATGACTTGCGTGATGAAATATCATGCAAAACAAGATATTCATATGTTTCATCGTTGATATAGATGGGTACTTCCTTTACTTCAACAAAGAATGTTTCATTGTTTTGTTTCTTCCACTTTTGTTCGATAATGCCTAAACGAAATCCATTTTGGATTTGCTCGATTCGCTTAGCTACGACCTCATGGAATTCTTCATCTATAAATGAATAAATAGCACTACCAATTACCTCTTTCGGATGTTTAATTGTTAATAAGGTAGCTGCCTCCCTGTTTAGATAAACAATTTGACCTAGCTTTGCAATGACAATCGGAAAAGGAGCTTCATCGATTAAAATCGGTGCCTCTACCAACCTCGTATATGAGGGAATCTCATCCGGAATAAACGAGGAGAATAAAGTGTTAGAACTAAATTCCTCAGAAATGCGATCATTTGCTGGCTCTAATAACACATTCATTTTTAGTAGTATTTCTTCATATTCACAAGACGAGGAGTTATAGATAGGCTCAACAATAGTTTCGAACCAAATGATATCATGATTGGTTTTTAACAGTCTTAGCGCACATACAGATTGTTGTTGTTTATTGAAAAAATAACTTTCAAGCATAAAACGATCATCTTTATGTATGATATTTTTAATCGATGTTCCAATCAGCAAGTCTTGTGTGTAGCCTAAGATGTTTTTACAGTTGCTTGAAATATAAAGAATTTGTCCATTTTTCGTCACTGTTAATACAAGATTAACAGAAGGCGTTACCACTGATACATACTCTGGAGCACTCTGTTGATTTCCTGTCTTCATATATTGAACCCCCTCCCTCATTATTGCTTGACTCAATCGTTATGGCCGATCTGTATATGAATGTCGATAAATGATTTAAATGGGTTGGTGTAACCATTTTTTTACTATACTATTACATTAATTTAGGGGCTAATTCATATCCATAGGTAGAAAGACCTGTTTTAATGCTATTATAAAGAAATTTCAGCAAAATTCCTACTGTTTTGGCAAATATAAAAAATCCAGGCCATGCAATGACCTGGATTTTTTATCGCTGGTATTGTACTATGGGTGTCAAAACATTCGACAATTACATCTCCTTGTCGAATATTGTTTATACACAACTTATAGTCCGCCTTCATATTTTCCATCATTTTTAGAGGCTTTTTCTTTTTTAGCCTTTTTCTTATGTGCTTTGTTAGCTGCAGCACTGCCAAACTCTTTGCCGAATTCAGAGTCCGTTACAGCTGAATCAAAGCCTTTTTTGTTTTTTTGTTCGGGATCATTCTTTTTATTTCGTTTTGCCATAGTTGAGTGCACCCCCTTAGAGATTATCATCATTATTTTCTTCTCTAAGGGGATTTCTATGCAGGAGCTGACCATAACCTCTTGGCTCTAAAACCTGTGACCTGTTATTCCCAGAGCTTGCAGATGGCTTGGGTACCACTGTTTTCCTCACCATTTTCGGCTAATTCATCGTACATTTTTTTTGCAAGTTCAAGTCCTGGTGTTTCCATTCCCATTGCTTTCGCTTCTTCTAGTGCAATCCCCATATCTTTAATGAAATGTTTAATGAAGAAACCAGGCTCGAAGTTGCCTGCAATCATTCGTGGAGCAAGATTACTTAATGACCAGCTTCCGGCTGCACCTGTTGAAATACTTTTTAATACGGTTTCTGGATTAAGTCCTGATTTTTTTGCATAAACCATTGCTTCAACAACGCCTATCATATTTGACGCAATTGCGATTTGATTACACATTTTAGTGTGCTGACCAGAACCTGCTGGACCCTGGTATACAATGTTTTGTCCCATTATTTCAAGAAGTGGCTTGCAAGCTTCGAATACATCCTGATCCCCACCAACCATAATGGCTAATCTCGCTTCTTTTGCACCAACATCTCCACCTGAAACAGGTGCATCTAAGGAATACATACCATGATGTTTTGCGGCTTGATATATTTTATTTGCCAAAGACGGTGTTGATGTTGTCATATCAATAAAATAAGTACCTTCTCTCGCATGTGCCAGAAGTCCATGATCACTTAGGTAAATTTCCTCAACATCATGTGGGTATCCCACCATGGTAATAATCACATTTGCTTCATCTGCGACTTCTCCCGCAGACTGTTTCCAAATCGCACCCTGTTCAATGAGGTCTGTTGCTTTTTCCTTCGTCCGTGTATAAACAAGAACCTTATATCCTTTTGAAAGAATATGGCCAGCCATGCTTTTTCCCATGACACCTGTTCCTATAAAGCCAACGACTGTGTTTTCATTTAAGACATTTGTATGTATCATTTTCTTTCTCCCTCATTTTTTTTATTTTTATCATATCATACTTGAAATAAGTCAGACCTAAAAAAAATTTAGGAAAATTGGGGTTTTGTACCTTACGAAACCTATGCGTATTCCATAGGATATAACAAATAGATATGGAGGTGTTCTAAATGAGTGGAGTAGGAGTAGGATTTGGAGCAGGTTTTGCGTTACTTGTTGTATTGTTCATACTATTGATCATTGTTGGTGCAGCCTATATTTATTAGTAATTCTTATGCAAGTTTAAGATTAATTATAATTAAGAAAGGGAGATGTATTATGGGATTCTACGGAGGATATGGATGTGGCGGATATGGTTACGGAGGCTACGGTTACGGCTTCGGATTCCGCGGAGGCTTTGCGTTGATTGTTGTACTATTTATTCTTCTAATCATCGTGGGAGCTGCTTGGTTCTAAAATATCCAATAAGAAAAGAAGCCAGCAACATAAAGGGTTGCTGGCTTTTCCATGTTATTTTCCATCAAACAAATCCTGAAACTTTTTCATTTCTCTATCTTCTTTCGGCTTTAGATGAAAAGGATTTTTAGGTTGGACCATGTTTTCGGTGTTCACATCTGAACGGATCCCCATTTTCTCCCCTCCTATATCAGCATTGATCATGCCTTCATATCTTCCATCAAAATGGGGATCCCTTTCATGATGATCGCGATCGTTATCTGGCATCGTTAATACCTCCCTTTATCATTAAACTGGCGTTTTTTTAAAATAATATGTACAAATTCCACAACAAAAAGGAACACTATACACAACATGAATGAAGGAGAGAGTTAAATGGGTGCGATTGACCGCGAAGGCTATCGGTTTGAAACAGAATATAGCGTAATTAATCAAAATGGTGCAATCCATGTTTATCGTGATGGTGATTTTATTAAAGAACTACCCTTCTCATTTACAGGAGAACAGCCCGAACCAGCGTTACTTGAAAAGATTGTTGAATCATTTTTTGAAAACAATCAAAAATACGAATAATTTTGCTTCTCATCCATCCTAATCTAGCGTAAAATGTGGTTGTGAGGTGAGCGGCTTGTTTCGAAAAGAACTATTTGTGTTCGATGAAAATAAACCAAAAGCGTGTGTGATTCGAAATTATCGTGAAACTGATTTTGAGGATTTAATTCAAGTTCAACGGGAAAGCTTTCCCCCACCATTCCCGTCTGAGTTATGGTGGAATAAAGAACAATTACATAATCATGTCGCCTTATTTCCTGAGGGTGCCTTATGTGTTGAAATGGATGGAAAAATATGTGGATCAATGACCGGTTTACTTGTTCATTTTGATCCAAGCCATCCGCATCACACATGGGAAGAAATCACAGATAACGGATACATCCGAAATCATACCTCCACTGGAAATACCTTATATATTGTGGATATATGTATTAGCCCCGCTTTCCGAAAATATGGTCTTGGAAAATGGTTAATGCAGTCGATGTATGAGGTTGTCGTTCATTTAAATGTTGAGCGATTATTAGGTGGAGGACGGATGTCCGGGTACTCCAAATATGCAAAAGACATAGCTGCTCAAAGCTATGTTGAAAAAGTCATGGCAGGTGAACTGAAGGACCCCGTGATCACATTTCTTCTCCGAAGTGGACGTACACCTGTCCAGTTGATTGAAAACTATCTTGAAGATGAAGAATCCTGTAATTATGGATTATTAATGGAATGGAAAAACCCCTTTTACGCAAAAAAACGAGTCTAACCAAGACTCGTTTTTTTGTTAATTCATAAAGTTTGCTTTAACAAACTCGACAACTTCTTCAGTTGTGCTCATTGATAAGATCTTTTCTTTATGGCTTGCGATTTCCGCTTTTGATAGTTTTTTAATTTGAGTACGTGCTGGTAAAATGGATGTCGCACTCATGCTAAATTCGTCAAGGCCAAGTCCTAAAAGAATTGGAATCGCAATTGTGTCACCGGCCATTTCTCCACACATTCCTGCCCACTTGCCTTCTTTATGAGCTGCTTCAATAACCATTGAAACTAGGCGTAGAATGGAAGGTGAATATGGCTGATAGAGATAAGAAACTCGCTCATTCATACGGTCAGCTGCCATTGTATATTGAATTAAGTCATTTGTTCCAATACTAAAGAAATCAACTTCTTTAGCAAACTGATCCGCTAATACGGCAGTTGATGGAATTTCAACCATAATTCCAATTTCAATCGAATCAGAAACGGCAGTTCCATTCGCAACAAGCGTTTCTTTTTCCTCGAGTAAAATCGCTTTTGCCTGTCTAAACTCATCAAGTGTCGCAATCATTGGGAACATAATTTTCAAATTACCAAATGTGCTTGCACGAAGTAAAGCACGTAGTTGAGTACGGAAAATGTCTTGTTCCTCTAAACAAAGACGAATTGCTCTAAAGCCAAGGAATGGGTTTAGTTCTTTCGGTAAGTTTAAATATGGAAGCTCTTTATCTCCACCAATGTCTAATGTACGAACAACAACCGGCTTGCCTTCCATTTTTTCAAGAACGGTTTTATAGGCTTCAAATTGCTCCTCTTCAGTAGGAAGCTGGTCGCGGCCCATGTATAGAAATTCTGTACGATAAAGGCCAATGGCTTCGCCACCATTTTCAAGAACACCCTTAACATCTTCTGGAGTTCCGATATTAGCAGCAAGCTCAACATGTTCCCCATCACTTGTAATGGTTTTTTCATTTTTCAATTTAGCCCATTCAGCTTTTTGAGCTTCATATTGCTCTTTCTTTTGGCGGTACTGAGCTAATACTTCTTCAGAAGGATCAACAATCACGTCACCATCAAGTCCGTCAACAATGACCATGACCCCATTTTGAATGTTTGAGGTAACAGCTTTTGTTCCAACGACAGCTGGGATTTCCATCGATCTTGCCATGATTGCAGAGTGAGAAGTACGACCACCAATATCAGTCGTAAACCCTTTTACATAATTACGATTTAATTGAGCCGTATCTGATGGAGTTAAGTCTTCCGCAATAATGATCACTTCTTCTGAAATCATACTTGGATTCGAGATCGTAACCCCTAGTAAATGAGCAAGTACACGCTTTGTTACGTCGCGAATATCAGCAGCACGTTCTGCCATATACTCATTATCCATACCTTCAAACATGGTAATGAACATGTTTGCAACCTCTTGTAAAGCAAATTCTGCATTTACACCCTCAGAACTAATTTTTTCTTTAATCGGATTAAGAAGTTCTGGGTCACTTAACACGAGAAGGTGAGCGGAAAAGATAGCCGCTTTGTCTTCCCCTAATTCTTCATTCGCACGATTCCTAATTACTTCTAACTCTTCTTTTGATTGATTAACTGCTTCATCAAAGCGTTTCATTTCAGCATCTTTGTCACTGATTGTCTGTTTTTCAACGGTTAAATCAGGATGCTCTAAACGAAAGCTTTTTGCAATGGCAATCCCTGCAGAAGCAGCAATTCCTTTAATCATATTTGACATTATTCACCAAGTCCTTCGTTCGCCATGATTTCTGTTAGGTTTGCGATTGCTTCTGCTTCGTCAGAACCTTGAGCAACAATTTTCACTTCAGCACCTTGACCGATTCCAAGAGACATAACACCCATAATGGATTTTAGGTTAACAGACTTCCCGTTATATTCTAATTGAATATCTGAATTAAATTTACTAGCCGCCTGTACTAATACTGTCGCTGGACGTGCATGAATTCCTGATTCACTTGTAACTTTAAATGTTTTTTCTGCCATGATAATTTCCCCTTTGCAATTATTTGAAATCATTATGATTACTTGTAGTATTTGTACGTTTCCGGTAGATATGTAAAGAAAGAATCGCAGGTTCCGACTCAAAATCAAAAATTAAAAGGCACGAGAAAGACAATAAAAACGAGAGACATTTTTTCTCACAGCTTTTACTAGTACCTTACTCATGCCTGATCGAATCAGTAACACGTAAATGTAAACTGTATGTAAAAATAAAACCGATCATTCTTTACAAAATAACCGTATACTCGAACTAGTATATCATAGATAATAAATATTTTTCAACGATAAGTAACATAATCCGACAAGAATGAAAATTGAGAATGTTTCTCAGACGATTTAATGATTCATTTAGACGATTCTCAAAAACAATCAACTTAACAATATCACTCTTTCATGTTTATCATGTATAATAGACAATTATTGTATCTACATAAAAAAGTTGGAGGTGTTTTCATTGATTAAACTAATTGTGAGTGATTTAGATGGAACACTATTACAGGAAAATAATACAGTTAAATCCGAGGACGCCAGAGCCTTAAATCAGGCATTACAGGAAGGACTTCAAATCAGCATTGCAACAGGTCGAATGGATACGGAAATAAAAGAAGTATTAAAATTGATTGGACAAAAGTTTCATCGCATCAGCCAAAATGGAGCGTTTGCGTCGACCATTGATGAGAGGTCTATTTTTTCTCGTACCTTTACAACAGAAATAGCGGAAAAAATATATAAAGAAGTATTAGATTCCAGATTTGTAACGATTGTATGTACCTATGATACTAATTTCACACATGAAAATAATAAATATGTAGCCGATGTTCAAAAAAGAATGTTCCATCCAATCATCATTGACCCAGAAATCGGTTCGAAATTTAGTGAGGTTAAACCATCCAAAATTTCGCTGATGGGCTTTGAACAAGATATTATCGATATGTACGAAAAGCTTTCAGCTGATTTTAAGGATGAGATTGATTTATTTATTTCTGAAACACATGTATTGGACATTATGCCAAAGCAAATAAGTAAAGGCAATGCGGTTCAAAAGCTTCTTGATGAACTTTCTTTCAAACCTAAAGAAATTGCGTGTATCGGCGACTCTTTTAATGATATTCCCATGTTTCAATTAACTCCTTATAGTTATGTGATGTCCACTGCACATGACGATGTAAAAAAAGAAGCAAAATTCGTTGTGGAATCTGTTGCTGAGGCAGTTGAAATGATTTTAAAAGAAAATAGTAAACAATGTGTTTGATTAAAAAGAAGAAGAACCTGAATTTCGAGGTTCTTCTTTATTTCTGGTTTTTTAAGCTTTTTATTTTTGCTTTGATTTGCCTCACCATATCTTCACAAGCTTCGTTTTCATTAGCGCTTAATTCTTCATCCCCATATCTGGCTCTTTCATAGAGTTCTACAAGTCGATAATCAAGAAAATGATTTCGACCTAGCCATTCTGTTACACTTTCATGATGGTAACGACCAAGACCGCGCTGAGCTGAAAGCACCTCTAATTCAAGAATAAGCTTTCTAACCTTTGCCTGCGGGGTTTTTCTTTTCGGTTTTCTCCATTTTGTAGTAGGTGTCCTGATCCCCTCAGTGACAGTCGCATATTGATAGGCCTCCCCCACCACGACCGCCTCTTTTACAAATCTTTTTCTGGCTAATAGGAAAAGGATTACTGCTAAAATGATCGCACCTAGAATCGATAAATAAAACCAAATATCAAAACTCCCTATCATCTCTAAAAATGGATTTTTCTGTTCCGTTTCATCCCAATTCAAGCTTCCCACACTTTCTCCCTTTGAGCCTCGAAACGATTCAATATTTTCGACCGCATTAAAAAGTGGCTTTGAAACCCAATAAAGGCCAGTTCCAATAATGGATGATACAAAGGACAATCCCTTAACAAAAAGAATCGGAAAAATAACCGCAACCCCAATTGTACTTACAAATAAACCACTAAATAAACCGACTACAGACCATGAATTGTTTCTGGTAGCCACAGTTTTCTTGACAAGTGAACTCGAACTTACACTGTTTAAGAGTTTACCAATCATGAAAAAAATTAACTCGGTAACTAATAAATACAACACAAGATCACTATGGATATACCCTTGGACTTTTGCTGCAAAGTAAGTGAGTCCTCCAAAAAGTAAGCTACCATTTAAAATAGATGCTTCTGTCAGCTTTGGATTTTTATGAAAATGAACAACCATTCGGTAACATACGATTGCTGCAATCACAATACTCTGTCCGAACGGTAAGCCGATTGCACTACTTACAAGGGCAAGCAATGGTACAATTAACATAATAAATACATATGGAGTATTTGATTTCATGAACGATAATAAGAGTGCAATCAAGGCAGCCCCGGCACCTGTAAGAAACAAGAATGGTAGAATAGGTGGCAGCTGCTCCGTGTGAATATATAGCAACATGAGCAAAATATAGAGTAGGATTACTTCCATTACATATTGGTACGACTTTAGTAATGCTTGATTAAATCGCATCAGAATTCCCCCTCTTCACTGAAAAGGAAGCTTTCTGTAAATAAATGGCATCCTCATTCTCAATCACTTTAAAACAATCGACACCCTTTCTTGCAAAGCTTCGTAATATCAATTGCTCATTCTCTTCGATTTCACCTAACAAAATCAAATAGGGTGAAAGCTGCTGCTGTCTTCCAATGGTATGAATCATGTAATGAAACGGAATCGTAATACTATGCTTGCTTAGTCTTGCAATCAATTCAAGAGCTCTCGCTAAATGTTCCTTCCCTTTCCCAAGAGGTATATGGATATATGGCGTTTTACCTGCTCTTCTTACATTGACAAATACCTCAAATGGAATATTTTTTACTGTTGCCGATTCTAGTAAGTATGTTAATCCACTCAAATATTGCTCCAGCTTTTGTTCACGGACATTAATAATAATCGTCCATGAAAACTGAGCCGTTTTATCAAAAATCTTTGTTTGCAGTTGATTGGTACGGGCACTCGCCTTCCAATGAACCCTGTTAAAAGGATCTGTTGGTACATAACCTCTTGTCCCCACAATCGCCGTCATATCTTCAAAAAATGAAGTTCGAATAGGATACTCTCCTTGATTTTTCGGAACAATCTTTTCGATTCCTCCCACCGTTTCCGGTGACGAATAAATAATCGTCTCAAAGTTAATCGGCTTCGTATACTGAAGATAGGCTTCACCAAAACCAAACAGATGTGGAATTCTTATCTCTAGTGTGCGAATTTTTGCAACTCCCCTTTGCTTCCCTTCAAATGGCAAGCTTGTTGATGAAATTTGTTTACCAATAAGGGTAAGCGGAAGGGTGAGTTCAATTTGTTCGGTTTCTAAAACTTTTCTTTCATTCTTAAAACCTATTACATCATCAATCATTATTCGGATGTGACCATTCAAGATTGGTAACATCCCTTCCTGTCGTAGCATAAGCGAAAAATCACTTTCTTCACCTTTAAAGAGCTTAATAGTAGACTTATCAACTGAAACAATGATTTTACTGCCAACATGCTTTAAATAATATTTGTTGAGAAAGACAAATAGCAGAAAGAACACTCCTACAAACACAAGCAAAAACACCTGTGAAAGAATCCCAACTAAAATAAATGCCGAAGAAAGAAACATCATATACGACATTTCATTTCCAATCGATATTTGCCGCTGCCAATTCATTATTTCACTGCCCCTGCTTCAACCGGGACTGATACCGATGAAAGTAGCTCCTGAACAATTTGACGATTCGTTTTCTTCAACGATCCCTCCATTGTTAGCACAAGTCGATGTGAAATGACATATGGAGCCATAAACTTAATATCCTCTGGAGTTACAAACATCCGTCCTTCTAAATATGCCTTGCCTTGGGCAGCCTTCATCAAAGAAAGCGTTCCCCTTGGACTCACTCCAACTTCAACATCACCATGCTTTCTAGTGGCATGTACAATGCGTAATAAATACTCCTCAACATCATCAGAAAGTCGTACTTGTCCTACTTCAGCTTGCATCGCTTGAATCTCTTCTTTTGTAAGAACCTCTAAGATTTCCTCGATGGGGTTGTTTTGTCGATATGTTCTCATGATTTGCTTTTCCTCTTCAAAGCTTGGGTAGCCGAGATCAATTTGCACAAAAAAACGGTCCATTTGTGCTTCCGGTAAGGGAAAAGTCCCTTGTTGGGATTCGATTGGGTTTTGTGTTGCAATGACGACAAATGGTGCAGGAAGCTTTAAAGTTTCCCCATCTATTGTTACCTGGCGTTCCTCCATTACTTCTAATAAACTTGATTGAGTCCTCGGAGTTGCACGGTTAATTTCATCTGCTAAGAGGATATTGGTCATAACCGGACCGGGACGAAGCTGGAATTCCTGTTCCTTCGGATTAAAAAATTGAATACCCGTAATATCACTTGGTAAAACATCGGGTGTAAATTGAATGCGCTTAAAATTTCCACTTATCGATTTCGCAAAACTCTTCGCAAGCATTGTCTTTCCTGTACCAGGTACACTTTCTAGTAAAATATGACCTTTATTAATAAGAGAATTTAGTACTAACTCAATGACATCATCCTTTCCGATAATGACTTTCCCAATATTCTCTTTGATTTTTAAAACATTCTCTTTTGCAGACATAAGTGCCTCCTATTTTTTAGTAATTCTATGATAATTTAAATTTATCAAAAATATGCGTATTTTCCAACATAATTCTGGCTGAACAAAAAAAGGAGAGTGATGAGCTCTCCTTCTTGCGACCAATTAAACAAAATAGACAGAACCACAGAATTGCCTATGGTCTGTTTCGTTTAATTTTTGTTATCCTTTTGTTATCTCGATGATATTTTCTTCAGAGAGATTAATCATACCTTGCTTTTTAAGAATAATCTTTTCTCCTTCTACAAGGTTTGTGAACACAATCGGAGTAACGATTGACGTTGCATTTTCCTTAATATAATCTAAATCCACTTTCAATAGGTGCTGGCCTTTTTCAACCCTATCATTTTCACTCACAAGTGTTTCAAAACCTTGTCCTTTTAGATTAACTGTATCGATTCCGACATGGATAAGAATTTCGCGTCCTGAATCAGATAGAATACCAATTGCATGCTTTGTCGGGAACACGTTGATAATTTTCCCATTAACAGGTGAAGCAATTACACCTTCTGATGGAATAATTGCTAAGCCATCGCCCATCATTTTACCGGAAAAGACTGCATCAGGAACTTCGGTAATTGGTTTAATTTCACCCTTTATAGGTGAAACAAAACTGTCATCACCCTGATGTTTATTACCCATTAAATCTTGATTTATTTCTTTCGTGCGGTTCATTTCTGCTTCGCGGGGCTTTTTCCCGCTCATTACGTCTTGCATTTGACTTTTAATGATTTCAGAGCGTGGTCCAAAGATTGCCTGAATATTATTTCCAACTTCAAGCACACCAGCCGCACCTAATTTTTTCAATTCGTCCTTATTTACATCTTTAATATCGTTTACAGAAACACGAAGACGAGTGATACATGCATCAAGATGGGCAATATTTTCTTGTCCACCCATGGCATTTAGAATGTTATAAGCGAGATCACCAGCCTGCCCTTCCTTTTCCTCTTCCCCTTTCGCTACTTCACGTCCAGGTGTCATGAGATTAAATTTACTAATCGCAAAACGGAATACAAAATAGTAAATAACTGCAAATATAAGACCGATTAATATCGCAATCCACCAAGGCTCTCTACCGGGCAATATGCCAAATAAGAAGAAGTCAATTCCTCCACCTGAGAAGGTATAGCCTATATTAACACTCAAAGCGGTCATTAATACAAAAGATAATCCATCCAGGATTGCGTGGATCAAGAAAAGAATAGGTGACACAAACATAAATGAAAATTCAAGTGGCTCTGTGATACCCGTTAAAAACGAAGTCAGGGCCCCTGAACCTAATAGTCCGGCTACAAGCTTTTTATTTTCTGGACGTGCAGCATGATACATGGCAAGCGCAGCAGCCGGTAAACCAAACATCATAATTGGAAATTCGCCAGCCATAAAGTTACCGGCTGTAATATCTACCCCATCCTTCAATTGGGCAAAGAAAATTGTCATATCTCCTCTAACAACTTGCCCAGTTGCGGTCGTATAAGAACCGAATTCGTACCAGAACGGGGCATGGAAAATATGATGTAACCCAAAAGGGATTAGCAATCTTTTTATAAACCCGAAGAAAAATACAGCAAAATACGTACCTTCTTCTATTAGCCATAGAGATGCACTATTCATCGCTTCCTGTACGGGTGGCCAAATAAATAATAATAAAAGACCTGCTACAAAAGAAAACGCAGCTGTTGCAATCGGTACAAATCGTTTACCTGCAAAGAATCCAAGAAACGAAGGCATCTCAATATCGTGAAAGCGATTATAAGCATAAGCAGCAATAAGTCCTACAATAATTCCTCCAAAAACACCTGTTTGCAATGTAGGAATTCCTAAAACGGATGCAAAAGCGGGGTTGTCAGCAAGCATTTCAGGAGTTACTCCCCGCCATGAACTCATTACTTGATTCAGAACTAAATAACCAACTAAAGCAGCAAGTGCTGCTGCACCATCACCAGCTAGGCCGATCGCTACCCCAACTGCAAAGAGCAGGGCCAAATTACTAAAGATAATTCCACCTGCGTCCTCCATCACTGATGCAACAAGCTGAATCCAATCTGCTTCCAGGAACGGAAGATATTGCAGCATTGTTTCTTGTTGCATGGCATTTCCTATCCCAAGTAATAGACCTGCTGCTGGTAAAAGGGCTACAGGCAGCATAAGTGCTTTACCAATCTTTTGCAGGACGCCAAAAACTTTTTTAAACACCTTAAAACCTCCTATGATATTCATTCTCATTAAGAAATCCCAAAAAATAAAAAAGGCATGAGTAAGAGATAATTAAAAGAAGCCAAAGAATACTATCTCCAAAAATGGAGAATATATCCTGTTAAACTTCATTTAATCATTAACTTTACTCATGCCTGATCGAATCAGTGACACGTTAAAAAAAATGGTAGCTATTTAACTTTCTTTTGAAGCCTTTGCAAATGCATCGTCATATAGACAGCTTCTGCGTCAAAAACTGGCTTCTTCAATGTTTGTTGCATGATCTTAATGAGTTTCCATGAGAGATTATAGCATAAGGGGTATTCTTCTTTCAAGAGAGCAGAAATTTTTTCTGGTTCTTCTACTTTCTCTCCCGCTTTTACACGTTCAATTGCGAATCTCAAATGCCGCACAAGTCTCATATAATCAATGCTATTTTTATCAATCACTATTTTCAACTGATTCTCAATTGTTTCCACCAATTTTGTCACAAGTTGAGAATGCTGATTTACTTCTGATAATTCTTTATTGGAAATTGCACTGTGTATGTGAAGGGCTATAAATCCCGCTTCTCCTTCAGGCAAGTGTATATGAATTTCATCCTGAAATAGAGCCATGACTTCTTTCGCGATGTCGTATTCCATTGGATACAACGCTTTCGTTTCTATTAAAAAAGGATTGCGGATCTCCATCCCTTGCGAAATCCGAGCAACAGTAAATATCAAGTGATCGGTCAAGGCTACATGGATATGCTCATTTAACATCGCAGCCGTTCTGCTTTTAATTAACTCTATCGCGGAAATAATCACTCTCTGTAAATCATCCTCTAAATATGGTAAAAGCTTAATATAGTTTTTTTGTTCTCTTTCATTCTTTAGGACGAACAGCTTTTCCACGCCAGCACTATCCAGTACCTCGTGCTTCTTTCGGTTAAAGCCGATGCCCTTTCCTATTATAACGACCTCTCCATAGTCAGAGTGATCTGCAATGATAACATTATTATTCAGAGCTTTAGATATGATAATGTCAGACATCTTAATTCCCCACTTTTTATGCTTTTCATACCATTCATATCCTATATGAGTGAGTAGAAGAAATCAATCATTTTACCTTGCTGGGCTCTCCTTATAGTAATGTCTAACCGGTAAGGTAATGATTACTTTCGTTCCGAGTCCGACTTTACTTATAATGTTAAATGTACCTTTATGGTCTTGGATAATCTTATTACTCATCGTAAGACCAAGTCCCATTCCTTTTTCTTTTAACGTAAAAAAAGGCTCTCCAATTTTTTTAAGTCTTTCTTTTGGAATTCCGACCCCAGTGTCAATAACTTCAATATTGACTTTATCATTGTTAACTTTTGTACGAATTCTTATTTTGCCTCCAGCAGGCATGGCATCAATGGAATTTTTCATCACATTGACAAATACTTGAATGAGTTCATTCTTATCCCCATAAAGAATGGCTTCTCCAGCGTCATTTTCTACCAAAACTTCGACATTATGTAGGATTGCTTCATGTGATGTGAGTTGAATGACATAATCAATCAGGTCGCTGACTTTAAATTCTTTGAGAATCTTACTCTGAGGCTTGGAAAACACGAGTAATTCACTAACAATTTGATTAATTCGATCAAGCTCAGATAAGATAATATCTGATGTGTTTGACTCGTTTTTTTCCTTTTGCAATTGTACAAAGCCTTTTATCGTCGTGAGTGGGTTACGAATTTCATGAGCAATTCCTGCTGCCAATTCACCAACAACAGAGAGTTTCTCTCTTCTGCGAGCAAGCTCTTCAGCAGCCTTCACATTTGATACATCCCTTCCAATTGTCACAAGGCCTGCACGTTTTCCTTCTTCGAATAAAGGAACACGGATGACATCAAAGGTTTTCAGTTCTCCACTCGGAATGAGGATGGTTTGCTCATAACGAGTCTCCTTACCGATTTTCCATGTTTCTTCATCTAATTTGACATTCCGAAACAAATATTCCTCAAATTCTGGGAACATCTGGGCAATTTCTAAATCGGTTTTATTTTTATACATATCCGTTTGAAGACTGTAAAGTTCTTTCGCATACCGATTAATCCGGATCCACCGGCCTTGTCCATCTTTAAAACAGACGAAATCAGGCATCGCATTAATGAGAGTCGTTAGTTCATTTTGCTCTTCTAATGCTTTAATATAGGCATCGTGTTTCTTAATGATAAGATGAATCAGAACAGTCGTGATAATGACAAAAACGAGTCCTTTACCAATTTGAAAATAGCTATCATTTACTGATGGAAATTGATCGATAATAAATTCAGAAAATGTAATCCATAACAGGCTTGCCAAAAAATAAATGACCAGCAGTCTCTTTTTAAATACTTCTTTAAACATGACAAGCACCCCGTAATCATTTGACAATTAATTTAATTTGCTGTATAATAATATTTTGCTCCCTTAAAACTTATAACATAATTTTTGATATAGATGAAGTACTAATTTCGTTTTATCTTTTACATTTGAGAAAGACTTATTCACACTGGATCGGCTTCGGAGCCGTTAGGACGAAAGAGAGGTAGGGCTTTCGTTGTTTAAGATTTTCAAATCTACCGCGGCAATAAAAATTATGAAAAGTGAATCACGCCCAAAACAAGAACCAACCGTGTAAATACGGTTGGTTCTTGTTATAATCGGTACGTTGCTCCATGAATAATCTTTGTTTTACCTTTACTTGGTTCAATGCCGATGATGTAGGGTCGCTCTCCCCTTGGATGATCCTCTTTACAAAAGTACACGTTAATTGATTCTAAATCCACTTGTAAAGCTTTTTGTTTAGTGCCTGGCAGGATAGTGTCTAATAGGGTTCCATTGAATAAATCAGCCCAAAGCTTTGCTGTTGTGGAGGGTTCCTTCACCGAGTATCCGATGTAGGAGATGCTTTTGGTACCTGGAACATATATCCCTTTTCCAATCAAATCCTTTTCCCTTACTCCATCTTCTTCTCCCCATTCAATAAAAAAAGGCATTGGCTGAAGGTGCCGGATAAAAAGCATGGACCACTGGAGCAATGTACCATCTGAACGTTTGCGTGATCCCGGAAAAGGTCCAAGAGTCTCGAACCCTTTTTCAGATAGCATCCTCTTTACTTTTTTAATAGAAGATGTTCGAAACGCAATTTGAGAAAGCCCTTCACCTAGTTGATAATCTTCATAAAGATGCCAACTAAACGGATGACTTCCTTCTTTTGTAACCTCTATGTTATTGATTCCAATCCATTCAATGTAGGCTAGATTTTCAAAATAACATAATGAATTGTACGTTCCCCAATTTTCATGGTTTCCACCCCTCGCAGTATGAAAACCCAACAACTGAAAAGCTGCCATTGCATTATGCGGGTCTTTTACATAATGAACAACATGGTCAAAACGAATCTCCAACAAATCATCTCCATCTCGGGTTTTACTTAATTTTACCAAAAAAGCAAGACCCAATGAAGGGTCTTCTTTTTATGCACCAAGTGATTGAGTTGGGCTTGAATATGTTTCGGTATCAAGTTCGTTTGTAATTCGACTTGTAAGCACTCCTGCTGTCATACTGCCACTTACGTTAAGTGCTGTACGCCCCATATCGATTAAAGGTTCAACAGAAATTAATAAACCAGCTAAAGCTACAGGCAAATCAAGAGCTGACAAGACAAGGATCGCAGCAAATGTTGCACCGCCTCCAACACCAGCAACACCAAAGGAACTAATTGCAACAATCACTACTACAGTTAATATAAAAGATGGGCTCAATGGATTAATACCAACAGTAGGAGCAATCATGACCGCAAGCATCGCTGGATACACACCAGCACAGCCATTTTGTCCTATAGAAAGCCCAAATGAACCTGCAAAGTTGGCAATTCCTTCTGATACACCTAAATCATTAGTCTGTGCCTTGATATTAAGCGGTAAGGTTCCCGCACTAGAGCGAGAAGTGAAGGCAAAGGTTAACACAGGGAATGCCTTTTTCAAGTACGTGATTGGATTTAAACCAGCAAATGTTAACAACAATAAATGGATGGCAAACACAATCAATAACGCGACATAGGAGGCAACTACGAATTTTCCAAGTTTATAAATGGCCCCGTAATCACTAGTAGCTGTAACACGTGTCATAATTGCAAGAACACCATAAGGAGTTAAACGTAAAATAATAGTCACGACACGCATGATAACTGCATACAGCGCATCAATTATTTTAGCAAACATTTGCGCATTCTCTGGATCCTTACGGCGAACTCCAAGATAAGCCATTCCGATAAATGCTGCAAAAATAACAACCGCAATGGTAGAAGTTGAACGAGCTCCCGTAAAATCTAAAAATGGATTGGCTGGCAACAAATCAACAATTTGCTCAGGAAACGTTTTATCTTGTATACCTGCATATCGTTCTTCAATCGCTTCTCCTCTAGCTGTTTCAGCGTCTCCAGCTTCGATTTGGATGGCTTCTAAATCAAATGCTACAGTTGTCCCAATCCCAACAAGTGCCGAAATTGCCGTTGTCCCTACTAATATTCCAAGAATTAGGAAGCTAATTTTCCCGATATTATTTGCTAATTTCATCTTCGTAAATGCCGATACAATTGAAATGAAAACAAGCGGCATAACAATCATTTGTAAAAACTTCACATAACCATTTCCTACAATATTATACCAACTAATAGACTCGGAAATAACCTCTGAATCAGCCCCATATATTAGCTGAAGAACGAGACCAAATACAATTCCTAAGCCAAGTGCTGCAAATACTCGTTTTGAAAATGATACATGCTTTTTCTGCATATAAACTAATAATAATAACAATAAGACCATCAATACGATATTTACAATACCGAGTAAACTCATATACTTTTCCCCCTTTTATGTATCAATGTATTAAAATATAATTCAGTTTTTACCTATCCGTCAAGGGAGAAGTGAATCAATTTAAAATAAATACATTCCCAACAAAAAAATACCCAGAATTCAAATGATTCTAGGCATTTTTATTCATAATTCAGGCAACTTTTATAGCTTTTCCAAAAGGCATTTTCGGGACATAATCGTCTGGAATCAGCCAAAACACTTCCGCTTTTACATCCAATTCATCGTAAAAATAGCCCGTGACATCTGTAATATAAAACAATGTATCAATTTTCTCTTCATCTGCCCATTCAAGCACTTCCGTATAGGAGGACTTTCCATGCGTATAATATTTAATAGTAGGGTTTTGTATAGATGTGATGCTTCTTATTTTAAAATCAGCTTGAACAAGCTGTGCTTCTGGCACCATTTCTCCAAAGAATTTTATGATATTGTTTATTAAAATTGAGCGCACCTGGTTTGTCGAGGTATCTATGGCAAGTGCAATCTTCTTGTCTTTTCGATCCTTAAGTAAACCCATCAGTGACCTTTGCCATCTCACGCAGCATTCAACCTCCTCATGCTTAATCACCAAAGGATGACCTTGGCTCCTCTATTTTGTCACGTTTTTCGACCAAATATGAACTGTTCAACTAACAATACTTGGATAGCTATTTCGAAGGGCTATAGGCAAAACTATCAATTATTGGGGGAATGAAAATGAATATCTCAAAGCAAGAATTAGTTAAAAAACTAGCAGAAAATAATGGAATTGGCTTTGTCGAACTTGGTGGAACTCTGCATGAAATTAAACTTTCAAATGGAAATCAAATTACTTTTACAGGTGCTTGTTGGAAATGGGAGCAAACAGAAATGCCTTCAGCTCACGGGGACTACCATGTGTTAACAGATGTTCTTGTTGAAGAAGACCTGATGATACCAAGATTTCCAATACATGATGCCTATGAATTTTACGAATCTGTTCAAGATTTTTCATAAGCATCTAAGTGGTATGATTTTCCTTAATCATTTATAGTAGAGGCAGATAGTTCAATTGAGGAGGAATACATAATGGCAGACTTAAAACCATGGTTTGAAAAAGGCATGAACCAATACGACTACATCAATAGCATGCAAGTTCACAAAGAAAACCTTTTGAAGGTCTATAATCAGTTTCGTTTAGACGAATCTGATAAAGAATTACTTCAATCCCTTCAAGAAAAGGAGCTAAAAGCGATTATTTTAGCAGCCGATTGGTGTGGAGACGCAATGGTCAACCTCCCTATTCTCATGAGAATTGCGGATGAAGCATTGTTAGAAACACGTTATTTAATTCGCGACGAAAATTTAGAATTAATGGATCAATACTTAACAAACGGTAAATCACGTTCAATTCCAATTATTATTTTTGTGAATAAGGATTTCGAAGAGATTGGTAAATGGGGGCCAAGAGCACCTGAAGCCCAAGCAATTGCCGATGAATTAAAGGCAAATGTACCTGATAAAGAGTCTCCTGAATATGAGGCTGCATTTAAGGCATTTATTAACAAGTTTACTGAGCGTATTACAACTGACGGGGCACTTTGGAATGATATAAAACATAGCATCATTTCCACGTTGAAAAAAAACGCATAATAGTTTGCACCCAAAACATATACTATTGCTAAGACCGTCCACTACTTCCAACATCGCTTGTTGCGGGACTAACCAGAACGGATATGTGGGCGGTCTTCTTTGTCTTTTATAATGGGGGGAATACATGTATAAGAAACACAAAGGTAAATAGAAAAGCCGTTGTATAATGAAATTTTCGCCGAAACCCTGATGACTTTTGATGACGCAGGTACCCGGCAAAAAGCGTCAACGCCAAGCAAAACAAAGCAAAAATGCCACTTATGATTTTAGGATTTAAAAACCCAATAATCTCTCCGAATTTTGCAAGCATTATCCCCCCATGAAACACAATCAAAATAGTTCCAATGATCGCAAGCTGGATATGAGTCTTCATCATGTAGCGTGACAATTTCGCAAGTGTTATCTTCAGCTTGCGAACCTTCGTCCTGCGGATGACAAGAAAGATAAAGTACATATTTACATTTACGATAAAGAGGATGATTGCGATTTGGGCGAAAACTTGCCCTAATATCACGACCTGTGAGTCATGCGTTCTAAAAACCCATATGTAAATAAACGTGCTTATTACGAGTACTGCATTTAAGAATATCCAAATATAATAGGCCATTCCATCCCTCCCCTTCTTTCACCCATTTTACTAGATGGTTATGAAATGTGTAGTGTGGGATATCACTAGGGGTATTGATTGTTGTAATGGAATATTTCTGTGTTGATAATAGATTGATTTTGTTCGTAAATGGCTATAGTTGGACAATTTGCTGGTACCTGGTCTCCTGCTTTTTTCCAAGTGAATGCAGTTAACTGAGTTTGCTAGTACTCAATATCCTAACTTTTTCCAAATGCATGCGCGTTAACGGAGTTTGCTAGCACTCACTCTCCTAGTTTTATCCAAATACATGTACGATAACGGGGTTTACCAGCACTCATTCACCTAACTTTTTCCAAATGCATGCATGATAACGGAGTTTACAGGCACATAATCTCCTGATTTTATCCAAAAACATACTTGATAACCTGGTTTAGCAATTTCCCTTTCCCAATTAATGAAGTTGTAGGTTTAGGGTTTCTCCCCTATCCTCCTCCAAACATGCTAGAATTGAAGGTAGAATCTTGAAATGGAGGTATATGATATGTCAACTTGCAATATCGATCACTCAAAAGAAGATGTAAGTAAAAAGCTTCAAAGCCAAGAAAATTTTCTGCCGAAGGAGCTTTACAACAAAGCTGCTCAATTCCTAGAAACCGAACGTACCCAATTAACATTGAATGAATTATTTCATCTTTTAAAAAAATACGATCTAGCTCCAAAAGAAGAACAGCAAGAACGAAACCATGCGATGGAAAAGCTTTTTGAAGCATAAATCGATTTCTACTTAGGCAAAAGGCACCAAATTTGATGCCTTTTGCTAGGTTTACATTGATAGAGCCTTTCTCGCTAGTGTCACATCATGACTTAGCAATTTTTCAAAATCATAGGACGGATAATACCCGTTTTTGTACATATAATTATATACATTGGCATGACATTGAATGGCTTTTTGTAAATGTTTAGAGAACACATCTCGCAATTGCGGCGTCGCAGTCTCGGTGACTGCAATTGCATAATTACGGACAGATGTTTTAGCAAACGCTAATAAATCACCTGCATAAAAGGCTGGATCCAAACGTCTTTCTGCAACATCCTCACGTGGAGCCATATTGTAAAACCTTAATAACTCATTAAGATTTGCTTCAAGGTCCCTAATGGTTTGTTGATATAGTTGTCTTAATTCACGATCCTGAACCTTTCCAATCGCATCCTTAAGTTTCATAAGACCTATAGACTGAAATACTACGAGTTCATGAAGCTCAAGTGTTTCATGCCAAGCAAGTGTTTTTTGTCTTTGCTCATCTGGGTAACTGTTTATAGACATTTTCTTCTCTCCCTACACAATAGTCCATATCAGTACTATTCAGGACGCATTAATATGGTTAATTGTCCTAGGTAAAATGGGCTATTGATGGGTGAGAGCCTCTTTGTCCTCAACATACTGTCGTATCGCAGTTAAGAAATCCTCTCCATAACGCTCTAGCTTCGTCTGGGCAACCCCTTTAATTTCAAGGAGCTCTTTCTCATCCATAGGAGCCACTTCACTCATTTCTCGTAATGTGCTATCTGAAAAGACAATATACGGTGGCACGCCATCACGTGCCGAAATACTTTTGCGGACATCGCGAAGGATTTCAAATAATGTATTATCGGTAACAACCTGCTTTTTCTGCACCTGTTCCTTCTTGTAAATTTTAACTTCCCCTTTTAGAACAGGTAATGCCTTTGCATCAAGGATAAGCACAGGATATTGGGAATTGGTCAGTTTGACATACCCTTCTGCAGTCAAAAAGTCGATCAAACCAACGATTTGTTTTTCCGAATACTGCTTTAGTAAGCCATAGGTAGACAAAGACGTAAATCCAAACTGTTGAATTTTTTTATTCTTTGACCCTTTTAACACCTGAGCAACCAATGTCTTTCCATAGCGCTCCTTCATCCGTTTGATACACGAGAATACCATGAGTGCCTCTGTTGTCACATCGATTTTTTCACGGTCATCTGTACAGTTAAAACAACGTCCGCATTCAGCGCTTTCCATCTCACCAAAATACTCTAGTATGTAGCTTTGTAAGCATTTCTCGGTGTGACAATAGTCAATCATTTGCTGGAGCTTGTGATATTCCTGCTCCTTTTTCCCTTCATCCGTAGTGGATTGCTCTATTAGAAATTTTTGGAGCTGGATATCCTGCGAGGCAAATAATAGATAACAATCACTTTTTTCACCATCCCGTCCTGCTCGCCCGGCTTCTTGGTAGTAGGCTTCAATATTCTTCGGTAAGTTATAGTGAATAACATACCTTACATTACTTTTATCAATCCCCATACCGAAAGCATTTGTCGCAATCATTACATTCACAGTGTCAAATAGGAAATCCTCCTGTGCTTGTTTTCGCTCTTCATCTGAAAGGCCTGCATGATATTTCCCTACTAAAAATCCTTCCTTTTCTAGAAACGAATGAAGTTCATTTACCTCACGACGAGTTGCCGCATAAACAATTCCCGATTGATTCTTATTCTCGAGTACAAAGCTTTTTACAAAATCTCGCTTGTTCTCACCTTTTAAAACATTGAATGTTAAATTATCTCTCGCAAACCCAGTGATAAATACAGCATAGGGGTCAATCTGAAGCTGGCTACAAATATCTTCTTTTACTTCAACTGTTGCTGTTGCCGTTAATGCGGCTACAACCGGTTTTGATGGCAATTCTGCAATCATAAAATGGATATTTCGGTAGCTTGGCCTGAAATCATGCCCCCATTGTGAAATACAATGTGCTTCATCAACGGCAATCATTGAAATAGGTATGGAAGATAAAAGGGATCGAAACTGAGAGGATTCAAGTCGTTCAGGAGCAATATAAATGATTTTATAACGGCCAGCACGTGCTTCCTGGAGTCTTTCCTGAATTTCCTGCATTGATATACTACTGTTAATATAGGTGGCTGAAATCCCGACACTAAGCAATGTGTCTACCTGGTCCTTCATTAAAGAAATTAATGGAGAAATGACTATCGTTGTTCCCTCAAAAATGAGGGCTGGAATTTGATAGCATATCGACTTTCCACCCCCAGTAGGCATAATCGCGAGTGTATCATTTCCTTGTAAAATGTTCTCGATAATGGATTCCTGCCCCGGTCTGAAGGAGGGATACCCAAAATACGATTGTAGGACTTGCTTTGCTTGTTCAATCATAAAAAACACCTTTTTTATTTATTTTACTTATTTTGGTAAAAATGTGCGTTTGACGTAGTGTACTACCCCACATGTCCAAGGGATGTTGTGCATACTATACAGTGTGGTGTTAGCTCCTTATTCTTTATCTGTTCGTGTTGGGAAGTGAGAAATCACTTCCCCTTTTTTTGGGCCACACGTGGTGGTCACAAAACGTTTCATTCTTATTCTTAAATCTATAGTTAAGTTAATTATAAAGGAAGAAGAAAAAAGTGGGAAGGGTATCCGCGCTGTGTTAAGATAAAAAGTAGAAAATGATGTTAAGGATGAAGCATATGAGCAACGCAAATCTACAAGTATCGGAAACATATGAAAAAAAATCTTTTAAATTCAATTTTCCACTTACATTTCGTAATAAGCTACCTGGTGTGGCTCTTGTTTTTATGATAGGAGTTTTGGCGAACTCTTTAGGGAAAGATTTCCCATTAATCGGAGGGGCTGTAATTGCGATTATTATCGGCATCCTTGTCCGAAACTTTCTACGTATTCCAGCTGTCTATACTGAAGGGATTTCCTATACGTTAAAAACCTTATTGAAAACAGCCATTGTTCTTTTAGGTTTCGGTCTTAGTTATTCTAGTATCTTTCAGCTTGGGTATGAAGCAATCTTTTTAGTCATTATTGCGGTTTTAGCTGGTATTCTTTTTACATTTATTGTGGCCAAGTTGTTTAAACTAGAAGGAAATATTCCCATTCTGGTTTCACTCGGAACTGCAATTTGTGGAGCAACTGCTATTGTAACATCTAGTCCAATTATTCGTGCGAAAGAGGAAGAAACAGCGTATGCCATTAATACCATTTTTGCATTTAATGTATTGGCCGTTTTATTCTATCCCCTTTTAGGACAACTTTTTTCGCTGCCCGATCATATTTTTGGTATGTGGGCAGGTGTCGCGATACATGATACTTCATCGGTCGTGGCTGCGGGGTATAGTTATAGCAGTGCAGCTGGAGATACATCCGTTGTAATCAAATTAATTCGAACACTCATGCTTGTTCCTGCAGCTCTAATTCTATCAATCTATATTTCAATGAAATCAAAAGAGAACACAACAAATAAGGTGAAAATAAGCAAGGTATTTCCATCCTTTATATTATTTTTCGCCGGAGCTGTTGCGGTGAATACGATCTTCTCCCTTCCATCATCGCTTATAAGTGTAACGGATGGAGTGGCAAAATTCTTAATCCTCATGGTGATGGCAAGCGTTGGACTAGGTACAGATTTTAAAAAGATTAAATCCGTAGGTTTACGCCCATTATTTGTAGGACTCATTTCATCCATTATGATGGGGATTGTAACCTTGTCCATTATCCTTTTACTATATTAAAAAAAGAAGTTGGGAACTCATTTCCCAGCTTCTTTTCGTTCCTCCAAAATATCGCAAATGATTTCAATGTGGAAGGATGCCCACGCTTTTTCGCGGAAATGGAGGACAACGGTAAAAAACAGGAGAAAAAAATAAAGGACGGTGAAAAGAATTAAATAAAAATGTCCTCTTCCAAACAGAAATTTTTGCAATTGGTTTGAAAAAAGAAATAAAAACCATGGAACGGCTGTGATTAAAATTGGAATGATTCCAGATCCATTTTGTTCTTTTAACATGCGGTAATATATGATTTTTAAGGTTTGCGAGTCAATCCCTTCATAAAAATGCTGGATTTTACGCACTTCCTCCATTTCCTTCAGATGCATAAAGGTTCGATCCCTTCGCGCATTCCTTTTTAGCTTTAGATAAATTTTATGTGCATCTCCACGAAACGATATCAATTGTAACACCCCAGGAATTCAAGATTATTCTTAACAGTTCCCTGATAACTACATAAAAATGCCCCCCAATTTAGATTTGGGGGGCGATTTATTACGCTGGAGGATTTACGTCTAAATCATCCTCAATTTCTTTTTCTTGGTATTGCGTGTCTTTTCGTGCATTAAAACGTTCTGCTTTTTCAACATATACTGCAATGTTGTAATCAGGGATACCTGCAAATTTTTCATAGCGTCCTTTTGGTAACAAGAAGTTACCTTCTGGGAAGAACACGCCAAGATTTTTTCTTGCGATATCCGCAAATTTTGCTTTTCCTTGGAAGACACCAAATCCATTGTGTACCACAATCGCTTCACCTTCTCGAATACGCAGCTCTGCAGCATCCTCTGGATTGATTAGCACATCATAGCGTCCTGCTCCATTAAATGGATCAACCTCTTTATAAATCATCGAATTAAACTGTTTACCACGACGTGTGGTTAACACGAATTGTTCTTCTTTTTTACCAAAGTCAGGAATTTCAACTGGAATTAAGTTCCCTCTACCATCTGGAGTTGGACAAATTCCACCTTCACAAAGCCACGCTCCACCCCATTGGAACACATCTCCTTTTTTCTTGAGGTGTTGAATTCCATTGTAGTTTGGGTTTGCAATCGCAATTTCATCACGAATTTCTTGGCCACTCTTAAAATCGATGAGATGCGCTTTTTCTGGCTTAACTCGCTTAGCGAGGTCAACATAAATCTTCCACTCAGCACGTGCTTCTTTAATTTCATTCTTATTTCCATCTATTTCAGGTGAAAAATACACCATACGCTCAGTCGACGTTGAAGTCCCGCCACCCTCTTGCTCATAACGCGTTTTTGCAGGTAAGACAATCACTGCTTCTTTTGCATCTACAAGTGTCGATGTATTCAAGATAATGTCTTGATGGACACGGATATCAAGGTTTGACAATGCTTTTTCAACGAAAACAGGGTCTGGCATGGTTTCCAGGAAATTCCCACCGGACATATAATAGAGTTTTACTTTTCGCTCATGGTCTTCTGGAAGTAAGATATTTTCTAGAGTTACTCCGACAATATCCCCTTGCCATTTTTCAATCTCAAAGCCCCAAACTTTTTCAAGGCGCTCGATATTTTTTTCATCAAATTCACCACCAGGTAGTACAAATGGGTCTGCTCCCATTTCACCCGACCCTTGTACAGAGGAGTGACCACGGAATGGCATGAGTCCATTGTATTTACGTCCTAAGTGACCACGTAGAAGAGCAAGATTGGCTACCTGTGAAATATTATCGGTTGCAAACGAATGCATGGTTAAGCCCATCGCCCATGTATACACTGCATTTTTGCTCTTTGCCAGTAGCTCTGCCAACTCGCCAATACGTTCTTTGGACACACCAGATGATTTCTCAATTTCTTCCCAGTTTTGCGCTTTCGCATGTGCTTTTAACTCTTCGTAACCATTCACATGTTCCTTTACGAATTCATGATTGATTGCAGATCCTTGCTGCTTTTCCTCCATTTCAAACCAGTGCTTCATAATTCCGAACATAAAGGCAATGTCTCCACCAATGCTCACTTGATAGAAATCATCCGCAAGCTTCGTTCCAAATAATGCGGATTCCATATTGGATGGAATCCAATATTTATCCATTGCCGGTTCTCTATGCGGGTTAATCACAATGATTTTTGTGCCACGCTTTTTCGCTTCTAGCATGTATTTTGTAGAAACAGGTGAGCTGTTTGATGCGACACTTCCCCAGAATACTAATACATCTGTGCCCATCCAATCTTGGTAATTAGCTGTTGAAGCCCCAACACCTATGGACCGCTTCATCGCTGTTTTACTAGGAGAGTGACAAATACGGGAAGCGTTGTCAATATGGTTTGTTCCTAAGAATCGAGAAACCTTAGCAGCAACATAATACGATTCATTTGTAATTCCCCTAGAAGTTAAATAAAATGCATATTGCTTTGGATCTAGCTTCTTCATTTTATTGGCTACCATATCCATCGCTTCATCCCAGGAGATTCTAGAAAACTTTCTTTCTCCTTTTCTGCGAATCATTGGATATGGAATTCTTCCAAGCTTTCGCAGTTCAGTACTGTTATACTTGCGGAGTTCATCAATATCTGCATGAAGAATCTCTGAGTTAATTGCTGGCATTGTGCTTAGACGTAGCACATTGAGCCTAGTTGTACACATATGCGGCCCCTTCAGTGTTTGATCATATAGACCAGAAACTCCAAGGGCACAGCCGTCGCAAACACCCTGCGTTAAAATACGTGTTGCATATCCAATATTATCCTTATTTTCCCAAGCAACTTTCATGGTGTCACGAATATGCTTTGGCTTCACCTTTCCTAACCCAAAGGGAATCGGACTGACCCAGTGCTTTGGTTGTGGCATTTTCGTAGATTTAATTGGTCCCTGATGCTTCGTTTCTCCCATGATTAATCCCCCTCTTCCTACTTGTTATTACTATGTGTATGGTAAAAGCTAACTTATATTAACTGTGCTTTCTGTATTCATACTGCTTATTCCTTTTAAAAAGCTTAAATTATAGAAAAAACCACCGAAACATGATTCTAGGATGTTAGAAAAATGAAACGGTGGTTAGTCTTTAGCAGGGTCGCTACCAAGTGCCAACACAAGATGTTGTCTTTTATTTAGTTAAAAACTTCTTTTCTAGATCTTGATCAAATACAAAGACGGACATTCCGAAATCTCGGTCAATATCAATATCTACAAATAAATCGACTAGGTTTGAACCTAAAAATTCTTCCATTTCAACGGGCCTGTTTTTGCGATACATTTCTTTTACCATTTCGGTTCTTGCCGCACGAAGCATTTGTTTTCCTTCATCTGCGGCTGCAATAAATTTTTCCACTGGAGATAGGTTACCTTCCATTTCACAAATGGCCCAGTTTTTACAAAACGTTGTTGTGATTTTACTTGGTCCTTTCCCCATGTGCTTTTTGCGAAAAGACCTTACTAGATTGCTAAACTCTGCTTCGTACTTATTCATTTTTGTTCTACCCTCTTATTCCAAACTTCATTAACCTTAGTTAATCAAGATTACCAATGAATGTCAACTAGCAAGCTCAGCACCTTTTCCAGCTTGTTGTTTTCGCAGTTTCTTAATATCCAAACGGATCAAAAGTGAAATCGCCAATGCGACCGCAAATAGTGCCGTAAACACTGTTAAACTTTGTGTATAGCTTCCTGTGGTGTCACGAATCCATGAAGCGAACATCGGACCAGCAAGTCCTGCAGCTGCCCATGCAGTTAAAATATAACCGTGGATGGCCCCAAGTTGTTTTGTTCCAAACAAATCGCCGATGTATGCAGGGATCGCTGCGAACCCACCACCATAACAAGTGTATATAAGCGCTAGTAAGATTTGGAATAACAATGGATTAGACACATATGGAAGTAACGGGAATGCAATAACTTGAATAACAAAGAATACTGTATATGTATTCGGTCTTCCTAAATAATCAGAAACTGATGCCCAACCAATACGTCCAAGGCCGTTAAATGCACCTAAAACCCCAACTAATGCTGCAGCTGCGACTGGAGTTAATCCTACACTTTCTTGAGCGAGTGGTGAAGCAGCAGAGATAATTGCAATTCCGCAGGTCACGTTTATAAAGAGCATAAGCCATAAGTAATAAAAACGTTTTGTTTTAACAGCTTGGTTTGCAGTTAGTTGTGATAAATCCTGTTTGACCTGTTTAGCTCCACTTGCAACCTTTTCCTTAAAGCCAGCTGGTAACCAACCTGCCTGAGGGGGAGCAAGGTATAGGGATGACACGATCATAATAATAAAATATGAAATTCCTAAAATATAAAATGTATTTGCTATTCCCACGGATACAATAAGCTTTTGCATGATTGGACTACTAATTAGAGATGCAAATCCAAAGCCCATTATTGCTAGTCCTGTAGCCATTCCACGTCTATCTGGGAACCATTTAACTAATGTGGATACAGGTGCAATATAACCAACGCCTAGACCAATTCCACCTAAAGCACCATAGAATAAATATAATAATGGCAATGATTCTAAGTTGATTGCAAGCCCAGATCCTGTGATTCCCACACCAAAGAAAAGCGCAGCAAGAATACCAGATGCACGAGGGCCATATTTTTCAACAAAATGCCCTAGAAAGGCTGCGGATAATCCTAAGAAAAGGATCGCAATACTAAATGTCATGCTGATGTCGGTTAAATCCCAACCGAATTCTGATTGAAGTGGCTTTGTAAATACACTCCATGCGTATACAGAACCAATCGATAAGTGAATTCCTACTGCCGAGGCTGCGATCAGCCACCGATTTTTCGTCTTTTCCATTTCAACTCTCCTTTTTTTGAACTATTGGTGTTTAATTTTGCAGTATCTGTTCTTAGAACAAAAAAACCGCCAACAGCCCTATGCTTAAATAAGCAAATAAGGATGATGACGGTTAATTTACCTAGCAGGATCGCTACTACAAAATTAACAGTAATCGCTTTCAACATTCGACCTTTTGCAGCAGAGACAGGTTCGCTATCCTGTGACAAAAGTGTGTCGATATTGTGAACTCTTTGTTACGATAGTATCAAACCTAGCAAAATAATACAATAGATTTTCGTTAAATTATTTTGAGTTATGAAAATATTTAAGAGTTGTCTTACCAAAAAAAGTATGTTTATATATTAGTAATCAATTAGAGTTTACTATCATTGGTCAGTTCAATTGGAAAGTGAGGTGTATCGATTATGGATTCTATTACTATTCGAAAAGAGATTATCAAATTTGAAGATGGTCAATTATTTAACGACGATGATCAAATCGTTACTGAATTTCCATTAACGATTCTTTTAAATCAACAGGAATTTGCGACGATGGTATGTACCCCTTCAGAGCTAGAGGAACTAGTGATTGGTTTTTTGGCTTCAGAAGGTGTCATCCGTTTTAGAGACGAAATCAAAAGTCTCCATATTGATGAAGGCCAGGGCTATGCATATGTTGAAACGACAACTCAGGTGACTACAAGTCAGGAATATTATTCAAAGCGTTTTATCGGTTCTTGCTGTGGAAAAGGCAGACAATTTTACTTTGTGAATGATGCAAAGACAGCGAAAACATCAACATCAACGATTACCCTTACACCGGAAGAATGCATCGGCTTAATGAATGAAATGCAGCAAAATAGCATTGTTTTTAAAGACACGGGTGGCGTGCATAATGCTGCACTTTGTACACCAACAGAAATGATTGTGAACCGAACCGATATCGGGAGACATAATGCCTTAGATAAAATATACGGATACTGCTTACTGAATAAAATTCCAGTTCGTGATAAGGTGATCGTGTTTAGCGGTCGAATTTCTTCAGAGGTCTTATTAAAGGCTGCAAAGATTGGGGTCGGCATTGTATTATCTAAATCAGCACCTACTGATTTAGCGATTAAAATGGCAGAAGAGCTTAATATTACCGCTGTTGGCTTTATTCGTGGTGGTAAGCTTAACATCTATTCACATCCAGAGCGAATTGTTAAAGCTTCTTTTGAAAGCACTTTCTAATCGGAAAGGCGCAAGCAACCTGAACAGCCTCGAATATAAAAGAAAGAGATTAGCAGAGTTGTTCTACTAATCTCTTTTGTATTTACGTATTCTGAAATAGTTCTTGTACGTTTTTCATGAATTCCTCGGATTGTTTATTGCTCGATCCCTTCATCAAAACCTCTCCAACCTTGGCTAATTTTCCCGACAACTCAAAATCCATTTCATATTCGACGAGTGTTTTATCCGGTTCAATTTCCTTCAGGTTGGCCGTCAGAGTATTTGTAAAGGAGCCCGCAAGTGATACCGGCTTTCCCTTCATTTCGACGACGATTCTCTCATTTTTTACAGACTCTTTTAACTCCCCTACCCCTTGTATTTTAATTGGGACAAATTGGACCTTGACCTCAACCAATGTTTCATATTTTGTTGGACTTACTTGTTTAACTTCTTTACAGCCCGGAAAACATGGCCCTAATTTCATTGGGTCCATAAAAACAGAATAGACACGTTCTCGGTCTGCATGTACGATAAATTGATCAGCTTTTTTCAAAATCCCACTCCTAACGATAATTTCTAAGATGATGTTACAAGTTTATTAGGGTATTTTGAATGTAGAACAACAAGTTTTGTCAATATCGAAAACCATCAAAGGAAAATCCTTCATATTTCTTTATTCGTAAAAGATTTTAACGATAATCGGTTTCGAATATGTATTGGCATATTGCCCTTGCTACCCCATCCTTTTCGTTTGAGGAAGTAATCACATCTGCACTACTCTTGATCTTCTCTGATGCATTTTCCATTGCAACACCCAACCCAACAGATTTGATGAGTTTCAAGTCATTAAAACTATCTCCGATTGCCATTACGTTCTCTAGTTCGATATCTAACAAACTGCAAACCTTTCGAATACCATACTCCTTTGTTATCCCTTTTGCTGAAATCTCAATATTATTATCTGCGGACTGAGTAATTTCTAAATGGTCCCAACTTTCTAATTCAAGCTTTAGTTTTTCGATTAAAGTTACATTACTATTTAATAAGCCAAATTTCATCCATTTTTCATTTACATCATCATCCTTCCAATCGTTTTTTCTAATGAAGCGGTCTGCAGTAAAGCCCCAAAACCAGGAGTCGGTTTGAATGGCAAGTTGGTGAAGTCTTAGGATGTCGCGAGTCCTTAAATAATGTCTTTCAAATAAATCATCCGGTGTTTTCCAAATCTCTGCACCATTTAAAAACACCATTGGTGAATGAAGGGCCAATTCTTTTCTAAATACCTCTGCCATTTGTCGACCTCTACCAGTTGCAATGGAAACAATAACCCCATTCTCTACTGCCTTTTTAACCCAATATTTAGTTGGCAAAGTAATTTCCTTATTCTCATTTAAGGTTGTTCCATCTAAATCTAAAGCAAGTAAACGATATGGAAGCAAGGTTCAAACTCCTTTCGTATACATTGATTTTCTTATGGGAATCGTTTTACAGATTGATTTACAAATTCAATATTTTTCATCTCGAAATTTATATAATAGTGCGTTTCCTTAACCCATTCAAGAATTAGATCAAAAGGAATTTCTCCATTTCCTACTGCCAAATGTTCATCCTTGATTCCATGGTTATCGTTGATGTGGAATCCTTTAATAAATTCCTTTAGAGCTAATAATTCCTCTACAAACTTACTTCTACTCGCTAAGTACGCATGCCCGGTATCAAAGCACAAGCCCACTTTATCTTGATTGATTCTATTCAGAATAGGTAATAGATCATCACTCGTAGATCCTATTTCATATTTATAAGGGGGGACATTTTCCAGTAGAAGAATTGTATTTTCAGGTATTGCATGAACTTTTTTATCAAAAAAGTCCTGAATGTTAGTTAACCCTTTTTTATAATCTGAGGCTCTACCCGGATGACAGAGTAAATAATCACTATGAAAGTATTTCGCTAATTTTATACACTTGTTCCAAATATCTTCTGTTTCCTCAATAACCTTTGGATCACTTGAAGCTGGATTAAACTTCTTATTCGGCAAATGGAATTGAACTTTCGCCTGATATTTGACGAGTAAATCATGTAATTGAATACACTTTTGTTCATCCCAGAATAACATTTCATACCCATGCCCTTCACACATAATTTCAATCCTCATCCACCCATGCTCCAGGAGGGTATATATGGCTTTTTCAATTGGCAGATGGTACAAAACGTATGAAGAAATTATATAGTTCATAACTATTTCTCCTCGTAAGGGTGAAATGTCAAGTCGAATCCTACTTCAAACATACGTTTCCATGGGGAATACACATTATTCAACATGATTTTCCCTTCCGATAGATCAGATAAGTGATTCTCAATAAAAACGGAAAGCTGTTTTTTTATCAAGTTTTCGATATTGTCTAGTTGGTCTGAAATATCGAAATAGGTTCCACCAAGACGAGGTACATCATGTGTAGATACATGCCTTCTAGCAATTGTTTGGTAGCCCCAGTCCTCTACAAGCCTAGAATAATAGAATTCTCTGCTCTTCCTCTTCCTATCTGTATTAACTACGTTTTGTTTATTAAAATAGGATTCAATGATTGTATGTGAAATGACAGTTCCTAATGTATTTCCTGATGTATTCCATCCTGCATAGGCATCAACTTCTTCCACCAGCCCTACTTTTTTTATAAAATTCATCAGGGTTTGGTCACTTCCATTACAAGTCGCCACATCTGCTAATCCAATCACTTTCCCCTTTTTTACAAAATATTTTAATGCATGGACAAATTCCCGATAGTTAACTTCGGAGGAATACGATTGATGCCTTTCATAAAAGGCTTGATTTGGTTCGGCGACCCCTGATTGGCTTACCGCAGGTGAATGTGTAAATAATAGTGCATCAGCCTCAATTGAATTGTCAGCAACTATACCACCCATTGCGGTTATATGTGATTTTATACTTTCATGTAAACTTCGGTCCTCATATTTTGGAATGATAAAAGGTCCTTTTGTGGAGGAGTATCTGATATAAATGGATGGTGTAAAATTATGAATTTCACAGAAAGCCTTCGCAAATAAAGTACAGCCTATTTCATCTGCACCGGGGTAAATCGCTATCTTATCGAATAAATTCAATTGTTCAACTTTAGATACGAGAACTTTTTGCTCAATTGAACTAAAACCAAATTCGGCATTATCATCAAGCGGAATAATTAATGAATCAATCAAGCCTTCATCCACCAGTTCGATTGAAGCATTATTTATGAAGGTGTTTATCTTTCTCCTTCCGATAAAATCATTTAATACATCTGAAGGAATTTCTGCTTTCAGTTCAGTTAGCTTATGGACTTCTGTTTCAGTAAGTTTGCTTCTTGTTTCTTTATCTATTAATTTTCCATAAGTAGAAATATTTTCGCCGTAAAACTCGTAATAAGTAGGTTCTTCATCGCTACTATTATAATTCGGAACTCTCATAATTAAGTTAAATGCATAGATTGTAAGATTTTTATTTTGCTTTTTTAACTCCCGAATCAGATCAAGCCTAAACTGACATTCATCTTTAGATAACTTGTGTAATCTAGAAGGTACGATCCCTCCATAAACAAGCATATCCAATGAAATGATTAAATAATGAGCATCCTTCGTTTCTTGAACTAACCAATCTCGAATATCACTATATGCAGCAGGTATCTTCTTATTTCCTAATATTTTTTTACTCGGAACTTGTAAGGTCATATCTGCAGCAGCAGCTAGTTGTTGTGGATAGACAAGGTTACATGGTCTCTCATCTAGCGGTAAATACACGATTTTCATATACAAACCCCTTTATTCAATAGCAAATTTTTTAGAAATGGTTCTTTTACAAGTGTAGTAATTTACAAACCCTAACAGACTAAAGGCACATATAATAGGTAAAAACGGAACAAATGTCCAGGTAAAAATAATAATACTTATAAAAAGAAACATGATAATTGGAGTAGCAGGTCGGGTTGTTGATAAATAAAACGATTGTTTAATTAATTCCTTGTAAGACATATCAAAATCCACTAGCAATGGATAAATATATAAAGACATCGATAAAAAAGTCAAAGCAAATAAGCCAAATAACGGAAACATGATATAACGATAACCCCCCTCCAAATTCCACATAACGAGAAGGTCAGCCACCAAAACCACTCCAATTAGTAGTTGAAGTACTCCAATCATACTTGCCTTTTTAAAATACGTTTTAAAATCACGATAAAACGCTTTTGTTAATGACTGCTCATTTCCTTCTAATAAGCCTTTAATAACTCCAAGCATGGCAGAAGTCGATGCTGGGATTGTGATGATAGGAAGCGAGGAAATAAGCCATAATACATTTAAGAAACAGATATTTCCAATTGCCTCCATTACTTTAAACAACTTTCCATCATGCGAGAACACTTTACCACCACTTTCTTAATTGGAAGATTTATAGTTCAACATAATTTTGTATAATTTCAATAGTAAGAACTACCCCAAATTCTTTTTGAAGGAATTTCGAGTAGCTCTTTTGCGATTTGAGTTAGGAAATCTCCAGTGTTGTTAGTTTTTAAGACGACATGGCTTGTAAGATTTGTTTTAGATTATTCACTGACTTTTCTGCTCCTACTTTTGGATCGTCGGTTCCTTCATATTCTACAGAAAGCCATCCATGGTAATTGACACTTTTTAGCTCATGAATGACATGATTCAAATCCACTTTTCCTTCCCCAGCGACTGTTCCTACAAATTTATCACCGGATAATGAGCGAAAAGCATGACCCTCATATTCTTTTCCGACCTGAACAAAATCCTTAAAGTGCACATGTGCAACATATTTTTTTAATGCCGTTACAGCATGACTCGGCTCTTCATCTACTAAAAGGAAATTACCTGTATCAAGAGTGCTTCGTACATGGGTAGAATTGACAGTTTCAATTAATTCAGTAACTTGTTCACTTCTACCAGCAAAATACCCGTGATTTTCAATAGCAAGAATGATGCCTTGCTCTTCAGCATAATTAGCACATTCTTTTAAGCATTCGATGATCCAAGTTTTCCCCTGTTCATAGGAAACGTTTTCACTTACGTCACCACTAAAAATTCGAACGACATTTGTGTTCAGTATTTTAGCAATATCTATGCCGTTATATACTTTCTGAATCTCGGTTTTTCTTTCGTCTTCACTGGTCTTCACAAAATTATTTGAAATATCGTAGGCACTTACCATCAGATTTTTTTCTGACAACATACGCTTTACCCTTGGTATTTCTTGGTCCACATCTTTCCAGTACATATCTAAAAGCTCCACTCCATGCAGACCAATAGAAGAAGCATACTCAATAAATCCAAACACGTCCAGATTTTCATTTACTGTATATTTATGTAAACTATACATACTTACACTTGTTTTCATGATCATCACCCCAGCCCTTTATTCGTTTAATTTATCCCGCTACCTTATAAAAGAAGATGCAGCCAAAAACTGCATCTACTGTATAAAACAATTAGTACATTTTATCTAAAACCGCTTTTGCTGTCTGTTCAATAGATTTGAAGGTTTTGCCCTTATCCTTTAAGCCAATCACAGTTGTTAAAATATCAAGTAAATGAAGTTGGGCAATCTTTGAAGAAAATGCACCGCCTTGGAGTGGTGACTCCTTAGACGCAGCTAGTAAAATAACGTCTGCATACTTTGTAATTGGTGATCGTGCATGATTGGTTAGACAAATAACAAATGCGTTGTTATTTTCCTTAGCAATTCGAATTGCGTCAACAACATCTTTTGTACTTCCCGAGGTTGATATGCCGAAGACAACATCATCTCTTGTAGCAAGAGCCGCATTCATTGCCATGACATGAGAATCGGTGGAATGGATTACATTATATCCAAAACGCATGAACCGGTGATTTGCGTCCATTGCCGTTATACCGGATGAACCGATGCCGAAGCAAAACAATCGGTTTGCCGAGACAATCGCATTGGCAGCTTTCTCGAGTGCTTGTGTTTGTAATAAGTTAAGTGTATTTTCTAGTGCATATGTGTTTTGGGTTGTTATTTTTCGAGAAACTACTTCAAGTGTGTCATTCTCTTCAATTTTCCCATGTACATGCTCTTCAGGACTAACAAGGTTTTGTGCAACTGCTAACTTAAACTCCTGATATCCACGAAACCCAAGCTTCCGACAAAATCGAATAACAGTTGTCTCTCCTACTCCTGATTTTTCAGCAAGATCTGTTACTGACGAATAGACAGCTTCTTCCGTATCCAACATTACGAAATCTGCTACTTTTTGTTCAGCCTTTGTTAGTGATTTATAGATACTTGTAATCATTATAATTGGGTTCGATTTTGTCATAGTATTCATTGTTTACTCCTTCTTCTCGGATATAGGAAAAGTATATCATACATTCTTTTATTCAATTACGATTGGAAAATTAAAAGTGGATTTCTGTCCCCTTCTTACTAGATTCATATATTCCACATAAGATTTTCATCATCTCAACCCCGTCTTCCACTGGACTAATCGTTTCATTTCCAGTACGACAGCAATCAATAAAATAATCGATTTCAGATTGAAACGCCTTCACAAAATCAAATGACAAATTGTCGATTTGTGGATTCAGATTTACAATGGTATCGTATTTTTCAGAAACGATAAGGAGTTCAGGTTCTATCTCTGCTCCACCCTTTTCTCCAAATAATTTAACAGAGATTTCATCCTTCTTCGAATGAAGTGAAAAGCTTACATCAACAAATAATGATGCTCCATTCTCAAAACGAATGAGAGCATTCGCAAGGTCTTCTACTGTATTTTTTGTTGCATCGAAATCTGATGCTTTATAATAAGATAAGTTTTCTATATTTGATCTGTTTCCTAGTTTATGATAAGTATTACCACTAATCGACTTTACTTTTGGCCGTCCCATTAAATACCAGCATATATCAATCATGTGAACACCTAAATCAATCAATGGTCCTCCACCCGAACGTTCTGCGTCAGAGAACCATCCCCCCGGATTCCCCAATCTTCGGATACAAGACGCCTTCGCATAATAAATTTCTCCTAATTCATCATTCTGAATAAATTTTTGAAGAATACGAGTGTTGCTTGCGTACCGCCGGACAAATCCTACCTGGAGAAGTTTTCCTGTTTCCTTTACTGTCTTTTCAATTTCCAATGCCTCTTCAACCGTTTTACATAATGGCTTTTCTACAAGCACGTTCTTTCCAGCTTTAAGTGCAGCAATGCTAATTTCAGCATGACTATTATTCCAGGTACATATACTTACTGCATCGATTTCGGGATTAGCTAAAAGCTCACGATAATCCGTGTATACATGCTCTGCCCCAAACGTCTTTGCTTTTTGTTCTGCCCTTTCAATATTGAGATCACAAACTGCAACTATTTTAGCATAATGATTTTTGGTATAAGAACCAAAATGAAGGTCTGAAATACTTCCCGCACCGATAACTCCAATTTTTATCTGTTTCATTTTCGATCCTCCTCAAGTTAAATCTCAAATTGATATCCAATTTACTTTTGAGTGATTTCCTTATTAACCTCTACATCGACTCCATACACCCAAGGCTGAATGGCCGCGCCTATTAGTCCTGCATCATTACCGAGCGTGGTTCCTTTTATCTCAACTGGATCAACGAGGGAACGGATACCCAATTCAGATACTCTTTCTTGAACCTTTTGAATAAACCATGCTCCATCATGTAATACTCCTCCTCCAAGAACGATTAGTGAAGGATTGAAGGTATGTATCATGCTAACAATCGCAAATGAAAGAGCATTAATAGCGGTCTCCACTACTTTTTCAGCTACTTCATTCCCTGCGCTCATTAATTCAAAAACCAGTCTGCTCGTTACTTCTTCAGGGTGTTTTTGATAATATAATAGTTCACTATTCCCTTTGCTATCATGATAAGATTCTAATTCTTCTCTCATCATTCTTGCGATTCCCGTTCCTGACGAATAAGTCTCCACGCAACCCTGAAATCCACAGTTACATAATGGCCCATTCATATCAACTGTAATGTGACCTAATTCAGCACCGCCACCCCACGCACCTCGAAGTAACTGACCTCCTGTAATCACACCTCCGCCAACACCTGTGCCTAGAGCGAGGCATATAAGATTTTCAACATTTCTTCCGATACCAAGCTGCTGTTCAGCGAGCGCAAGAACATTAACATCATTTTCTATAAAAATCGGCAAATCTGTTTTTGTTGAAAGAATATCTCTTAATGGAACATCATTCCAATCCTTTATATTTGCTGTTCCTGAGAGAACCTTTCCTTTTTCAAAGTCTATTTGTCCAGCCGTACCTATTCCTATGCCAACCAGCTTTTTCCCCTCCGTTTTCGCTGTCTCGGATAGGGAAAAAATAATATTTTCAAGTAACTGAATGATGGAATCTTTTGATTCTTGAGGCGTGGAAAATGTTTTCTTGATTAAGACACTGCCTTCTCTATTTATAATACCCGCGGCGATCTTTGTACCGCCAATATCTATTCCAATTGAATATTCCAAAGTTATTACACCTCTACTCACAACTATTTACAATGCTAATGAAAGAATCTCAAGGATATTGTCACTTGTATATGAAGCTGTTAAACCGTCAATTCGTTTACTTCGCACACCATCAAAGTACCTATGATCAAGCTGGTCTGTGCTTAAAAATTTCATTACTAGTTCGTATGGTCCATCTATGTTAACAGGCAACACATTTTTCCTATTATCAATTGATTCTTTTATCTCCTCTTTTAATTCCCTATAGACTAGCTTAGGTGGTTTAATCAGTGCTGCATGCCTTCCAAGCCCTTCCTTTGTTTCGTACGTTCGTACGTTAGGAATTTCCGTAATTGCCTCTGCACACGTTTTTTTATCTCCAGTTACGAAAAGGACGGGTACATGATGTAAGCTAAATAACAGGCTATCTATTCCGATTTCGCCAATTGGCCTTCCATTAAGGTGAATGGATTGCCAACCGACTGATGTCATTGTATGATCTCTGATTGCGCTTTCAGTTCCACCCATTGCGTGATACCCAATTAACATCGCACCGTCAAACGATGAATCCAATCCAGGGAAGCGATTGGATACATTTGTTGCCCCCATACAATACTTCGCCTCAGGAGGCAATTCTGAAGCGATGAAATTGTACCCTGTTCCATGGGCATCCTTGACATAAATGTCATCAGCCCCTGCTTCAATTAAGCCCTCAATAACCACACTTACTTCGGCAGTTAACAGTTTCCTAGCCTCTTCATAATACAATTCGCCTTTTTTCAATTGTTCAGGTAATAAAATACCCGAGATACCCTCCATATCTACACTCACATAAATTTTCATTATGAAGGCTACCTTACAAGTAAACTTCTTTTTGGTTGTTAGAAGATTCGTAGATGGACAGGATCAAATCAACTGCTTTTCTTGCTTCCTCACCAGGTACCATAGGCTCTCGATCTTCAATAATTGCTTTAGCCATGTCTTCTACAAAATGAAAATGGCCAATTGACCTAACTCCTTCCATTTGTTCCTGCTCAATTTTAATCTCTTTTGTAATATCTCCTTTATCCATGGTAATCCACTCCTGGATTCCATTATCGTCAAATATAATTGTTCCCTTTTCCCCATAAAGCTCAATTCGTGTATTCCTCTCAGGAAAAACAGAGGTGGTACCTTCAATTACGCCAAAAGCTCCGTTCTTGCATTCTAGAACAGATACTGCGGTATCCTCTACCTCAATATTTCTTGCTAAAGCTGCCGTCCTCGCAAACACTTTCGAAACCCCACCTGTTAACCACACAAATAGGTCAATCCCGTGAACACCTTGGTTCATGAGAGCTCCTCCACCATCCATTTCCCATGTGCCTCGCCAGCCAGCACTATCATAATAAGCCTGGTCACGAAAATATTTTAAGTAGGCATCACATAAGATCAACTTTCCAATTTCATCGTTAGAGATGGCTTCTTTTACTTTTTTAACGACGCTTGTAGCTCTTCGTTGGTAGACACAACCTAATTTTACCCCCTGCTCCCTACACGTCTCAATCATTTGCGTCATCCGTTCAGCCCTTATATCAAGCGGTTTTTCACAAAGAATATGTTTTTTAGCTATAGCTGCATCAATGGCAATTTGACCATGTGTCCCGCTAGGAGTACAGATTGAAACGACATCTATATCTTCCATCGCGAGAAGTTCTTTATAATCAGAAACATAGGTAGAAACGCTAAATGTTTCGGCAAACTTCCTTGCTGTCTCCAATCGCAAATCAGAAACTGCAGCAAGCTCCGTAAATGGACTTGCTATAATCGCCTCAGCATGGAGAGGAGATATGACACCACAACCAATGATTCCAAACCTAATTTTTCGACCCATTTTAACCTCCTGCTAAACTTGAATTTGATATATTTCGAGTTTTCTAGGATCTATGACACAGCCAATACCGTCCCCTGATGGTAGTGAAATCGCGCCTGTTTCGATACTTGTTTTGTTTTGAATCGGATCATCCGCTAAGAAAAACGGGCCATTCAAATCGGATGGCAGGTTGATTCCTAAATAATTGAACAAGTGAGCGCTACTTGTAAGTCCTAAAGTCGATTCTGTTAACCCGCCACCAAGTAAGCCAAGATTTGCTTCCTTCGCAATTTCTCCTGCTAATTTTGAACCAGTTATTCCTCCCATTTTGGTAAGTTTAATCACGGCATAATCACAGGCTTCTAGTCGAATCGCTTGTAAAACATCGCTTGGACTCCAAATACTCTCGTCTAAGGCAATCGGAACGAACGTTTTTCTTCTCAATTCTCGATGCCCAAGCAGATCATTTGCTTTTAAGGGCTGTTCAAAAACGTCCACACCGATATTCTCCATTTTCCTCCCTGCCTTTATTGCTTCAGGAAGAGTATAACCTTGATTTGCATCCACCCTGAAAAATAAATTGGGGGCTTCCGCCTTCACTGCTTCCAAAACTTCCATGTCAAAATCAACGTTGAATCCAATTTTCACATCAACAGCTTTAAAACCGTTTTCGCGTGCAAATCTAGCTTTTTTGGCTGCTTCATCAATGTTTCTTGTACTGATAAGAAAAGATAAATCAATATGTCCCTTAGGCTTTCCAAGCCAAAGTTCGGACAACGTTTTATTGGAACTTTTTCCGATCAGGTCATAAAGTGCCATATCAACAGCCGCTTTACAAATAGGCTGACCCATTGAGATTCCAGAGGAAATTTCCTTATCCATGATTTCATGAATAGTAGTTAGGTCATCCGCCTTCTTTCCAATGAGTAAAGGTTTGATGTATTTCTGAATCGTTGAAACAACTGTTTCAATTGTTTCATAACTCCATCTATGACTTGGTCTTGCCTCTCCCCATCCTTCAATACCGTCTTCAGACACGATCTTCACATAAACATGCGGCGCACCCTGATTACTGTCTCCTACAGTTCCTCCTGAAATTTGAAAACTTTGTTTCATTGGAAGCGACAAAGGAATGACTTCCAGGTCCTTAATCATCATTTTTTATCACCTGTACATTTTTTAGATCTGCTTTTTGAATTCTCTCTACAAATTTCTTCGTTATTTCCTGCGGTCTTGTAATGGCAGACCCTACTACTATTGAATGTGCACCATTTTGAAAGGCCATAACCGCCTCGTCTGGAGTCGATATTCTACCCTCCGCAATAATTGGGACTTTACAAGTTGAAGTTAGGGCCTTAATAAGTTCAAAATCAGGTCCTTCCAATTGCGGACTATACGGCGTATATCCTGACAGTGTGGTAGAGATAAGGTCACATCCCTCCTCAACAGCAGAGATACCTTCTGCAACTGTAGACACATCCGCCATGATTAGACTTGAACTATTCCTTCTGATATACAAGACTAACTCTTTAAAGGTAACGCCGTTTGGTCGATCTCGAAACGTTGCATCAAGTGTGATAACATCTGTTCCAGATTCAATTAACTCAGAAACCTCCTTTAACGTAGGTGTTATAAACACTTCACTATCCGGGTAATCTCGTTTGATAATGCCAATCGTCGGCAATCCTGTTGCTTCCCGAATTGCAATGATATCTTCCTTTCCATTTGCCCGTATCGCTACAGCACCACCCATTTTGGCAGCAAGACCCATTTTGGCCATATACATCGCGCCATGTAATGGCTCATCCTCTAAAGCCTGACACGAAACGATTAATTGTTTGTATATTAAGTCCAAAAACTGTTGTTTCTTCATCATTTCCCCTCTTTTTTAAAATCGCACCAACGTATGAAAGAATAATCCACCATCAAAACAGCATAAAGGATTTTTTCTTCACCGTTATCCAAAAAAAAATGGTAAATGGGGATCTTTTACATCATATTCTATGTGATATTGGATACGATTAAGAATTATTTTCAAAACTAAATTGGCAGCATTTACCCCTTAACGGCACTGCTATAGGCACCTTTAATAAAGTAATTTTGAAATGCTACAAAAACAATTAAGATTGGTATGAGTGCAATTATTGCACCTGCCGAAACAAGTCGAGTATTCGTTACAAAGGCTCCTTTTAAGTCATATAAACCTACTGTTAATGGATATGTGTTTGGATCTTGTAAAACAAGAAGCGGCCATAAGAAATTGTTCCAAGAAACAATGAAACTTAAAATAGCTAATGTCGCAAGCATCGGCTTAACCATCGGTATCATAATATACCACCAAATTTGCCAAGGTCTGGCGCCATCAATAATGGCAGATTCATCAATTTCCTTGGGGATACCCATAAATGCCTGCCTCATTAAAAAGATACCAAATGCCGTAACTGCCCCAGGCAAGATAACACCAGCAAATGAACCAATTAGGTGCAATTTTTCCAGAATCAAATAAATCGGTATCATGGTTACTTCTGCAGGTATCATCATCGTGGAGAGAATAACTAAAAACACAATATTTTTCCCTTTAAAATTCATTCGGGCTAACGGATAAGCGGCTAACGAACAAAATATTAATGGTAAAACCACTCCCCAAAAGGCTAAAATTGTACTATTCCATAAATAAAGAGGAATTGGGAGTGTATTCCATACAGTTATAAAATTATCTAAGGTGATATTTTCAGGAATAAACTGTGGAGGAAATGAAAAGATAGCTTCGTTTTGTCCCTTTAATGCAGTCGAGACTGACCATAAAAAAGGCACAATCATTACAACCATTACGACTAATAAAAAGAAATAGGATATTAGCAGACGACCAATCTTCCTTTTACTTGGTAGATTCCGAAACTGCCCTTTTGGTTTCATGTCTGGCACTGTATTTGTGTTTGTTTGTGTAGGCTGCATATATTACTTGACCTCCTTAAGACGGGTTATCCAGTGTTCGTTTATTTAATAAAGTCAAAATTAAAATGATAATAAATAGAATAAAAGAAATCGCACTAGCATATCCCATTTCCAGTTGTCTAAACGCTTTTTCAAATACAAGGAACACAACGGTTTTTGATGCCCCTATTGGTCCACCATCTGTCATTGTCAACATTAATGTAAACTCTTTAAAGGCTGACATCGTTGATATAACAGCCGTAAAGAAAATAATGGGCTTTAACATAGGAAACGTAATATGAATATGTTTCTTCCAGAACCCAGCTCCATCCAATTCAGCTGCTTCGTATAAATCGGTTGGTACAGACTGTAACCCCGCTAGATAAAAAAGCATATAGTAACCTAAGCCCTGCCATATCGTAACTATTGCAAGACTAATCATTACAAATCCCCGACTTGTTAACCAATCAATCGGACTGATACCAATAAGACTTAACACATAATTAAAAATTCCATCGCTTGCAAATAACCAGTTCCACAAAATTGCTGTAATGACAACGGAAACTAATGCAGGGAAATAATAGGTTAATCGAAATAACTTGATTCCTATTAACTGCTGATTAACAAGAATTGCAAGGAATACTGGAAGAACAACGAGTGCAGGTGTAACTAAAACCCAATAATAAGCTGTATTTTTTAATGCATTCCAAAACTCTTCATCTTTAAATGCTCTTATGAAATTTTCTAACCCAACCCAATCTACCGTTCCCATAAATACATTGTATTCTGTAAAGCTCAGCCCCAGAGCTGCGAGTGCTGGGAGTAAAGTAAATGTTGTTAACAAAATACCGGTTGGTAAAAGAAACATCCAAGCGTGTCTTGCTTTATACATACAATCACTCCTACTATAGTCACGAATGCTAGTCTGTTATCATCTATGAATATCAGTTATATTTGATAAAATAAAACGTTAATTAGTGGAGTTTTCTTCTAGCCCCACACTTAGAAAAGAAGACATTCACTATGCCTAAGCAATCATGAATGCCATAGAAATTACTATCATTCTCTTATTGAATTGTCGAATGTGGATGTGTCTTTATTTCGTCTTTAGAAGCTCGTTAATCTTAGCTTCAGCATCTTCAATTGCTTTCTGCGGATCTTTATCTTCTAATAAGACCTTGTGGAATTCTTCGTTGACAGCCTTATTAATCTCTGAAATATTTTCAACAGGAGCAAACATATCCTTTCCAATATCTAACTGTTTCGCAGCATAAAATTTACCTTTTTCTGCAGGATCATCAGAGTTTTCACCTTGAGTGAAGAATTCATCAGCCGCAGCCTCTTTTACTGATGGAAGAATCGCGACAATTTTACTGAATGCTAACTGGCTTTCAGCGTTTGTAACAAATTTAGCAAATTTAACTGCCTCATCAGGAGCCTTGGATTTTGCAGAAACCGCAATGTTCATGATCGATACATGTCTAAATCCAGACGAACCAACAATTGCCGGTGCCGCATCAGATTTATCATATACTTCTGGTGAGAGGTCCTTAACCTGACGATATAGTTGTGGTCCAGTTCCCCACCATGCCATTTTCTCTTGTGCATACCACTCGTTTGGTTTGGCTTGAGCCAACAAGATTTCTTTCGGAATTAGACCTTTATCAAAACGCTCTTTAAAAGTCTTAAACACTTCAACTGCCTCAGGCGTATTAATGGCAGCACTCTTTAAGTCTTCTGAGACTAAAGGAATACCATTTTGAGGTAAGAATAAATGGATGTCAATTGGCGTATTTCCATATACCCCTAATTTTTCATAGAGAATCTCTGACATTTCCCAAGATTCTTCTTCAGTTGCAGGTGGATGGTCAATACCAGCCTTTTCTAATAATTCCTTATTGTATAATATACCGCCAGTTGATAGATACCAAGGAAGTGCATATGTTTTGTCACCTAAATTACCAGCTTCCCATACCCCTTCAAAGAAATCAGCCTTAACATCAGCTGCTTTCTCTGTAAGATCCATCACAGCCCCAACAGCTGCAAGTTTCTTAAGGTAATCTGTGTTTAAGTTCATAACGTCAGCAAGCTGACCAGATGCCGCGGCTGTTAACGTTTTTTGTTCAACAGTATCATACGGAATATCTTCCCAAACCACGGTAACCCCAGGATTTTCCTCTTCAAACTGGTCGACTAAACCATTTATGTAATCATCAAATGTAGGGCTTAGTGAAATCGTCCAAAACTTAATTTCAACATTCTTTTTTTCTTCTTTCTTACCTTCGTTATCAGTACCTGCACTTTCATTTTTCGAACAGGCAGCTGCAACAAAAAGCATTAAAACGATCAACAACATTGAAAGCCTTTTCATTCTTTTCAATTCGATTTCCCCCTTTTTTAATTGAAGAACATTCACAGCATGGTGGAACTTTGCTCCCAAAAATTATCTTAATAGTGAATATATTCTTCAAATTTTATTTTATGGTAAGAAATTTACCTTGTCAATACAATTGTTACAATCTTTAGAAATTTAAATCTATTAAAAAAGAGAACGAATCTCTTTCCCTAGCAGTCTTAGATTTTCTATAAGTTTTCCTTAATATAAGCAATCGTTCCATCGATATGAGAGATGATTCCTGGCGCATCATGACCTGAAAATGGGTATGCAATGATTAACTTTGATGCATCAATTAAGTTGTACACCCCGTAAATGGATTGAGGCGGACAAATTAAATCCTTAAACGCGACTGAAATTCTAGTTTTACTCTTGATCTTCGGCGCTAAATTTAGATTGTCGAAATAAGAAAGTGTTTTAAATACCTGTTTACTTTTTTGAGGGTATCTGTGCATAAAATTTTCAACACTCATGAGGGATCCTTCGAATTTTTGCTGGATGGCAAGTTCGATATTACACATATTTGGAACATCGGCAACTACTAATGATGGACGATTGTCTAGAGCCGCAACCGCTAATGAAATACCACCACCTAAGCTTGCTCCGTGTAAGCAAATTCTCGATTTATCGATTTCGTCTCTCGTAAAAACAACATCGACTGCACGTTTGCAATCCATGTATAGCTTTCTATAATAATATTCATTTTTATCTAAAATTCCTTGTGTAGCCCATGTTCCAGTAGCACCAACTGAATAGTGTGTGTCCTCGGCACTTTCTCCATGTCCTCGACAGTCTACGGCCAAAACGGCATATCCCTGAATAATCCATTTCACATAATTAGATATTGAACCTTTGTTACCACCATATCCATGAAATGTAATGATGCACGGCAAGTCTCCACTATGGTTGTTAGGCAAAATATAAAAAGCATTTATTGGAGTTTCTTCAAATCCCTTGTATGTTAGGCTGTAAGCTACAATTTGATTGATGGGATAGTCGATCTTTTTCATTTCAATTTGGAGAGGAGTTTCATTTGATTCTCTTAAGGTACCCTCCCAAAATTGTTCAAAGTCCCTTTCTCTAGTCAGTTCAGGTATATAGTTTTCGAATTCTTGGATTTGTTTTTCATAGAATAGCATTGGCACCCTCGATTCCTTTGTTTTCCTTAAATAGTTTTAGTGTATACATTACATCTTTTTCTTAGCTGAGAGATTATTCCCATTAGAATGGGAAACTCAAACATGGAGGATCATTCCATCATAGGCCACTTTAATACCACTTGTAGCAAAGATTTCCTCTAAATCCTCATGCATTAAGCCAATATTATGGGAAAAATGAGTTGCGATGATTTGACCTTCATTCGACATGATCTTTTTATCAAAGAATACTTTCTGTATGTCTTTAACTGCCTCTATATTAAGATGATTTCTTCTTCCTGGTAAAAGCCCATTTGTACAATCCAGAATGGCTACATCGATTTTCTTGGTGGATAACCATTCCCACGTTTGTTCCGGAAACCACCCTGTGTCATGTCCATGAAATATCTTGTTTCCATCCTTTTCAACATAAAAGAGAAAACATGTTTCTAACGGGTTATGGTCTGCAGGCAATGGAGTTACCTTTGCTGTACCAACCTGGTATGTAGTAAACGGATGCATTAAAGAAAAAGTAAAATAATTCTCCGTGTGCCATAATACTTCTTTACATTTGTAGATGGCCGCATCATTTCCATATATATGAAGCGGATATGAAAAATCATGGGCAAATCCTGGTGTTCTCATTCCAAGGTCCTTCGGATTAAAATGGTCCATGTGGGTATGTGTAAATAATAAATGCTCAATTTTCGAAAGATCGAGATTATGTGTTAATACATGGTGATAGGTATCCGGTGGAAAATCAATCTTAATGGTATCATCAATAATCGTTGAAGACCGAGTTCTTATATTCTTTCCCCCTAAATCTCTTGCCTTTTTACAATGTTTACAGTTACAAAACAACCCAGGAAATCCCTCTGCCGCAGCCGTACCTAAAATTTGTATTTTCATATAATCTCCCTTTCTATTTTAAAAATATGGATATTACCTCCATTTTTCAGTGAGATGGAGATAATTTCCTGATTTTAGTATAAATTTACTCTTTCCAAGATTCAAACTATTTTATCGAACGAAAAAGGAGCAGATTGAGATAACCCGCTCCCCCTTTCGTATTACGTATCGCTTCGTACCATTTTTAGAAGTCCTGGTATATGATGCGGAGTTTCACTTGGTTCCGCAAATTCCTCCTCCACGATATGCCACCAGTCAAACCATTCTAGATAGACCAAATCAAATAACATAACACCATGTGTTAATTCGATATCCTTTCGCAGGGCCTTACGGAACTGCTCTGGATTGTTACTATATTGATTGAGATACAGACTTCCGTATACAAAAGTCGATTCATTAATGACATCCATAGCCAGCTCAGCAGAGCCTTCAACACTATGCTCAGCAATTCTGCCATTAGCAATTGCTTCTTCTTTTGTAACTTGTTCAAAATACGTTCCGGTCATGATGAAATCCAATGTTTCAGCATAACCTGTCTTGTGATAGTTGTCTGAAGTCCAGCTATAATCAGGTTGATGTGTTCTACTTGCCCAGTTCACACCTTCACTGTAATAATCAGAATACCATGCACCTACATATGTGCTAAAATAAACATCCTCTTTTAGATCATGGATTGTTTTCTCTGCCTTTTGGAAGAAAGACTGGATATTCCCTGCACGCCACTCAATCCATTCTTTATACAAAGGTCCCTCTTCAATACTTTGTTGCCCGTTACCGTCAAATTTGATTTCAAAAATATCTTGAGGGAAGTTCTGAACTTCTTTACCAATATACTCTTCAAATTTTTCACGGCTTAGTTCACTAAAGTCCGCATAAATATTGTTGTACCTTGCGCGGTCAAGAACGATTCCGTCTACATCATATTTTGTAACTAATTCTTCAATGATCCCTAATTCATACTCTTGGACATCCTCACGAATTGGGTTTACAAATGTTGAATGACCTGCCGCTTGTGAAGATGGCACAAGTTTTGTTTCTGTTGATGAGATGTCGATTGCATCGCCAACCTTAACATGATCAAGCAGCCATGTTCTTGCTGTACCGTGACCAGATAAAACGTAGCCGTTTTCAGGAATTTCTAAGGCTGGTGTTCCATATGTGTTCCTGTCAGAAACCTGTGTGACAACGCCATCTGTAACTTGTACTTCTGCCCCCCAACGATTTGCAGGAGAAACATCATACTTGTCTGGCGTATATAGAACAAGATAATTTGTATTTCTTGTGGTATTTGAACCATCAATTTTCCTTGTTTCTCCGTTAGCAGCTGTTGCCACCCTCGACCCCTCATAAATGACGGATTGCCATTCTGGGTTCTCATATGCTGGCCCTTCTTGGTATGTTGTGCTTCCCTCCGAAAAAACATTGATAGCCGCATGGACTTTTATTCCATATTTATGTGCCTCTTCAATTACATTTTGTAATAAATCATAATTCGCGGGGTACCCTTGAAATTTATCAATCTTCTTTGATGTACTTGCATGAGGAGCTAAATCACTTTTATAGGCAACAAAACCTGTTGAATTTTTTATATCAAGAACGATCGTGTCTATATTCGCTTTTGCTGTTTTGCCAACGATTTCTTTCACTTTTTCTTTCGTATTTAGATATTCGATATTTGCAGACAAGTCATACCAGAGTATTCTGGCCTTTTTATCCGGATCTTTTACTAAATTCTGTAATACATTCTTCCTAGCAGTATCATTCCCACCCTTAGCTGAAACCGGAACAACCAAAAAAGTTAACAATAAGAAAGCAGTAACAATAGCAATTAATTTTTTCATATCTCGCTCCTTTTTTTACTTTTCTTTTCTGTTTACTTTTATGTATTTCAACGATGTAAGAATGTCTACCCTCCCCTTTTTTTAGAATTATCTAAATAATAGCACATTTACAACAAAAGGAGAATCTTTTCTCCATTTTAATCAAATAAACAGGAATATTTATCTAAAATTGATTCCTTTATTTCATTTTTCAACAAAATGACCCGCGACTAAAGACCTATATTTACTAGATATTCTATTTTCTCCTCATTATCACGGCCGCCAATTCTAGCACAATCTTTCCTTTTGTTATAAGATGAGCTAAGATAAAGCATAGATTTTGAGGTGAAACGTTTATGGCCTTTGGTATTAAACGCAGGGAGCTACTTGAGTGGAAGAAGAAGGTTTCGGATGGGGAAATCGCATTTCTTACCCATTATTGGATTGACGACCGTTTTCCAGGAATGACGACGGTGACAAAGGTTGGCTGTGCTGACCTTGACAAACTTAAAAGTTGGGGAAAAAAATATGGTATTCCTTCAAAGTATATTCATAACCGGACAGGCTTCCCCCATTTTGATTTATTAGGTGACAGACAGATTGAAATTTTAAGAAATGAAAACATGCTACATCAACTAGAGAGGTTCAAAGGATAATCCCTTTGGACTATTCTCTTTTTTAGGAATTTGGATAGAATAAAAAAGGGCTTTTGAAAGGAGAACGACAATATGATAAATGATTTTAAAAAATTTGCGTTAAAAGGCAATGTCATTGATCTCGCAATCGGGGTTATTATTGGAGGAGCCTTCGGAAAAATTGTGACATCACTCGTAAACGATATTATTATGCCACTAATTGGATTTTTGCTTGGTGGAGTAGACATCTCAAAGGCTTCTATCCCCTTTAATGGTGAGGAAATCATGTATGGTGCTTTTCTACAAACCGTTTTGGACTTTTTAATTATTTCTTTCTCTATTTTTCTCTTTATCCGTTTTTTCCAGCGCTTTAAGAAAAAAGAAGAGGAAAAACCTGCAGAACAAACTCCATCCAATGAAGAGCAGCTTCTTGCTGAGATTCGTGATTTATTAAAAGAACAACGTAGTAATTGAAAAAGGTTGTCCAAGTCAAGATAGACTGTGGACAACCTTTTTTACACTTCCCAAGGTAAGGCGAGGCTAAATTTTGATGCCATTTTCTCATTTTCTTTTTTGCGTCTTTTTCGATTTTCAGCACGTTCTTTTGCAGATTCATGAAGCATCTTTTCTTCTTCCGATCTCGGAATGACTTTTGGGACAGGCTTTGGTTTGCCGTTCTCATCTAATGCGACAAATGTTAAAAACGATAATGCGCAAATATGCCGTTCTCCGTTATATAAATCCTCAGCAATCACCTTTACAAATACCTCCATCGATGATCGACCTGTGTATGTCACATAAGCCTCTAAACAAACAGAGCTTCCTTCATAAATCGGGTTTAGAAAGTCAACAGAATCTGTTGATGCAGTTACAACTGGCGAGCGTGAATGTCTTACGGCTGAAATGGAAGCAACATCGTCAATATAGGCCATTAGTTTACCGCCAAACATGGTTCCATGATAATTTGTATCAGGTGGAAATACATTGCTCGTCTTCACTACAAACGATTCCCTGCAATATTTTGCTTCTTCCATTGTAAATCCCCCTTCTTATTTCTATATCCTATTCTTCTCGTATTTTATAATTTCAAACAAACAAGTTTTTCTCCCCATGGCGCAAGCCCATTCGGCTAACGCTGGTTATGCAGGAAATTTTTGTTCAAGGCGTTCGAAGGAATAAACACGGTCAATGAACAGCGCGTAAATCGAAGCCAATAATTGCTGGAACAGCATTCCGACAACGACTGGAACAGCTACCTCTGCTGGGAAGAATGTTATTGCAATGACAGCTCCTGCGCTAATATTACGCATACCTCCCGTAAAGATAAGCGCGATGATCACGTCAGGATCTAATTTCATTAAGCGCCCAATGCCCCATGCAATCAAATATCCACAGAATGCGATAAAGAATACCACGGCACCGATGATAATCAATTTTAGATTTACATTTTGTAAATACGGTGCTATTTCTGCACTATTGATCATGACTACGACTCCAAGTCCAAGCTTTGAAAAAGGTGCGAGGTTTGGGCTAAGTGTTTTCGTGCATTTACCTTTTGTAAGATGGTTAACGAGCATACCAAGAACTGATGGCAGTACAACCATGAAAAAGAGGCCTTGCATAATGCTGAGAACATCCATTTCAACATTACTGCCAACAAATAACGTTAAACTATACGGCACAACAAATGGTGAAATTAATGTATCGATTAAGATAATCGATAGTGTTAGTGCAATATTCCCGTGCTTCATTGCGACCCAGATAAAGCTAGAAATTCCGGTTGGAATCACCACTGCTAATATTAATCCGGTAATCGTAAAGCTATCGCCTGGAAAGGTTAGATGGCCAACAATCCAAGCCCAGGCAGGCATGATCAAATGTAGAGTAAAAAGAGCAATTAAGATTGGAAATGGATGTGTAATAGCTCGTTTTAGAGAACCAAAACTTGAACTTAACGCTCCTGAAAAGGTAATGAATGCAAAAATCCACGGTACTAAATATGAAAAAGGAGCTAAGTATGCAGTTAGTAAAACACCCAATACGACACTTGTAGGTGTAATGAGTGGCATGAGTTTCTCTAATTTTTTGTTGAGTTTCTGTAACATCGTCATTCTCCTAGTTTATGAATCTACCGCTTTAAAATCATTGTTTAAGTATACTACAATTTTAACATTTTTGAGGTTGTCTTATTAAGGAAATCCGATAACTTGGGTTTTATTCCCACAAACGAGAAAAGCATCATCACTTGTGACAATGCTTTTCGTTTCCCTCTAGCTTGGATCATATTCGTCATATGAAAGGGTTGTGACCTGTGTGTAATCGCCCTTTTCAATTTCTTTCATCGAGGCATCTTCTCTTAATTCATCTTCTGTGTCCATTCCGACAGCAATTGTCGGCTCTTCCTTTTTTTGACGTTTTTTCATAGGTAATCACTCCTTTCTTTTAGTATTCCCTTTTGTTGGGTATGATACAAAAAAACAACGGTCATTTTCAGAATAGTATTTTTATACAATTGGAAGCATTTTTATTTAAAAAAGCCTCGCATTTTTATGCGAATTATTATAAAGTAGGATTTGTGACTTTTTTAAGAGGTGAAACAACTATGGCAATTCAAAGACAACAAGAGAAACCTACAATTATGGATTATTTAAAATTTATTATTCCTTCCTTGCTCGGAATTCTTTTATTTATTGTACCGTTCCAATATCAAGATGCATTCACGATCCCTGTTGCCATCTTGGCAGGGATTGTCCAAGATATATTAGGTGAATCAATCCCATATATCATGACTGGATTAGTCACCATAACTGGTATGATTTCCATGTTTACAGTATTTATTAAACCAGCTTTTATTACGAAATCTCCATTTTTATCGGGACTATTTTATGTATCTCCCGTATGGGTGGTAACACGAATACTTGGAATGATTTTTGCAATTATGACCTTATTCAAGCTGGGTCCTTCTGCTATTTGGTCAGCTACTACAGGCGGCACGTTGTTATTTGATTTAATTCCTGTTTTATTTTCGGTATTTTTATTTGCAGGACTGTTTTTACCATTATTACTTGATTTTGGTCTGCTCGAGCTATTTGGAGCTTTACTGACAAAGGTGATGCGTCCCCTTTTCAGATTACCTGGGCGTTCATCGGTAGATGCCATTGCTTCTTGGTTAGGAGATGGCACCGTTGGAGTGCTTCTTACGAATAAGCAATATGAGGATGGTTACTACACAAAAAGGGAAGCAGCCATCGTTGCAACAACCTTCTCTGTTGTTTCCATTACGTTTACAGTTGTCATTTTAGCTCAAATGAGATTAGAAAATATGTTTGGTCCGTTTTATCTTACCATCTTACTTGCAGGTTTAGCGGCGGCCATTATTACGCCTAGAATTCCACCATTATCTCGAAAAACGGATACGTATTATGAAGGTACAACACAAAAGGCAGACGAAAACATTCCAATGAATATAAGTCGTTTCCAGTGGGGTATGGAACAAGCGGTCATTCAAGCGAGAAAAAGTGCGGACTTTTCGAAAGTGTTAAAAGGCGGTATGCAAAACGTCTTAGATATGTGGATGGGCGTAGTTCCAGTGGTCATGGCGATCGGAACAATCGCATTAATTATTGCAGAATTCACCCCAGTCTTCAAATATCTAGGAGCACCATTTGTACCAATTCTCACTTTACTCCAGGTGCCAGAGGCCGTTGCTGCATCTGAAACAATGGTAATTGGATTTGCGGATATGTTCCTGCCATCCATTATCGGGGCAGGCATCGAAAACGATTTAACTCGATTTGTCATCGCGGGTGTATCTATCACTCAGTTAATTTACATGTCTGAGGTTGGCGGATTAATACTCGGTTCTAAGTTGCCCCTTTCGTTTCTAGACTTAGTGATGCTCTTCTTGGAACGTACGCTTATTACTCTACCAATCATTGTTGGGATGGCTTATCTGTTCTTTTAAAATGTGCTTCGGCGCCGTATTTTGCTAATGTCCATAGAAGTTAGAATAATGGCCATAGAAATAAAATAATAGCCATAGAACCCTGCCTAACGGCCATAGAAATAAAATAACGTCCATAACACATAAGGAAGCCCTACGAATTATTTTTTCGTAGGGCTTTTACTCTTCAAAATATCAAGCTTTCACCGGTACTTCTTCCTTCGTAAAGCCTTCTTGATAAATTCGACTGATGATTGATTCAATTTCTGGCTCTTCTACTGTTAAATCCGTAATATTATGGGTTTGTGTAATTTGCGAAATCACATCTGACGCTGAAAAATCATCCCGATTGAAGCGAATCCATTTTCTATTCCCTTCTTCTTTGCAAATTTCCCCATTTGAAACGTGAAGATCCATTCCATTTTCCTCAACATCCACAATCAACGTCCGCATTTTTCCGTAGCGTGATTTTACTGCAGCAATGTCGCCATCATATACCTTTTGCCCGTGATCAATCAGAACCATCCGTTTACATAGCTTTTCAATGTCTTCCATATCATGGGTTGTTAAAATCACCGTCACATCGCGAAGCTTATTGATTTCTTGAATAAATTCACGCATTTTCTCTTTTGCGACAACATCAAGACCAATGGTTGGTTCATCCAAAAACAAAATATCTGGATCATGTAAAAGCGAGGCTGCAATATCCGCTCTCATTCGCTGACCAAGTGACAGTTGACGAACTGGCGTATTCATAAATTCACCTAACCCCAAGATTTCTGAGAAAGTATCCATATTCTCTTTATAACGCGCATTTGGAACACGGTAGATTTCCTTAAGTAATTCAAATGACTCAATTGTCGGCAAGTCCCACCAAAGCTGTGTTCGTTGGCCAAACACGACCCCTATGTTTTTCGCATTTTCTTTCCTGTTTTCATATGGAATAATCCCATTTACCCGGATTGATCCACTTGACGGAACAAGGATTCCGGTAAGCATTTTAATCGTCGTAGACTTTCCAGCCCCATTTGGTCCAATATAGCCAACCATCTCTCCTTTTTCAATCGAAAATGAAATATCGTTTACCGCTGCTTTCGTTTCAAATTGCCTATTGATCACACTTTTTATCGCGCCAACGAAACCGGTCTCCCTTTTTGCAATCTTAAATTCTTTCCTTACATTTTCAACCTCAATAATAGCCAAGATACTCCCCCCTTTTCACGATCCAGCACTTTTATAACGACTTAAACCAAGCATCCACACCTTATAGGCAAGTGTAAAAAACACGATTCCGACTAGCGGTGTTAAATACCCGATATAGGCAGGAAAATACGGTGTTTCCTTATCTAATATCACCGCTGCTGGGAAATAGTTCACAAAACCAAATGGAACGACAAACGCCGTTACCCATTGAACGACTTTTGGATAAATCGCTAGCGGATAGTTTGTTAAATTTCGGGCTGGATACATCACGACCCAATAAAAACGCTCTGATTTTGTCGTCCAGAAAGCAATTGCCGAAATAAACACGAGCAATCCCCCTTGAACAAGGATTCCCCCAAGAATCGCACCAAATAAAAAGAGGAGTTTTCCAAATTGCCATTGAATCTCAAGAACATTGCTCACCCATATAAAGACCATGATACTAAAAATGAACTGACCTGCTGCCCCAATATCGAATTTCATCGCCATAAAGTGAAAGAATGGATTGATTGGTCGAACAAGAAACCGGTCAAATGTTCCATTCACAATATATGTATCCAAACTTCTAAAATGGAAAAAGAGAATGATACAAAATCCCCATGACAACACGGCAAGCGCAAATAAAAAAAGGAGTTCATAAAAGTTCCATTTACCAAGCTCTTTAAATTGATAAAGCATGATCCACATCGTTACTGCCGTTCCAGTATATGCTGCGACCATTCCTACAATACGCATGATAAAGGCAAAACGATACTGCATTTGGGCACGGACACCCGCTCCAACAAGTCGAAAATATAATTGGACGTATTCGATTATTTTTTTCATGGCTCACCCTCCCTGCACAATCACTTTGTTTGATGCTTTACGCCAAACAAATCGGAGGATTCCATATGATACCGCCACCCAAAATAGTTGAATTCCGATTGATAGGAACACTGCCTTACCTGTAATTTCCTCTATAAAAATTGCATTTGGAATAAAATAGATTCCTTGAAACGGTAAATATGTCGCAAACGTTTGCAACCAACCTGGGAAAAACCATAACGGAATGACAGAACCGGATAAAAGCGAAACAGAAAAATAAAAGATATCCTCAATCCCTCCTGTTTCAATCAGCCAGAACGTGAATAAGCCAAATGTCAGCTCGATACAGTATCGAATGAGAAAACCTAAAAACCCTGAAACTATAAATAAAATCCATGTCTGCCATGAGGTTGGCAAGCTTAGGTCAACAAAGAAAAACAACAGAATATATAACGGAACTAACGCGGTAACCATATAAAATGCGACACTACCAAAATCGGCAAACAAATATCTTAGCGGCACATCAAAAGGTCTCATCAATTCCAGTGCAATATCCCCTGTTCGCACCTTTTCCTGCAGTTCCCATAACGGTGTTCCCGCACCATTAACTGCCGTTAAAAATTGACTGACGACAACATACGTAAGCATGGCAGTTAATGAAATTCCACTTGCTTCTTCTTTTCCAGCATAAAGTGCATACCAAATTGACATCCACATTAATAGAAAGATAATATTTGAAACCAGCCTTGTCCACACATCAAATCGATAAGCAGCCGATCTCATAAAGGCCTTTTTCGTAAAAGCTGTATACATTTTTACCGTATCCATCCAGTCACCTCTATCAAACTAGCAAACCTATTTAACAGATTTTTCTTTATAGTAGCATAATTGCATACCCCACGACTAGGCTCTAACTCTCTTTTTGGAGCCTAGTCTTACTACAGTCTGTTCAATTATGATAGCGACAACGGTTCCCAATACAAGTCCATTGTTTAAAACCGCGGTTAAAATAGGTGGCACATCCTTAAAAGCAGCTGAAGGAACAAACATTGACCCTACCCCTACGAATAATGAAAAAACTATAATCATTCGAGAACGACTTTTATTTGCCATGTTGTCAAATGCAGCTAAGGCCGGCAGCATGAGGTTTGCAAAAATAATAAAAACCGTTGCATAGCCAATGGGTGCCGGCAAACCTGAAACAAAGTTCATGATTTTAGGAAAAAAACTAATCCCGACTAATATAAAACTTCCAACAATAAATGGAAGTCTTGTATTGATCTTCGTGGTCGCAATGAAACCTGCAGCTCCCGAGATTGGTACAGGCGCGACACCTGAAAATAGTCCTGCAAGCATTTGGTTAACCCCCGCCATAAATCCAACTGAGCGAAATCTTGTTTCTTCAGTTTTGATTTTTTGTGAGTGTAGTACCTGTTCAACAACTCTTACACTTGCGATTAAATTTGTCAAAAGTAATAACGTTACAAGGATTGATGTAGCAATCATTCCACTATCAAAAACCGGTGTTCCAAAAGCAAAAATGCGAGGTATATCAATTAATTTATCCGATGTCACGTTAAGTGGCTCTGTAAGGCCAAATACCGCAAAAATAATCCAACCGAGGGCTAAGCTGATCAGAACCGAGTATTGCTTTAATGCTCGAGGCCCTTTTTCTGCAAAAACAAATGTAAAAAAGATAATAAATAGACAAATACCAGCAATTTTTAGATTGACTGTTTCTTCGCCACGGTAGCCAACTCCGAAAATTCCATTTATAAACGAACCACTCAGCTGTAATGAAAGTAGTATTAAATAGGTCCCAGTCACTACCGGTGTAAACAACTTTGAAAGTCGATTAATAATACCTAGTACACTTAATAGCATAAAGAGGATCCCACTTACTAAAATTCCTGCTTCAATTACTCTTAGTGTCTCTTGCCCTGATCCATACAAGGTTGGCCCTAACCCCGCATAAATAATAAACACGCCCCACCATAAACCTGCTGGACCTTCATTAAGCGGCAAACGATGTCCAAAATAGACTTGGACCAAACCTGCTAATCCTAATACTAGAAATGTCCGCGACACAAAGCTTGCCGTTTCTGCTGGGTCCATACCATAAAGTGCCGCAATCGCGATTGGTGCTACAACTGAACTCGCAATGATAAAAGCAAGCCATTGTAATGAACTAAAAAAAACTTTCAATTTCCTCATCCCTATTCTCTTATGTATGCAATTCATTTTATCATTTTTTCCAAGTTGTGTATGTTTGTTATAATGAGTCTATGTTCTAATTTTTACATTTGGAGGATAATTTATGATTCGTTTTGGAGTAATCGGAACCAACTGGATTACAGATGCTTTTTTGGAAGCAGCAAAAGCAATTGAAGACTTTTCACTAACAGCTGTCTATTCACGGACAGAGGAGCGAGCAAAAGAATTTGCCGACAAATATCACGCATCCTATACCTTTACCTCTATTGAAGAAATGGCACAATCTGATGTATTGGATGCAGTTTATATCGCTAGCCCGACATCCTTTCATGCTTCGCAAGCAATCATTCTATTAAAGCATGGTAAGCATGTTCTTTGTGAAAAGCCGATTGCCTCAAATGCAAGAGAGTTAAAGGAAATGATTCAAACCGCAAAAGAAAATAAAGTGCTCTTAATGGAAGCCCTGAAATCAGGATTTCTGCCTTCTTATTCGAGCATCCGCGAGAACTTACATAAAATTGGTCCCGTTCGCCGCTATTTTGCGAGCTATTGCCAATATTCCTCTCGCTATGATGCCTATAAGGAAGGAATAATTTTAAATGCCTTCAAGCCGGAATTTTCAAATGGGGCATTAATGGATATAGGTGTGTACTGTGTGTATCCAATGGTTCAATTATTCGGAAAACCTGATTCAATCAAGGCCAGTGGTCTCATGCTTGATTCAGGCGTGGATGGTGAAGGGAGCATTCTTGCCCACTACAAAGATATGGAGGGCATGATGATGTTTTCAAAAATCACCAACTCCTATATCCCGTCTGAAATTCAAGGTGAAAATGGCAGCATTCTTATCGATAAAATCTCGGGACCTCAGAAAGTAGAAATTCACTACCGGGATGGCAGAAAAGAGGACATCTCAAGACTCCCTGACAAGCACACAATGTATTACGAAGCAAAGGAATTTATCAATCTTATTAAATGTGGCGAACTCGAATCAAAGGTCAATTCATATAAAAACTCAATTTCCGTAATGGAAATTCTGGACGAAGCTCGAAATCAAATGGGGCTAGTCTTTCCTGCAGATAGGTAAAGAGGCTTGGGTGTGTGTTCTGTTAAAAAGAATGGATTACTTCTATCGTCCATGAAATGGGAAGAAATAACTCGTCTCTGTCAGATTGTTAGTTGATTTGGACTCGTGCTTGCGGGTTTGTCTGAGTTGTGTCAGAATCACGGGGGCTTTTGGACTCAGGGGCACGGGTTCGCCAAATTGGTGTCAGAATCACTTTCGCTTTTGGACTCAGGAGCACAGGTTCTACTAAATTGTGTCAAAATCACATGCTCTTTTGGACTCGGAATCTCGGGTTCTATCAACTTCTGTCAATATCATACGTTCTTTTGGACACTTGCGGGCGAGTTCTATGTCAAGTCCTGTATTATG